>NZ_PTRA01000001.1:928893-1238524 GCF_002943425.1 Siphonobacter curvatus
GTAACAATTTCTGGGAACTGCTGGGCTTTCTGCTCAACGGTTTTGTCTTCATTCTCATTGGCTTACAGCTACCCTGGTTGCTGGAAGGCATTACCGAGTATTCGATGACGCACCTCATTCTCTACGGACTACTCGTGAGTGCGGCGGCTATATTCATTCGGATGGCCTGGCTGTTTGTTATTTCCAAATCTTCCATGCGATTCGGCTTTGCCAATGAAGCTACCATCAAGAGCAAGGGCGAACTCTTTATCATCGGCTGGGCGGGCATGCGGGGCGTGGTATCGCTGGCCACGGCCTTAGCCCTGCCGCTGACCCTGCAAAACGGTAATGCTTTTCCTAATCGAGACGTGGTTCTCTTTCTGGCCTTTATTGTGATTCTGGTTACGCTGGTGTTACAGGGCTTAACGTTGCCGTTTTTCGTTCGTCATTTTAATGTAAAAGAAGATACCGAAAAAGAAGCGGCTCTTGAACGGAAACTGCGTCTGCATATGGCTCGTCAGGCCATGACCTTTATTGACAAGGAACTGCCGATCCTAGGAGGAAACGAATACATTCATAACGGCCTGAGAAACCGTTTTGAACAGCAAATCCGCTACCTGAACGGCTCTCTCCCTACGGATGGGATACAGCCATCCCTAAAGACCCGTAATGAGCAATTCAAACAGTATATTTTTAGTGAACTGGAGGTGATTAATTTCCAGCGACAGGAGATTATCAAACTACTTAAGAATGATAAGTACCCGGAAGAAATGATTCGGAAAGTAGAGGGTGAACTGGACGTCTGGAATGTGGCGGTGCAGAGCCGGTTGAAGATTATTAAATAGGAAAGTTTTCCCATTCGTTGCGAGTAGTCAGGACCCTGTGCATAAGGTCCGGCTACTCGCAATGTTTTTATAGTTGGACTTCAATGCTGGGATTACGTTTTAATAGCTCCGCCACAAAGCCCGCCTTATCCCTGGGCGAAAGAAGAATATGGTCAAAGCGATTATAAATCAGCTCAATCCGGTCCAGCGATAGGGCAGGAGACTGAAGGATATTTCTGGACTTGGATACTTTTCGAATGGACTTTATTTCAATGCGTTCCTGAAACAAAAAGCCAGAGCTAATTCTGAGTGTATCAGTATCCATCTGGTAGACAGTCGTAGAAAAGACATGAATGATGAATAGCGAGCAAAGCAAGATGATTCCCAGTCCAAGCCAAATCCCCTGGTAAGCCATAAAACTAGCGATTCCAAGACAGAGAATCGAAATCGGAAGGACGAGTTCAAGGCCTACTTTAGAGGGATACGTGATCATAGGTTTAGAGAAGAGGAGTAGGAAAGATTCGCATAATGACTGGACTTCAGCCAAGATACGTACTTCAAGTAAAATTTGCCGAAAACAGATAATAAACAGTAAAAGCCCCCAGTACGACCGGGGGCTTTTGACGATGAACTCTATGTATTAAAAAATGAATCTTATTTTTTAGGACTGGTCGTTGGTTTGCCACCGCCAGCGGGTGCTCCGCCGGAAGGCGTACCGCCCGAAGGCTGGCCGCCACTACCGTTCTGCATACCTGCTCCAGTATCAGTTCCGCCTCCGTCTTTCACGTCGTCGTTTTGAATGGATTTCGTCCGACGGCGGGGAGCCTGCATACTCATTTTTCCAATCTTGTAACTAAAGGTCAGCCGTACGCCCCGGTTATACATGTACATGTTGTTCACCTGCGTAAACTGTGGTGACGTCAACTCCGTTTTCATCCGAATGTTGGAAGCCAGAAAGTTTTCGGCCGCAATACCGATGCTGCCTTTCTTGTTGGCAAAGTCTTTCCGAATACCTAAGTTATAAAACCCAAAACCGGCCATCCGACCCTGTAATTGTACCTGCGGCCCCCGCATCATACCGAAGCCCTGAATACCCCAGCCTTTACCCAGCGTTGCCTGTAAACGGCTACCAAAATCGACGTTGAAGCCCGAATTTTCAATGTTAATCGACAAACCGTCCAGTCCCGTAGTCGTACCCTGCAGTTTAGTATAGTAACTGTTGGTGAAGAAATCGAGGCTGAACTTAGACGAGAGGTCGTACTTGAAAAACAGGTTGACCCCTAAAGCATGTTCTGAACCAATGTTTTCGAACGTCGTCAAGATGGCTCCGGCCAGTGTATCGAGGGGCGTCCGAACCTGCGTAATCGAGTTGTTGGTGAAGCGACCAAACACCGCCGCATTAAAGAACGCCTTGTTAAAGGTATTGCTGTAGCCAAGCTCCACGTTGTCCGTCAACTCGGGACGTAACAGCGGGTTTCCCATGGTTACGTTTTGCGGGTTAGCGGCATTGAAGTTAGGGTTCAGTTGCTGAATACCCGGCCGTTGAATCCGGCGGTTGTAGGCCAGTTTCACCATTCCTGTTTTCAAAGCCTTGGAGATGTTGACGCTCGGTACGAAATTACTATAGTTCGGAATGGCGATGGACGCATCGGTATTGGAGCGGGCGTCGATAGCCGTGTACTCGTACCGCGTACCAACTTTGAAGGTGTACTTATTTTTCGTCGTATACGTGTAGGAAGCGTAACCCGCGGCAATGTTCTGGTTGTAATCCAGGAAACCTTCGGGGTTATTTTCCTGCGGGAAATAGTTACCCGTGGGTCCGGCCAGCAGATACTCGTAATTACTATTCACTTTCCGCATGATGCCTTTTAATCCAAATTCCAGCATCTGGTTTTTCTGAATGGGCGTCTGGTAATCCGTTTGCAGGGTAAACTCCTGATTGACGTTATCATTCAGGTTTCGCTGACGACCCGTCAGGGATTCTCCCGAGAGCAGATCGGCGTCGAAGTTGTTCACCATGTCGTTACGACTGTACAACGCCGATACGCTCCATTCCTGCTGGGGCTTGAAAATGTGCAGGTAGTCAATGTTGGCATCAATGGTACCCGAATTGTTTTTCGTCGTGACGTTCCGGTTTTGCGTACCCGTCATGGCTCCGTTGGTAAACAGTTCCGTCAGGTAATCCTGATCGACATTCCGGTTCCGCAATCCATAGCGAATACCCGCCGTGATGCTCTGGTTTTTCGAAATATCGTAATCCCAGCCCAGGTTGTAGCGGCCCATCAAACCACGGGACATACCTTCGCCCCTCTGACGCGATAGAAGGGTATTGCCACCTACTTGACTGGTTTGATCGAGCGTAGAAAGCGTTTTGACGTTGTACTCCGCCCGGCCAAAGCCGCCCAGCGTGAAGCCCATTTTTCCTTGTCGATAATTACCGTTCAGTCCCAGGTTCGCTCCCCGGTTACCCACGCCCGTATCCAGGTTCAGGTTGAAACCCTGCAGGTTATTTTTCTTCGTGATGATGTTGATGATCCCGCCGGAACCTTCCGCGTCGTATTTAGCCGAAGGCGAAGTAATGACTTCCACCGTAGCAATCTGGTCGGCGGGAATTTGCTTGAGGGCATCCGCTACGCTACTGGCGACAATCGTGGAAGGTTTGTTATTAATCAGTACGCGAATGTTACTGCTTCCCCGCATCGAAACGTTTCCGTCCAGATCGACCGAAAGCATGGGTACTTTACGTAAAATATCGGAAGCGTCACCCCCTTTGGAGGAGATGTCTTTTTCAGCGTTATACACCAGGCGGTCTACCTTTTCTTCAATCAAGGCTTTCTGCCCCGTTACGGTAACCTCCTGAAGCGTTTTGGAATCGCCTGACAGTTTGATAACGCCCAGCGTCACATCCTGAATAACGTTCAGCGGCTCAATTGATTTGGTTTCGTACCCCACAAATGAAATTTGCAGGCGGTAATTACCGGGGCTTACGTTACTGATCGTAAACTGGCCCTTGCCATCGGCTACCGTACCCGTTACCAGTTGATTGGTCGATCGGTTGAATAAGGCAACGCTGGCAAATTCTACGGGTTTGCCGCCGGTAGAATCAACCAGGAATCCCGTCACTACGGGATTTTTAGGAGCAGCGGGCTGCGTGGAGTCGGCAGCGACGGGCTGTACAGAAAGGGAGTCGGTGGGTACTTGTGCGTAACCGTGACTCAAACCGAATAGGGCTCCAAAGGATAGGGTAAATACGTATCGTTTCATTGCTTTTGGTCCAGGAAAGGAACAATACAAAAGTGATACCAATCCCAGGGGCCGCGAAATGAATCTTACCGAGTGCCGACTTCGAACGGACGAATGCCCATTTCCGCCGGAAGAAAGCGGGGACGGGAGGATGCACAGATTTTAGACAGAATTGATGCGTTATTTAGGGATCAGAACTTTGGAAATGACCTATGAAGATTCTACTGGTAGAAGACGAAACGTTGTTATCCGACAGTATTCGTTCGGCGTTGGTGCAGGAAGGTTTTTCCTGCGAAACGGCATTGTCGTTTCAGGAAGCCCGCGAAAAACTGGCGGATAAAATCTATGATATTGTCGTACTAGACATCAATTTGCCCGGTGGACTGGGTTTTGATCTTTTTGGCGACATTCAGAGTATGGACTCGCATCCGGGCGTACTGATCATCTCGGTACGGAATAGCCTGGACGACAAACTACGCGGCCTCAACCTCGGGGCCGATGATTATCTGGTCAAGCCCTTTCACCTTGATGAACTGCTGGCCCGTATCCGCAGTATTATTCGCCGCCGCTACCCCCAGGACTCCGAGGAACTGGTGTATCATAACCTTTCCTATGATCTGGCTGCGAATCAGGTACGCGTAAATGGGCAGGAACTAAAGCTGACGCACAGTCAGTTACGGATTCTGTACTACTTGCTGGTGAATAAAAACCGGACGGTTTCCAAAGAGTCGCTGTCCGACTACGTACTGAAAGACGACATTGATATGGTTGATTCTTTCGATTACATCTACACCCATATCAAAAACCTCCGGCAGAAACTCAAGAAAGAAGGTTGTGAAGTCAGCATCGTGACGATGTACGGGATGGGCTATACCTTAAAGAAATCCGATGGCAATTAATCAGTACAGTAAACGCTTCATTACGAAGATTAAGAAGGTTTACGTTGTAGCCTTGCCCATTCTGCTCGTCCTGACGATTTTATTCAACAACCTGGTCATTGATTTTTACTATAAAGTCATTTATCGAAACCGGTTCAAGGCTCAGGCCGAGGAGGTGGTTTCGTACGTGGAGCTGACGGGTTCGTTTCCTAAAATAGAAGGTATTACCTACCGCCCGTTACCAGCGGATACCAAACCTTATTCTTACTTCGAATACCATTTCTTCGACGTCGTGACCGTGGACAGCGATTTCTGGTCGATCCTTTTTTTTAATCAGCACCTGAACAACAAGCGGATCAAGGAATTCACGACGACGGCCAAAATCAAAAATCGCTGGTACGAACTGAAGATTACCAAAATCGAGCTAAATGAACCGGGTGGTCCTGAAAATGAGGCGGTTTTGTTTGCTGTGGCCTTCTCACTGATCTTATTCTTCCTGCTGAACTGGGGCTTTTTCCAGTTTAATCTCAACCGGGTTTCGTACAATCTCTGGCGGCCTTTTTATCAGAATCTCCGACGGATCAACTCGTATCACATTCGCAACAAAGAGCCGCTACAACTGAAAGATACGCACATCCGGGAGTTTGAATTGTTCAATCAGGCCATTCTGGATTTCACGACCAAAACCCAGAGTGCTTACAACCAACTGCGGGAGTTTACCGAAAATACGGCTCACGAGCTGCAAACACCCCTAAGTATTCTGCTGGCTAAAGTCGAACTGATTCTCAAGCGAACCAGTCTGGAGTCAGAAAACCGGAAGGAACTGCTGGATATTAAGAAGACGATTGTCCGGCTGTCGGGTATCCATAAAGGACTCAATCTATTATCCCGGATTCGCAGCATTCAGTACGCTGGCAACATTGAAAAAAAGGAAATCAACTTCAATGAACTAGTGCGGGAAAGCCTGGAAACCTACGAAGAACTCATCGAGTACCGCAACCTCACCGTGACCTTGCAGGCGGACACGCCCGTACTGCTCAGCACCAACGAAGAACTGGTACGGATTTTAGTGGATAATCTGCTGCGAAATGCCGTGCAACACAATGTAAATCAGGGAGAAATTACCATCCGTCTGACGAGCCGTGGCTTTGAGATGAGTAATACCGGATCAGTCGTGGAGGGGAGGACCGAGGATTTATTTGCCCGGTATCATACCAAGTCTACGGATAATGGGCGACTGGGGTTAGGACTCGCCATTGTAGAAGCGATTTGTGAGACGCTCGACTTTCATTGTGCGTACGCCTACCAGCACTCGCAACACGTGATTCGGATTCACTGGCAAAAATAAAAATTACAATTTTTTAATAATCGACAAATTGGTCAATAAGGTTGACAAATCGGGCAATCCGTCAGATTTTCGACAGATTTTGGGGCTTCTTTTGGGTATCGGAATCGGACAATCGATGGTTGTGAGAAAGGAGAGGAAACAAATTTTTCAAATGGTTGGTTGTCATTCCTGGTATAATACAAGTTTTAATAGCTGAGTAATGCATTTCATCCCATCTCAATCGTCGTCTTTCCGAACCAGGCTTGCTGGAAAAATGGGTCTCTGCCTATTGGTACTGGCCGTGGCCTGCGGAAAAAAAGATGAACAGAAGCAGGGGGCACAACAAGCCCCGGCAGCTCCTAAAGAATATCCCGTTATTACGGTAGCCGCTCAACCCACGGATGTGTATACCGACTATCCGGCAACCATGCAGGGTCAGCAGAACGTAGAAATCCGACCGAAAATTGACGGCTATATTGATCACATTTACGTAGACGAAGGAGCCCTGGTTCGTAAAGGACAGGTACTCTTCCGCATCAGTGCTCCCCAATATGAGCAAGAAGTACGTACGGCTCAGGCCAGCATCAAAATTGCTCAGGCTGACGTAAACGCGGCTCAGATGCAGGTGAATAAAGTAAAACCACTCGTGGAGAAAGACATCATTAGTCACTACGAGCTGGAGTCAGCGGAATACACTCTGCAATCCCGGCAGGCGGCTCTGGCTCAGGCCAAGGCTACGCTGGCGAATGCCAATACGAACCTGAGTTACACGAAAGTGGTAAGTCCGGTGGATGGCGTCATTGGTCTGCTGCCCCTCAAGTTGGGTAGCTTAGTGAGTCCTACGACCACAACACCCCTGACAACCGTAGCCAATACGGGAAACGTGTACGCCTACTTTTCCCTCAACGAGAAACAACTGCTGGATTTCTTCCGCGATGTAAAAGGAAACACGCTCCAGCAACGGCTTGCCACATTACCAGGGGTATCGCTGGTACTGGCCGATGGAACAGTATACTCGCACAAAGGTCGCGTAGAAACCGCTAGTGGACTGATCAGTACCGAAACGGGTTCGGCCAACTTCCGGGCGACGTTCCCCAACCCCGAAGGCTTCCTTCGCAGCGGTAGTACGGGTCAGGTGCGGGTTTCTTCCCACATTGATAACGCTCTGCTAATTCCCCAGAAAGCTACGTACGAATTGCAAGGCAAACGTCTGGTATACCAAGTAGTGGAGGGTAATAAAGTCAAGAGTGTGGAAATCCAGGTACGACCCACGACGGACGGCAAATCGTTCATTGTGCAGCAGGGGCTAAAAGCGGGTGATCGGGTCGTTACGGATGGTATTACCGCCTTACGGGACGATGTGGAAATCAAGCCAGCGGCTCCGCAGGCGGATTCTACGGCTACTGCTGCCGATACGACGCGAAAGTAAGAGCGGTTTAGAGCAGACGGCTGGGTGTCCTACGCCAAAGCCTTCCACGCACAACCTCATTTGATATGTTAAGAAAATTCATTGAACGGCCGGTATTATCCACCGTTATCTCCATCATTATTGTCATGCTGGGCGTGCTGGGGCTAATCACCCTGCCCGTTTCCCAGTACCCCGAAATTGCTCCGCCGACCGTACAGGTGCAGGCGACGTATACGGGGGCCAACGCCAGCGTGGTACTGTCCAGTGTGATTGTACCGTTGGAAGAACAGATTAACGGGGTAGAAGACATGATGTACATGACTTCTACGGCGGCCAACGACGGTACTGCCACCATCACCATTTTCTTCAAACTCGGTACCAACCCTGACTTAGCGGCGGTAAACGTGCAGAACCGCGTATCCCGAGCGACGAGTTTGCTACCGCAGGAAGTAACGCGGTCGGGGGTAATTACCAGCAAGCGGCAAAGTAGTAACGTACTGATCTTTACCTTGTATAGTAAAAACAAGGCCTACGATGCTACGTTTTTACAAAACTACGCCAACATCAACATCGTACCCCAACTCAAACGGGTAACCGGGGTAGGGGATGCGAGTGCGTTCGGTTTGCGGGATTACGCCATGCGGATTTGGCTGAAACCGGACGTGATGGCTACCTATGGACTGATTCCCGATGACGTATCAGCGGCTTTGGCGGAACAAAACGTGGAAGCGGCTCCGGGTCAGTTCGGGGAAAGCAGCGACCAGTCGTTCCAGTACGTCATCAAATACCCGGGTCGTCTGAAAGACCCCGGTCAGTTTGAAAACATGATTATTCGTTCGACGCCGGGTGGACAGGTACTGCGGTTACGGGATATTGCCCGGGTAGAATTGGGAGCCCAAAGCTACGCCAGTATTTCGACGTCGCAGGGCTATCCTTCGGTGGCACTGGCGGTCAACCAGACGGCGGGTTCGAATGCTCAGGAAGTCATCGAAAACTCCCTGAAAGTAATCAAGGAAGCGGAAAAATCATTTCCTTCCGGGGTTCATTACGCGGAGCTGCTCAACGCCAACAACTTCCTGGATGCTTCCATTGAAAAGGTAATTCATACGCTGATCGAGGCCTTCATCCTCGTATTTATCGTAGTGTTTATCTTCTTGCAGGATTTCCGTTCGACGCTCATTCCAGCCATTGCTGTACCCGTCGCGATTGTTGGTACGTTCTTCTTCCTGAACCTGTTTGGATTCACGATTAACTTGTTGACACTCTTTGCTTTGGTACTGGCCATTGGTATCGTAGTGGATGATGCCATTGTCGTAGTGGAGGCCGTGCACGCCAAGCTCGACGAAGGGTATCAGTCAGCCCGCAAGGCTTCCATCGACGCCATGAGCGAAATCAGCGGAGCTATCATCTCCATTACGCTGGTGATGGCGGCGGTATTCGTACCAGTAAGTTTTATCGGTGGCTCGACGGGGGTATTCTACAAACAGTTCGGGCTAACGCTAGCAATTTCGATTATTCTTTCGGCCATCAACGCCCTGACGCTGAGTCCAGCCCTGTGTGCCCTGCTGCTGAAACCGCACGACAAGGAGCACCATAAGAAAGGATTCATGCAACGTTTTTATACGGCGTTCAATACGGGTTTTGATGCCGTTACAGAAAAGTACAAACGTTCGGTAACCTTCCTTTCGGCGAAAAAATGGATTGCTCTGGGTAGTATTGCCGTGTTTGCGGGAATCTTCGTCTGGTTGCTTCGATCAACGCCCTCGGGTTTCGTTCCTAATGAAGATCAGGGAACCATCTTTGCTAACATTACGCTACCTCCGGCTTCGTCCGTAGAGCGTACCACGGCCATCGGGGATGAAGTAGACCGCATTGCTCGCGAAATGCCCGCCGTACGGTTCACGACGCGTCTGGCCGGACGCAGTATCATTAGTGGGAATGGTAGTTCATACGGGATGGTCATTATTGGCTTGAAAGACTGGAAAGAACGCCCGGATAAGGATAACAATGCCGTAATCCGGGATCTGTTTGCTAAAACCGCTCACATTCGCGGGGCTGAAATCGTGTTCTTCTCGCCACCGACCATTCAGGGTTTTGGTACCAGCAACGGTTTTGAGTTACAGTTGCAGGACCGGGCGGGCGGAACCATCGAAAAGCTGTTCCAGGTCGAAAAAGATTTCATGGCCGCTTTGTTGAAACGTCCGGAAATTCAATTTGCCACAACCACCTTTAACCCGACATTCCCGCAGTATCAGGTCAACGTAAATGTGGCCCGTACCAAAGAAGCCGGATTAACGGTCAACGCCGTATTGAGTGCCTTACAAGGGTATTTTGGTGGCGTGTATGCTTCCAACTTTAACCAGTTTGGTAAGCAATATCGGGTAATGATTCAGGCTGATCCGGCGTACCGGGCCAGTCCCCAGAACCTGAACTCCGTATACATCCGTAACACGAGTGGTACGATGGCTCCGATTTCCGAATTCGTGACGATGGAGCGGGTGTACGGACCGGAAACGATCACCCGGTTTAACCTCTTTACATCGGTATCCATCACGGGTACGCCGAAGCCGGGTTACAGTTCCGGGGATGCCATCAAAGCCATTCAGGAAGTGGCTGCAACTACGCTGCCCCAAGGATATGGTTACGAATTTTCGGGGATGACCCGGGAAGAGTTAACCAGCGGGGGACAGACCATTTACATCTTTATTCTGTGTCTGGTCTTCGTATACTTCCTGCTGAGTGCTCAGTACGAAAGTTACATTCTGCCCCTGGCAGTACTGCTTTCGCTGCCGGTTGGTCTGGCCGGAACCTTTATTTTCGCCAACCTCTTCGACATCAATAATAACATCTACCTCCAGATCACGCTCATTATGTTGATTGGTCTGTTGGCGAAGAATGCGATTTTGATTGTGGAGTACGCCGTCGAACGACGACGACACGGCATGAGTATCGTGCAGGCCGCCGTAGATGGTGCCCAGGCCCGTTTACGCCCGATTTTGATGACGTCCTTTGCCTTTATTCTGGGTCTGGTACCCCTAGCGGTTTCTACCGGGGCCGGAGCTTTAGGAAACCGTTCCATTGGTACGGGAGCCGTCGGCGGGATGTTGATTGGTACCCTGTTTGGGGTCTTCGTGATTCCGGTTCTGTTCATCATCTTCCAGTCTTTGCAGGAACGCATCAGTGGAACGCCGGATCAGCTGAAAACGGAGGAAAAATCACACGCCGACCTGATGGCCGGAAACTAATACAAATGGTACGGAAGGAGGAGTGTTGGATGAACCCTTCCGTGCCCTTACCATTGACCAGTAAATTTATGAATCGAAAACTTTTGTGGCAGGCGTTCGCAGTGCTGATACTGCTGCAAGTGCTTGCCGCCTGTCGAATAACAAAACCCTACGAAGGTCCGAAGGGAAAGACGGAGGGCTTGTACCGGGATCAGGCCGAGACGGATACCGCAACGCTGGCGGATATGCCCTGGCGGAACATGTTTTCCGATACGACTCTGCAGGCATTGATTCAGGAAGGGCTGAACAATAACCTGGATTTGAAGGCCGCCCTGACGCGAATCGAAGTGGCTGAGGCCAACCTGTACCAGAGCCGGATGGCCTTTTTCCCAAACGTAACGGGTAATGGAACAGGAGTAACGGCTAAAGTGCCTCAGGTACCGAGTGCCGCAACGGGTTTTGCCAGACAACAATTCCAGTTGTACGTGAATGCCAGTTGGGAAGCTGACATCTGGGGTCGTCTGCGGAGTACCCGAAAGGCCAATCTGGCTCAGGTACTGCGGAGCGAAGCTACGCGTCGGGCTATTCAAACCCAGCTCATTTCTGATATTGCCAACAGTTACTACTCCCTGCTGGCTCTGGATGCTCAGTTAGCCATTACGCAGAAAAACGTGGAGATCTGGCAGCAGAACGTAGAGACTATGCAGGCCTTGAAGGAAGCCGCCGTAGTAACCGGAGCCGCCGTCGTACAAAGCGAAGCGAGTCAGTACGCGGCCGAAGTAACGATCCCCTCGCTGAAACAAACGGTTCGGGAAACGGAAAACGCTTTGAGCGTATTGCTGGGTCGTGCACCTGGTGCAATCAAGCGTACCACGTTGCAGGAGCAACAGACCATGGAGAGCTTACAGGTGGGCGTACCGGCTCAGTTACTCAGCAATCGTCCGGATGTGCAGGAAGCCGAGCTATCCTACCGAAGCACCTTTGAACTGACTAACGCAGCCCGAACGTATTTTTACCCCTCACTTACGCTAACGGGTAATGGCGGTCTTTCTGCTCTTTCGTTAGGAAATCTGTTTTCGACGGCTTCCATGTTTGGCAACCTGGCGGCGGGTATTGCTCAGCCGATCTTCGCCAGGGGTGCTAACGTGGCTCGCTTACGAATCGCCAAAGCCGATCAGGAGCAGGCTTTACTAAGCTTTCAGCAGACGCTGTTGACGGCAGGACAGGAAGTTTCAAATGCTTTGTTTGCGTACCAGACCGCTACGGAACGAGCCATGATTCGCGGACGTCAGCTTAATGCTCTGAACCGTTCCGTTGATTACACGAAAGAATTATTGAAATACAGTTCAGCGAACTATACCGAAGTACTCGTAGCTCAGCAAAGCTTACTTTCTGCCGAGCTAAACAGCGTTTCTGACCGATTGCAGCAGTTGCAGTCAGTCGTAAACTTGTACCGGGCTTTAGGCGGGGGCTGGCAGTAAAGGATATACAGATTAAAAACGAACAAGGTCCAGCAAAACTACCGGACCTTGTTCGTTTTTGGACGAAAAGTACTTTGATTCGTTCAGGAGCTGAAATATGCTTAAGGTAGCAATGTTGTATTTGGATGACGATGATTTGAGGTATATCTGCTTGTTTATTTACAGGGAATTAGGAAGAGTTGGAATGAGCGAAAGGTTTTGCAAGCCTTCAGGGGCACTTGGCCCACCCGGTAGGCATAGCCTACCAACTTTTACGTCCGTAGCGGATGCTACAAACAACGCGTCCTGCCTACTTTACTGGATTGCTGTAAATAAACTCGAAATGGAAGGTGGCCGTTTCTAACTGCCAAATGGCGGGTACAAGTTTGGAAACTTACACCAGTAGCCCCTCTTCAACCGAACACTCCAACCCCGAAAGGGTTCAACGTGCATAACCTCGTATGGAATACGGGGCAAACTGAAAACTAGACTTACCTTCCCAGCCACACCTTAAAGTCTGTAATCCGATCACCGCTGACGAACACTTCGGCTCTTGGTTCCGGATCCAGGTCTACTTTCAGTTTTCCAGCGGAGTACGTATGAATCGTTTCGATAGCCGGGAAGGCCACCAGAAACTGCCGGTTCACCCGGAAAAAGCGTTTCGGATCCGTTACTTGATTCAGCTTATCCAGACTGTATTCCACGGGTAATTTCTGACCATCCTGCGTAACCAGAAAAGTACTTTTATCCTCCGAAAAAAAGTACGCAATATCGGCCGTTTCAACACTCCGGATTTTAGTACCGATGGAAATCATGAAGCGACTTTTGTACTCCGTTTCCTGCGGTTTTTGAATCAGCTGAAGAATATTTTTCAGATCCGGCAGGGGCTGACGCAAGGACTTGAATTTATCCAGAGCTGCCGTTAATTCTTCGTAATCAATCGGTTTTAGTAAATAATCGACGCTATTTACCTTAAACGCCCGAATCGTATATTCGTCGTAAGCGGTGGTGAAAATTACCGGAACTGTCAGCGAAATCTGATCGAAAATGGCAAAGGCCAGTCCGTCTTCCAGGTGGATATCCATGAAAGCTAGGTCGGGAACGGGATGTTCCTGAAACCATTCGACGGCCTCGGATACGGAAGGCAGTTTCGTTAGCACCTGAATCGAAGCGTCGTATTTACGCAGTAGATTTTCCAGCCGTTCGGCGGTCAGGTATTCGTCTTCAATGATGACTACGTTCATACCAGCAAAGGAATTTTAACAACAAAGGCGTCCTGTTCCGGACCGTACCACACCGGACGTTCGGTGAGCAGGCTGTACCGGGCCGTAATATTTTTCAAACCTACCCCCGTAGATACTTCGGGTTGCAGGCGGGGCTTAAGGCCATTTTCGACGATTAAAGTTTCGTCTTGCGTATAGATGTGTACACTTAGCGGTTCCTTACTCGACATACGGGTATGCTTTACGGCGTTTTCGACCAGCAATTGTAACGTCAGCGGAGCAATTTTATACCTCTGTTGCGTGGCTTCCGGTACGTCAATCTGTACCTCGAATTTTTCCCGAAACCGAATCCCCAGCAAGAACGCGTACGACTGGATAAACTCAATTTCCGTTTTCAGCGATACCAGATCATTGTCTTTCTGTTCGAGAATATAGCGATACGATTTGGAAAGCTGAGCAATGAATTTTTCGGAGAGATTCGCATCCACGTGCACTACCGAAGAAAGAATACTCAGACTATTGAACAGAAAATGCGGATTGACCTGATTCTTCAAGGCCGCAAACTGAGCCTGTACATTCTCTTTTTCAAGTCGTTCGGAGCGAATCTGAATTTCCTGCACGCGTTGCGTTGCCCGTATGGCCGCCATCAGGTAGAAAGCCGCGAGCATAATCATGATGGAAAAGCCATTATTGGCCCGGCTGACGTAGCCCCATACTTCCTGCGACCGTTTAGGGGGCTGCATATGCTGCGGAGGAAATAGCCAGAACCGAAAATCCATATAAAGACCAATGCATTTGTGCAGGGTCCAGTTGAAGACGACGGCCAGTACGAGTGAAGCCAGTAGGGCAACTAACTGAGCAGGGAATCTAAATTCGAGCAGGTAATTTTCACCGAAATACTGAAAAATTTTCTGCTGAATCCCGTCCGCCACCCGTAGCCAGATCACAAAAAGCCCGAAGGAGATCAGGCACAGCGGGATGGCAAAATTTGACAATCGCAGCAGTCCTTCCCAGCTACGGATTGGATCAGGAACGATGGCATACAGCACGGTCATCGAGTAGATGAACGCGAGCGTCAGGGATAACTGCCACCGTTGCCGGGAAGTCAAACTATTGGCCATACAGGTTAGGGTAGAAAAGGGGCTTGGTTTGTACCAAGTCTGACACAAAAGTCAGTTTCCAAACTGGGATTTGAAAATCAATGCGGACGAATGCCGAATCGGGGCCGACGAATCGGGGAAAAGCCCGACGAAAGCCAAGGATGGACAGAAAAAAATCCCTGACGGATGAGGTCAGGGATGGAGAAGTGCAAAGCGGCTTGCTGTAACAAAATTCTCGTCGAAACTGAAAATTCCGTTAGCTATTAACTTAAATCTTTTTATTCAGCACCTTATCCAGGCTATAGTCGCCAGGGCCCAGAATCAGAATGGTTACATAAGCAACCAGATAATGCGTAGCCAGTTCGGCTTCCCCGAAAATCTCCCCGCCGTGGGCTAAAAATGCCGCTACGAGCATCGTAATGATCAGCGGAATAGTAGCTACCCGGGTAAATAAGCCCAAAACTAATAGGATAGAGCAGAAAAATTCGGCAAAAATGGCCAGTGCCATCGAGGTAGGGCTACCGAGGCCGAACAGACTCATGAATTCGTTCTTCTTTTCAGCGTAGTTGCTCAGCTTCTGATACCCGTGCGGCAGCATCAGTAAACCAGTGCCTACCCGTAAAACGAGCGTGGCCCAGTTAATGGAAGAAAGCGTGTACGAGATAGAAAATAATTTTCGCATGTCAGATCAGTTTGGTTGAATGAAAGAGGGGTTCGGCTAGTTAACCAATCGATTAGGTATTTGTTCAGGTCATCCAGACAAGTCCTAGTCCTAAAATCATAAAGCTAATATACAGCCTGATCTTCTAAATGAGTTAAAAAATAGTACTCAACTCCAGGAGATAAATAATCAGTTGCTGATTATCAGTATAGTAGTGGATTGAATGTTGATTCGTACCATAATTGATTTGTAATTTTTTAAGAAAGGCTTGTTTTCTTAGTTTTAGTATTTTTACTTTGTCTATAGAAATGGTAGTTTATTGTAAATGGTCATGAAAAAAGATTTATTCTCTCTCTTCTCTTGTTGTCTTTTTCACGGTTCCTAGTGGCTTGGTGTATGGCCATCTCAGGCGTTCTGCGGGTTTCTGAAGGCTCGGCAGGAATAGCATTTCCCTAACTCCTTTATTTTAATTACATCTACTTTATGCAACTACTTTTAAAAGTTCTGTTGCCGGTACTTCTATGGGTACAGGTGCAGGCCGCTCTGGCTCAGCAGGTGACGGGTGTGGTTCGTTCCACGGCCGATCAGCAACCGCTGGCGGGCGTTACGGTGCAGATCAAAGGCACCACCCGAGGAACCGTAACGAATGCGGAAGGTACCTATACTGTCACGGCTCAGCCCGGTGAAACGCTTCGTTTTTCATTCATTGGTTATAAAGCCGAAGAACTGGCGGTGCCCGAAACTGGCGTATTGAATGTTAATCTGAATAATGAAGAATCTGCATTACAGGAAGTCGTAGTAACGGCTTTGGGTATTGCCAAAGAGAAAAAGTCGCTGGGCTATTCGGTGCAGGAATTGAAAAGTACGGAAATCTCACAGGCTCGCGAAACGAACCTGGTCAATGCCTTATCGGGTAAAATTGCCGGGGTAAACATCACGAATAGCCAGGGGAATATGGGTTCTTCCCGGATCGTCATTCGCGGGGAGACCTCTATTGCGGGAAATAACCAGCCGCTGTTTGTCGTCGATGGAATTCCCGTTGATAACTCGCAGTTTGGAAGTACGGGTACCAACCGGGATTATCCCAACGCCATTGCCGACATCAACCCCGATAACATCGAAACCATTAGCGTACTGAAAGGCCCCAATGCGGCGGCTCTGTACGGATCGCGGGCAGCGAATGGAGTAATCCTGATCAAAACAAAAGGGGGCAAAGGGAACAAGGGTTTAGGGGTAACGCTCAATGCGGCTCATACCTTTGAAAACCTGCTGGTACTGCCTGATTACCAAAACGTATATGGACAAGGGACAGGGGGACTGTTCTCGTATAAAGACGGAAAAGGCGGTGGGCTGAACGACGGTACCGACGAAAGCTGGGGCCCGAAAATGGATGGTCGGCTGTTACCGCAATTCTTTTCTAAAGGTGAAGCCGTGCCTTTTGTACCGCACCCCGACAACGTGAAGAACTTCTTCAAAACGGGTCATACCAACAACATTGGTGTGTCGATTGCGGGTTCGGATGCAAAATTCGATTACCGTTTCTCGTTCAACAATACGCGTCAGACGGGCGTAGTGCCCAATACGGATATTACGAAAAACAACTTTTCGGTAAACGGTACGTACCACCTCAACGACCGACTGACGATTAATACGAGTGCCAACTTCATTCGTTCGGAGTCGGATAACCTCTCGGCTCTGGGTGGCCGGGGGTCGAGTGTGATGCTGCAATTCCTGTGGTTTGGCCGTCAGGTCGATACGGGTTTACTGCGGGATTACCGGGCCAATGGTGAGAATGATTTCAACTGGAACCACAGTTACTACAGCAACCCCTATTTATTGCTGTACGAAAATACGAACGCCCAGCGGCGGGATCGTTTCATTGGTAACGTGAATCTTAATTATAAAATCAACGACTGGCTGTCGGCGATGGTCCGGACCGGTAACGACTTTTATACCGACCGACGCAAGTCGAAAATTTCCTACGGAACGAATGGTACGCCTTTCGGTTCGTACGCGGAAGATGCCTACGTAGTCAACGAAAACAACACGGATTTTGCTCTGAATTTCAACCGCAAGCTCAGCGATGATTTTGATCTGGAAGGACTCGTCGGAGGAAACATTCGCAGTAACTTCTTCGAGCAAAACTACCAGCAGGCTCCGCGTCTGGCCGTAGCCGGATTGTACACGCTCAACAACTCCCGCGATCCGCTGGTATCGAACAACGTATTCAAACGTCGGCGGGTGTACAGTGCCTACGCATCGGCTCAGCTGGGTTTCCGGAATTATGCATTCCTGAACCTGACGGCTCGTAACGACTGGTCATCGACCCTGCCTCCCGGTAGTAATTCGTACTTCTATCCTTCGGTGAATGCCAGTGTGGTCCTGACGGATGCTTTCAACATTCGTACCAACTGGCTCTCGTTTGCCAAGATTCGGGGGGGCTGGGCTGAAGTAGGAAACGATACGGACCCGTACCAGTTGACGAACACGTATCCGTTCAACCAGCCCTTTGGTAGTAATCCTTTGCTGACGGTTTCGGACGTATTATTGAATCGAAACCTGAAGCCGGAAATTACGCAGTCGAGTGAAATTGGTTTAGAACTGGCTTTGTTCAAGAGTCGCGTTCGGGCGGATTTCAGCTATTACAACTCCGACAGTTATAACCAGATTCTGCGGGCCGACGTGAGTCCGACGACGGGCTACAAGCAAAAGCTCCTCAACGCCGGGCACATCAATAACCACGGTTTTGAGGCTCAGTTGAGTGGTACGCCCGTACAGACCTCGGGTGGTTTCAAATGGAACGTCATCGTGAACTTCTCGCGGAACATCAGCAAAGTCGTTTCACTGGACGATCAGGGTTTACTGAATCAGTATATTCTCGGCAGCAATGGTACCACGCAGGTACTGGCGGGGGTAGGTCAACGGTACGGAGCCTTGTACGGATCGGCTTTTCAACGCGATGCCAGTGGTAATGTAGTGGTAGGAGCGAACGGCTTCCCGCTGAAAAATGCCAACCTGCAAACGCTGGGCTATTATACGCCGAAATGGATTGGTGGGATTACCAACGCCTTCAGCTATAAGGGCTGGAACCTGAGCGTTCTGATCGATACCAAGCAGGGTGGACAGATCTATTCGGCGACCAACGCTACTGGACGCTACACGGGTGTACTGGAATCGACGCTACCGGGCCGCGATGCAGAACACGGCGGACTGTCGTACTACTACGCCGGAAATAACACGTCATCCACGCCCGTACAGGTTGCTGGACCTGACGCGAAAGCTCCCAATGGCGAGCGGATTTATTCCGACGGAATCATTTTCAACGGCGTAACGGCGGATGGTCAGGCAAATAAGACCATCGTCCCCGCCGAACGGTACTACAAAAACATTTACAGTAACAGTGCCGGGGTGAACGAGGCCAGCGTATTCGATGCTTCTTTCATCAAACTGCGGGAAGTTCGTCTGAGCTATGCACTGCCCCAAAATCTGGTGAAGCGGTTGTCGTTACAGGGGGTAAACATTTCGCTCATTGGCCGGAACCTGGCATTCCTCCAGAAAAAGGCTCCGAACATCGATCCCGAAACGGCCTTCAATACGGGTAACGGGCAGGGTCTTGAATCCCTGCAACTACCCACCACCCGGAGTTACGGCGTGAATTTAAACATCAGCTTCTAATCAGTTTAGCGTTTGGAGTTTAGGGTTTTGAGTGGACAGATCTTATGCATTATAGCAACAGAATTAACGCAAAACCCTAGACCCAAAACGCTGATCTCAACTCATACTCCCATGAAACGTATTTCCCAATTATTGCTTCCGCTGACGCTGGCTTTGGGGCTTTCGGCTTGCCAGAGTGAGCTGGAAGACATTAACAAGAACCCCAACGAGGCTACGCAGGGTCAACCCGATTATGTATTGACGAATGCTCTGAAATCCAGTGCCGATCTGGTGATGGGTTCGGATGCGTCGATGGAAACGACCGTACTATTTGTGCAGTACTGGGCGAAAATTCAGTATACCGACGTCGATAAATACACGACGAGTCCGACCAACGTACAGAATGTCTGGACGAACACCTATACGCAGGGGCTGAACGATTACGCAGAAGTAATTCGGCTCGGCGAACAGGCTAAAAATCCGAATTATCAGGCTGTAGGACTGATCATGCGTTCCTGGTCTTTTCAGGTACTGACGGATTTGTACGGAGACATTCCTTACTCGCAGGCTTTGAATATCGACCAGTACTTAACGCCGAAGTACGACGCTCAAAAAGACGTATATACGGGTTTGCTGAATGATTTACAGAAAGCAGTCACGCTGATTGATGATACGGGAGTCAGCCCGATTTCGGGTGATGTAGTCTACAAAGGCAACATGAAACTCTGGCGGAAATTCGCTCAGTCGCTTCGGTTGCGGATTGCCCTGCGGATTGCGGATCGCGATGCAGCTACGGCGAAAACAGTTATTTCCAGCTTAAGCAAAACGGATCTGATCGCCAGCAATGATGAAACGGCTCAGTTTACCTACCTCACGTCACCCAACCAGAACCCCGTCAACCGGGATCGCGAAACTCGTGATGATTACCGCGTGAGCAAAACCATCGTAGATAAGCTCGTCCAATTGAATGATCCCCGACTGAGCGTTTACGTCAACAAAACGGCGGATTATACCCCGCAGGGATACATTGGGGTTACCAACGGCTTACCGGCGGATTCAGCGGCTCGTCTGGGCTTTACGAAAACATCGAAACTGGGCGATTACTTCACGGCGGCTTCGGCTCCGGCGGTATTCGTGAACTACGCCGAAGTACTGTTCAACCTGGCCGAAGCGGCTCAGCGGGGCTTGACGTCGGATGACGCCGCTACGCTCTACAAACAGGCCGTCACCGCTTCCCTGCAACAGTATCGGGTAACTGCCGACGAGATTAGCAACTACCTGGCTCAGCCTTCGGTAGCCTATGACGCAGCCAACTACAAAAAATCGATTGGGGAACAGAAATGGCTGGCCTTATTCGGCGAAAGTCAGGAATCCTTTGCCGAATGGCGGCGACTGGATTATCCGCAGTTGAAGCCCGCATATGCCGGAGTACTGAACGGCCGGATGCCCGTACGTCTGACGTATCCCACGGGTGAACAGGCTCTCAACAACGCCAACTACAAAGCAGCCGTCGCCAATCAGGGAGCTGATTTACTGACGACGAAGTTGTGGTTTGATGTAAATTAAAAGGAAGAGATTTTTAATAAATCGGTTCGTGTTCATTTACCGTGTGAACTGACCCAAATAATCTATTTTTAAGCCCCGTTCTTACACTATCCGTAGGAACGGGGTTTTTCGTAATTAGTGCATATGTTCAATCAACCGTAGTTAAAGTCATGGAATCGTTGGCTGATCATCCCATTATTCAGATGATTCTTTCACTCGTGATCGGCGTGATTATTGGGCTGGAACGAGAGTATCAGGGCAAGCCCGCCGGAGTACGTACGTTTACGCTCATTTGCCTGGGATCAACGATTTTTACCATTTTATCGCATCGTTTGGGTCATCCTAATTCCATGGATCGCGTGGCGTCCAACATCGTAACCGGGATTGGCTTTTTGGGAGCGGGGGTCATCTTTAAAGAACAGGATCGCGTAGCGGGCTTAACTACGGCAGCCGCCATCTGGGCCACGTCTTCACTGGGTATGGCAATCGGGCAGGGCGATGCAGTACTCGCCTTCGTGGGAGCTTTTCTGCTACTGGCCGTACTCTTTATGTTTCAGTACGTAGAACGCTGGATCTCCGTCCATTTTCATACGCGGCATTACCGACTCGTGTACGAAGATTCTTCCCGGGCTTACGCGAAATTGCCGGTGCTGTTCAGTCAATTTAATCTCAGGGCCAGCCGAAAGAAGCAGACCATCCATCAAAACAGCTTGCTTAGTCACTGGACCGTACACGGATCGCTCAAAAACCACGAACAACTAGTCCA
Source organism: Siphonobacter curvatus (assembly GCF_002943425.1). Taxonomy (NCBI): domain Bacteria; kingdom Pseudomonadati; phylum Bacteroidota; class Cytophagia; order Cytophagales; family Cytophagaceae; genus Siphonobacter; species Siphonobacter curvatus. Next base: position 950,186 of record NZ_PTRA01000001.1, read on the forward strand.
GGAACTGATGAAAAATCCGGAACTGAAAGAACTTGATTTTTAGGCTATTTTAACGTCTGGGATTTGGGCAAATACGCAAGTTTTCGTTCGTTTGAATGCTTGAAAACGTTACAGCCATGAAACCTCTTGTACTCCTTCTTACACTACTTTTAAGTCCATCGCTCAAAGCCCTGGCTGACGTAGAATTTTTCCTTGAAACAGCCGTAGGAACCTCCCTGACGGTGGTTGTTAACGACCAGTCCATGACGAATGCCACGGGGCGTTTCCGATTTTTTGATTTGAATCCGGGACGGGCTCAGGTGCTGGTCTACCGGGGCCGGATGCTGTTGACTCGGCAATGGGTGATCCTGTCACCCGAAACGCGTACGATGGCGATGTTACACCCCCAGTATGGCTTCCGCATTCGCGGTACGCAACCGGTAAGGGGTAATCTGTTCGACGAATTACCGGGAAGAGATCAAGCGATTCCTTCGTGGGACGATCAACGGGATGATGCACAGCCTTTCCCAGGGGAAGAGTCAAATATCCCGCCCCGTGATTCGTACGGTTCGAACCATGACGTCATGAGTGCGGGAGAGATGGATGAATACCTCAAGGCTCTGGAGCGTACGTCATTGCTCAAAAGAATGGATTTCATTCGGCAGACCTTGCCCAGACAACGCTTCAAAACGACTCAGTTGGTGGAGATCATGCAGAAATTTGCGTTTACCAAAGAGAAAATGGAGATTGCCAAGCTGGGCTGGGAGTCTGTAGCCGACCGATACAATTTTGACCTCATTTACGAGCAGTTTTCCTTTCTCTCCGAAAAGAATGAATTGCGGGCGTACTGCGACAGTCACCGCTAACAGTGATTCCCCGCAACTAAGCCGCCGCTAACTTGGAAGGCCCGCCTAGAATGACGTTTTTTGTAAAACGTTATTCACCCCCTAACAATTACTGTCCTTGTATATTCTTCGTATTGATTGTCCTGACGAGAAAGGACTCGTTCATAAAGTTTCCGGTGTACTGTATCACCACGAGCTGAATTTGATTCGTAATGATGAATTTGTGGACCGTACTCATGGGCATTTTTACATGCGTACGGAATTCTCGGGAGAGTGTCAGGAGGAAAAAATACTAAATGCCTTACACGGAATTTTGCCCGATGCCGTCACGATTTCGCTGACGACCCAGCGGCCAAAAAACGTCGTTGTACTGGCCACTAAAGAACATCACTGTCTGAGCGATCTGCTGATCCGAAATGCGTACCGCGATCTGAATCTTAACATTCTGGCCGTCGTCGCCAATCACGACGTACTGCGACCGCTGGTAGAGAAATTCAATCTGCCCTTCCATCTGGTTTCGCATGAGGGGATGGAGCGGGAAGCCCACGAAGCGGCGATATTGGCGGCAGTCGAATCATACGACGCCGATTATCTGGTACTGGCTAAGTACATGCGGATTCTTTCGGCGGAGTTTCAGCAACGGTATTCAAACCGGATCATCAATATTCATCACTCCTTTTTACCCGCTTTCGTGGGAGCTAATCCGTACCGGCAGGCCTTCGAACGCGGGGTGAAAATCATTGGTGCAACGGCCCACTTTGTGAACGAACACCTTGACGAAGGTCCCATCATTACGCAGGAAGTTATTCCGGTAAACCACACCAAAACCTGGCAGGAGCTGGCGGCGGCGGGTCGCGATGTCGAAAAGATTGCCCTGGCCAAAGCCCTGAAGCTGGTGCTGGAAGACCGGGTATTTGTGAAAAATAATAAGACCGTTGTATTTGAGTAATTCCCTTGAAAACCATGATCATTGACTTACGTTCTGATACGGTAACCCGCCCGACGAAAGCCATGCTGGAGGCTATGTTTGCGGCCGAAGTAGGCGACGATGTCTTTCAGGACGACCCGACCGTCAACGCTCTCGAAGCCAAATCGGCGGCATTGTTTGGCTATGAATCGGCCCTGTACTGTCCCTCGGGTACGATGACCAACCAGATTGCCATTAAAGTACACACCACGCCGGGCGACGAAGTGATCTGCGATGCGTTATCGCACATCTACCTCTACGAGGGCGGCGGTATGATGAGCAATTCGCTGGTATCGGCCACTTTACTGACGGGCGATTACGGTCGCATCAACGCGGAACAAGTACGCGACAGCATCAAAGCCGATGACATCCACGCCCCGATTTCGCGGCTGGTATCGCTGGAAAATACGGTGAACAAAGGGGGAGGATGCTACTATGATTTAGCCGAAATTCAGCAGATTAAAGGCGTTTGCGAAGCCCACGGATTAAGTTTGCACCTGGATGGAGCCCGCTTGTTCAATGCCCTCGTAGAAACCGGCGAACGTCCGGATCAGTACGGTCAAGTATTTGATTCGATTTCGATTTGCCTGTCGAAAGGGCTGGGAGCACCCGTAGGTTCGTTACTGTTGGGTACGAAAGATTTCATCAAAAAAGCCCGCCGCGTACGCAAACGCTTCGGCGGGGGCTGGCGGCAGGCGGGGTATTTGGCCGCCGCCGGGATTTATGCCCTGGATCACCACGTGGATCGCTTGAAAGAAGATCATCAGCGGGCCAAGACCATCGAAGGCATCGTACGCCGAGTTCCGGAAGTGATTGACGTCTTACCAGTGTATACCAACATCGTGATTTTCCAATTGGCGGAAGGCTTACTGGCCACCGACTACGTTCAGAAACTGAATGAAAAAGGAATCCGTTGTGCTCCATTTGGCAAAGACAAAGTACGGATGGTGACGCACCTGGATTTCAACGACGATCATCTGACGGAGCTGGAGAAACGGCTGGTCTAAGTTAGTGGTTTGTTTCTGGCTTTTAGTTACTAGATAGTGCATCCCGGGGGTTTTCACCTTCGGGATGTTTTAGTTTTGGTGAGCTGAAGGTTTCTAGTCCTATACTAAAACCGTTTGCACGAATGAGGCTATTCGATAAATGACACTGATTGATCGGTGTGGATTGACAGAATTTTCGACGCCGACGGGGCGGGAACGGCCCTGAAAGCATTCTTCCAGAGGGATTGAATCCGTACGTCAGGCATAGCCACCCAAGCCCGTCAGCGATTATCCCGTAAAGTGCTGGAAAACCTGCATTCATTTTTGGAGGAATAGAAGCTTTTTAAACGACACGCCCCCGGTTTACACAAAACGGGGGCGTATACGGATACAAGGCTCTACTCGGCAGTACTTGTTTCAGCTAATTCCCCCGATGGTTTCACTTCCTGAAGCTGCGTTACGAAAGCTCCGACTACCGTCAAAGCCAGCGTTCCCGCACACAGGGCTACGTCGTCGCGTTCGCCGTACTGCTTGCTGGCGATGCCTACGAAAGCAGCAATGAAGGGAAGCAGATAGTAGGGATCATTCAGCTTCTTCGCCATACCGATACCCAGCGTGGCGGTCGCAGACAACGCTCCGCAGGTCACTTTACCTTTCAACGATTCCGGAATTTTGATGCCCGACTGCAAGAGCAGATTTCCGGCACTAATCACTGAAGCCGCCGTCAGCCAGCCTGCGTACAGACTGATTGATTTCTGAAAGGTGCGTTCCGGTTGCGGTACTTCCGTTTGACCAATTTTCAGAGCTTTATGCAGCATCAGAGCATTGGGTAGTAAAGCAATGGTCGTTAGAGCTGAGGCTCGCCGACTGGCTTTATCATCCCGGGAAAAGAAATAAGTAAATACGTTGTTCAAGGCATAACTACTCAGCAACCAGGGGACGGCTTTCTGATAGCGGGGATTGTCGAGCTGGTCGGGTAGAGCCTGGTGAATGGCCAGAGCGGTGGTGCCGGTATAAATGGTCGGCCACATAATGCCAAACGTTTCGTTGGAAGGCGTTAACAGGTTTTCGTCAATTTCCTTTCGCTGTTTGCTGAAGGTGCTGCGGCGTTGCGTACGGGAGCGGGTGTAGAAATACGTACCGACGATGCTGCCGACGACGGCAATGGCAGTGCCAATCCGTTGCAATGAACTAGTTTTCATACGCTGGTGATAAGGGGTTACACACAGCAGAAGGTCGCAAAAACTCAGTGCCAGATTGGTGAAGCGAGGCACCTGTATGTCGGGGTTCAGTAGATTTCCACTTTAAGTTTTAAACGCCGTCCATAGCGAGCATTGGAATCAACCGGAACGCAGATGACAGTCAATTCCCGACCGTAATAATCTATTCTGCCGGAGGTATAATTAACAGTTCCCTGGGGTAATAGTACGCCATTAATTAAACCACCGATCGAAGTAGAATCGTCCCTTCCATAATTAACATTACAGTACAATTTCACCGGTTGCTTTAGCTCCCCGGTAAGACTAACGATGGTTACATTCGGATTAAAGCCATTTTGAATCGTAATTGCGTCCGGAAAATGATCGCCTCCAAAGGTATACTCCCAGGTATGCTTATTGAACAGATCGGCCAGCCATCCCATTACTAAAAACAGAAACAGAAAAGCACTGCCTAAAACGATCGTCAGTACTTTGATTACTCGTATTCGGTGCTGTCTACGAGCGTTTTCCATGGGTTGATAAGGGTGAATGCTACGTGGATAGCTAATGGGATAAATGGATAGGAATACATTTCCAGTAGGAACAAAATTAAGAACGCCTCTTCTATTTGATAGAAGAGGCGTTCCTGCTAATTCTTGATTATCCGGAACGTTTGCGTATTCCCCTTTTCCAGAAAACGAAGCAGGTACGTTCCTACGGGTAAATCGCTTACATCCAGATCAACATACGTGTCACTGAAAATCGATTCCGAAAGAAGCGTTCCGGTAAGGGAATAAAGCCGTACCTGATGGGTACCAGGCCGCCCTACATTGATTCGTATTTTTTCAGTAGCCGGATTCGGGAAGACTTCAATAGCCGATACAATTGGCAACTCAACAGACGTAACCAGTTCGACGCGTAGCTGCGAAGGTTCAATGACCCGCCCTACACCACAGGCATTGACTACGCTGGCGAGTTTATAGACCGAGATGTTCTCCTGACGATCGAACGTCAGCGTATCAATGGGGAGCGTCAGCGAAAAATACAACGATGAAAATTCATTTTTCAACTCCACTTGCCAGTTAGGATCGCCCGTTAATTCAATGGGAACGGAAAGCTTCTGTCCGGGTAACGCATACGCCGTTTGCGTGAGTAGCCGGGCCGTAGGTTTGATCGAAACGGTCATCGGAACGCCCGAAGCCGCACTGGACGTATTCGGATCGGTGGCTACGACCATTACCCGGTAGCCGGAAGCTCTGGGCAAGGTTTCGGGAACGAGTGCTTTGAGTCGTTGTTGACCCCAGGGAAGGGTATTGATTGTTTTGAAATTCGTACCCGTTGAATCGGAGATTTGGATGGAAAATCGATTGTTAGCCGAAAAAGTACCCGTAGTCGCGTAGGAAACGTAAAGCGTATCTCCTGCACAAATCCGGGAGTAGTAGTTAGCATTGACTGCATCAATTACTGAAACGGTCCGTTCGCTGGGTGGATTAACCGTAACGGTTGCAGAACCGGTTCCTGCGGTTTTGCCACACGTGTTGACTAGCTCCCGAACAGTATACGTGGTCGTTTGGGTAGGCTTTACGTTGATAAACGCATACCCGTCGGCGTAGAAAGTACCAGTAGAATTATCGGATAAGGTATACGAAACAAATTCGCCGGTTTGATGCGGGGTGACAAATTGTAGGGTAGTCGATTGGCCCGGATTGATGATGGTGCTGCCCAGAAGCCGGTACTCCGGGAGCGAGAGAATTCTTAACGATTGCGAAGTACGAATGACCGGACTAGTAGAAGCTAGCTCCAGCGTATACAGCCCCGGGGTAAAATTGGCGGGAATCTTCAGTGAAAAAGGTCCGGTACCCGTCCGGGTGGAATCCATGCGAATGGCTTTCCGGGTTTTGGTATTGATCAGCGAAAGGACGAAATAATTAGAATCATCGTAATCGCCCGAGAATGAATAACCCGCCGTTAGGGTAGCTCCCCGGCATAGTTCGTTATGGCTAACAGTGGTTAGATTCAAGACGGGCTTCACCCGAACGGTAACTTCACCCGTAGCCGTTCCGTAACCACACTGGTTCGACACGGACACAATGGTATAGGTTGCTTTTTTCTGAACCGTTACCGAACGGGAATCCGAGCTGGCGATCCCGTCTGACCAGTAGATGGTACCATAAGATCCGTTTTTGAATTCTGTATATAAATAGACACTTTGCCCTCCTTCAACCATCTGATTAGACGAGGTGAGTACTACTTGCGGGGGAATGTTAGAACCGACCCAAAGGGTATCTGAATAGGTCGCCGGATTGGAAGTCATAATCCGGAACGCGAAGGATTTGACAGGATTACTGGCTGGCCATTCAAATTCAAAAAAATCGGTTTGTTTCGTTTGAACCAGATCAACAAACGTTAGAGGGGCACTATAATCATTTCGGGCACTTACCTGAAGTGTATAGGTCGTATTTGAATTCGGTTTTCCTTTAACGACAAAGGGAAGTTTAATTTTTCCCTGCAAGCAGGGATTCTGCAAACGGGCACTTGCGGGCCAGCTTACTCGCAGGGAGTCATTCGTAATAACCGTAAGCTTGAAGGAAGTATTAGGAAGGTTAACCGTACCACAGACATTACTGATGGAGCGAATTTTATAGTAAGTAGTCTGGGTGGGACTAAAATTTGCCTGAATGCTACGTTCACTTGGGGTACTTAGGGTCCACTCCCTGGTGCCGTCCGAAATTACCATGGCCAGAGGCGGATAATTATTTTCTAAGTCAGCAGTGTAGGAAACCGTCGATCCAGCTTTAATTTCCCGGGGATAACTTTGGTAGGTTAGTCGGGCCTCTCCTGCTAAGTAGATATAAAAGATATCACTAACTTTTTCCGGAGCCGTAGAAATAATACGAACAGAGATACTTCCCTGTTGCCGGGTTTCTTCCGGAAGCGTAAGCGAGTAGGAGCCCTTTTGATTGACTACGCCTAATTCGAAATCTTTGTAATTCCAGTTCGAGTCAGAATACTGGATTTTAAACGTATTCCCCGGCTGAAACTCCCCATATGTATCGAAATTAATTGCTAATTTCTGATCACGGCAGGCCACAGAAGCGGGTTTTTTAAGAAGAATTCCCTGGTTATTGGGATTTCTTACCGTTACGACACAATCGTCTTTTAAATCCGTACTGTAGCAAAGATTGGAAACCTTTACGATCGAATACGTTTCTGATCGTTGTATATAAAATGATTTATACCAGGGATTGTCATACGTAGATTGAGAACCATCTGAAAAGGTTACGATATTTCTATGACTGCCCGTTGTTGTAAAGCTAAGGCTATACGATTGAGGGATGTCCAAGGTGATACTATTATAATTTTCCCGAAAGTGGGCGGTCGGTTTGCCGTGTAGATCAATGTAGAAGAGATTTTTCGTCTGATAATCTCCAAAATCCAGGGATACGGTTACGGTTCTTACTTCTTCATTGGAGGAGTTTACATACGGACTTGCCACAAAGCTGACCCAGTTTTGAGCAATCGTTCCCTGAATCTCATGGGGGGCAGTACCCGTTGAAAGGTCTGCATTGAAACGTACTTTAACCGGGCCGTTCAGGTTTTGATTTGACTTGATACGGAAACGAAATACCTGTCCATCACACGCATCTTTCGTAGGAAGTGAATCCACCAGCAGGCCTTTAGTAAGGGTGATATTGATGGGATTTCCTGTAATTTTTGCCGGTCCGCAACCCGTTTGTACGGACGATAGCGTATAGGTCTGGTTCTGCAGAAGCGGGTCCGTATACTTTACAGAAAATGAGCCTTCGGTTGGGTCGTTGTATCCTCCTTCCCCGCTGGTCTGCGTACCGTCGGAAAGGATGGCGTGATAGGGTGAAATGCCTTTTACCTTGACATTGATAGAAACAGGAGAACCATAAGGTAGACGGGTTGGATCATTGGTAAAAAGTTCGGCCGTTGGAGGAGAAGCAATGACCATCCATAGATTGTTATACGGGCTAACGGCCTTTGGGTTGCTACTCACAATTCGTACCGAAAAGCGGTTGGTATTGTATCGACTTAGTACTGACGGAACCGTAAATTTCAAAGAACCATTTTCGAGTTTAGCATCCGTGTCCACGTACTGGTTAGGCGTTTCCTGACCCTGATTTAATTGAGGAATGAGCCGGATTTTAAATGTGTTGTCCTTGCTCCAGTTGCCTCCTTCCGTACTGAAATTTACGTAAGCCGTACTTCCTTCACAGGTGGCATAGGGCGTAACTAAAGTAGCCTGAATGCTAATGGGATTCGTTTTGACGCGAATGAACCCAGCGGCGGTATTCGTACCACATTTATTCTGAATGCTCTTTACGTAATAACTAACCGGCTTGTCGAATGTAAACGTTTGCTCCCCTGTCCCTTCAAACAAGTTACCGTAGGTGTAAAACTTAAATTGTAAGGTATCACGACTACTACTATCCTGTAGGGTTACCGTCATATCACTACTAGCCGTAAACGGGACTTTGACTTGGGAGTACTTGTTTAACTGAAATGAATGTTCGCCTAAATTTAGACTTGGGTAGGCCCCTACGTCGTTGTAATCCGACCAATTACTAGTAAACGCTGGAGACGTAGCAACGACCTTCATCCGATAGCGGCCATAAGGCCTCAGGTAGTTAAACGCATGTTGGCCCAGGCGAATGCGTAGTTTATTCCCTGCAACCAATTGGGCCGGAAATTCTGAATACTGATAACCATCGTATTCAATTCCGATGGCGAACTGATTGGTAGGAGCGAACGTCCCCGTGATCTTGATGGAAATATCAGCATCCGTTTCAAAACAAAGCGTGGTCGGAGCTTTTTCAATCACAACGGATTGAGCTTGGGATTGAAAAGAGATCAAGCCCATACAAAAGAGTAGCAATAAACGATACATCATAATTTCTGGATACGGAACGTTAGGACAACGGTGGCGTTTTGAATGTGTAAGAGGTAAATGCCTGGGGGTACCGCACGCAGACTAAGGTCTTCCTGGGTAGCCTTAGCCTCGGTTTGCTGAATGACCTGACCGGTGAGAGTCATTAACTGCATGGTACTTCCAGGCTGAAGGCCTTCCACGCGAATCTGATCGGTCGTTGGATTGGGAAAGGCTTTAATCGTGTGCGAAGCCGTTGGTTCAGTAGCCGTAATGAGCTCCACTTTCAGCGTATTGGGCTCTAGGACCGTACCAATGCCGCAAACATTGGTAACCTGCCGGATTTTGTAAGTCAAACTCGGCGAGAGGGCTTCGATGCGAAGACTATCCCGCAGGTTGTTTGTAAAAAACGAAGCGTAATACGGCTCCACGCCCCAGCTTACGCTAAAGGGAGCATCACCGGTAAACTCCAGCGGTAGTTTATAGACGCTGCCATTCACCTGCATAGGTAGTTGGGCAACGCCGAATTTCACGCTTGCTTTTTCCGCCGTGGTATAAAAGGTGGCACTGGCACTACTCATGCTGGACGGATCGGAGGCCACCACCCGAATCCGGTAGCCGGAGCCTTTCTTCAGGGTCGTGGGTAGGATGCCCGCCAGCTCGTGGTCGCGATTGCTCGGTAGGGTGGGTAGCGAAGTAAACTGCTGACCTAGCGAGTCTGACAGTTGAATGCTCATCAGATTCGTAGCACTAAAGGAGCCTTTGGTTTCGTAACTGACGAAAATTGTATCCCCTTTACACAGGTAGCCATAGCCTGACTTCGTACTCACAAACTGCGTATTGATCATGCGTTCGGCCGGTGGATTAACCGTGACCGTAGCCGAACCCGTAGCCGAACCTTTCCCGCAACCGTTGGAAATACTGGTAATGGTGTACGTGGTGGTTTGCGTAGGAGCAACGGATAGGGTTTGCTCTTTGGAATCGTTGTAAAAAACGCCTTTCTGACCCGTGGATAGTTCGTAATTGATCGTGGTTTGAATGTTCGAGGCTGCGTTTTGATTGATCAATCGCAACGTTGAATACTGGCCGGGATTAATGGTATTAGAACCAATCAATCGGTACGAAGGTGGGAAAGAAAGGTATAGCGGACGGCTTTCACTGAGTTGAGGTGAGGTGGTGATGACCCGCAGTTCATAGAAGTCTGAACCCTCTAATTGGGCCGGGATTTTCACGGTAATCGTTCCCGAAACCGTAGTCGTCACTGAATCCAGCGGGATGAATCCTTTTCGGGCCGTGTACAGACCCACCCGTATTTTATTGGAAGTATTGAATTCTCCATCGAGATAGTACCGAACCAGGAGTGAACTGCCGCTACAAATGGTATTTGTCGAACTACTAACGGTTAGTCTGGCCTTCACGGTACCCGTCACTTTCCCCGAAACACTGCCGTAGCCGCAGCCATTGGTCACCCCTTTCAGTTCAAAAGTGCTGGTTTTGCTGATGTGTTCGCTAATCGTACTGGGGTTAAGCTGAAATTCCCGAATGGTGCCATCGTTCCACGTTACATTCCAAGGGCCCTGACCCGTAAAGGTAATTTTCATGGGTAAACTGTAGTCAACCTGCGTAGGTCCGTCAGCCGACAGCGTTGCCGTAGGTAGCGTTCCCAACTCAAAAGGCAGGGCCGTACTAGGGATGTCGCCCGCCCTCAATCGAATCAGGTACGAACCTGACGTATAGGTGTCAGGTATCTGGAACGCCGCCAGATTAGTACCTATGGAACTGGTAATTTCCCGGAACACGCTGTCTTTTGCGGCGGCGACTTCCAGCATTAGTTTAACGTTCCCAGGCATGGAACCGGCTATGCCATAGGGAAGTTGGTAAGAGCCTTTGGTGCAAAATACGAGTTTCTGACTGGCATAAGCCGTGGGAAAGAAAATGCGGTACGGTTTCAGATCGACGTTCAGTACGCCTGAGCCGGACGTTGTACCACAAACGTTCGTTGCGGATTTGATACGATAGGAACCAGACTCCGGCGGATAAAAATTTGTATAAAAACCCCCGGATCGATTATCGGCGGCTGCCGGGTAATACGTCCAATCCTGCTTACCATTGGTCAGCACCAGCTTGGTTAGGCTGGTAACGTAGGTGACCGACTCTGATATGTTCATGGGAATCGAATCTCCTGGCAATAATTCAGTTAATGCTCGTTCATAGGTACTTAAGGATAATGTTGGCTTTTTTTGAATAGGTAAGAATACGGCTTCGCTTTGCGTTACGGGGTTCGTGGAAAGGATGCGAATCGAAAAATTTTTTAATTCAGTAATCGGAATGTTTAGGGAGCGGCCACTCGTACCCTTGAGCGTACGGAGGTCCGTAACCTGATTATCATTCAGAATCCGTTGAATTCTGAACTCATTATCGGAGCCAAACGTACCCGTAGTCTGGAAAGAAATCAGTACGGAATCGCCTACGCAGTAAGCCTGATAAGGGACCGTTAAGGCAATGCCATGGGAAGCAGGTTTGGTCAGTGTAATGATGGAAGTATTTCCCGAAGTATTCGTTAAATCCGTCGTCTGACACGTATTACTAACCTTTGTTAGCCGATACGTAGATTGGGCTTGGGTGGGGCGTATTCTTAAATTCGGATACGAATAATAACTGTCTAAACTGGACAATTCAGTAATTCGTAATGTCCTGCCGTCGCTTAGTTGTAATTCGTAAGGGCCGCCGCCCATCAGCTTAATGGGTAAGTCAAGATCCTGTATTTCATTAATGTTATATTGACGATACCCTTCACTAAAAAAGGCAGAAGGCTTCGTCGAAATTTTCATTTTAGAAGTTTCAAAAACGTAGGCTCCGGCCGTGATGGAAAGAATAAAATCCTGAGCTTGTACCGTTCCACTGTTTCCTAAAGTAGGAATAGTAAAGCGAAGCTGATTGGAACGAATAGTGGCCTCAATAGGCGTACCTCGATACCCATAGGAATAGTCCCGAATCTGAACAGTCGCTTTTTCGGTTAAGGGTACATTAGACGTTAAAGACAGGGTTACATTTTGCCCTTCGCAAAAAATTTGATTGGGTATAGAATCTACTTTGAATCCCGCCTGAACCGTTACCGTAACGGGAGTTTTGTCTACCTGTCCAGCTCCACACCCCGTACTATAGCTTTGAATAGTGTAACGGGTGGTCTGCGTAGGAAACGAAAGGTTATGTTTTGGGCTATAACCATTATTACGATACGTGGACTGATCGCTTAAATGGACGACCTGAGGATACGTACCCTTCAAATCAAAAGAAAGGTTAGGTCTTTGGCCCAGGTTAATGGTGTGATTTACAGACGAAAAACGGGCGGTGGCCGGGTTGAATATTTTTAAACGTACCTGATCGCTTGAACTCATTAGGTAAGGACTTTCCTGAATAATTCGGACGGAATAAGTCCGTTCCCACTCCCCGATATTTTCAGGAACGATGAAGCTCAGTGCATTACCGGAATAAGTAGCCGAAACCTCTTTGTACGTATCAAGTTCTTCCTGACCGTTGTCATTCAGTCGCGTTAGCCGAATTTTAAAAGTACCACTGGCGGACAAGTTTCCTCCAGCCGTCGAAAAGTTCACAACCGCCTGATTACCCGTGCAGGATTCAGCTGGACTGACGGACGTGGTACGGATGGAAAAAGGATTGACCTTGATGGAAACGTTGCCCGTTCCCGAGCCCGTTCCGCACCGGTTAGAAACGGATTGCAGCACGTACGATCGGTTTTTATCAACGGGAATGGGTTCACTTCGTTTATCACTCAGGGCGGAGGTGGTCGTTACCGTCACCCGCAAGCTGTCTGCCGTTAATACATCCCTCAAAAGAGCGGTAATCGTGCTGCTTCCGAATGAAGAAAATTCGAGCGGGACAGTACTATTAGGGTTCGCCTGATACGACCGGGAAGTTAGGGTAACGACGGGTAAAAAAGAGGCGTAAAAGTAATCATTGCTCCAGTCGCTTACGACCGAAGGGTTCGTGCTCTTTACCCGTAGAATCGTAGCTGAAGAAAGCTGGTTTTCATGAAGTCCTGCCGGAAAGCTTACCTGAAAACGGATTTTACCATTGGCGTACGTCGCTGGAATCTGATGATAGGGGGTTCGATAGTAGGAGTCACCGAACTCAATGCTAAAAGAAGCCGAAGCTGGAAAGTTACCTTCTAGAGAGACCGGATACTCAACGAAGGATCCTACGCAAAAGTAAGAATTAGGTTTATCACCAATGATGATACGTTCATTCTGAGCTACAGTCTGATAACCAAGCAGACATAGCCATACTACCCACAAAAATTTCATAAATCAAATAAAGGACAACGGATAGGCGATGGGGATAACTAAAGCACAAATCTAATCTTTAAACAGGGGAATAAATGAATTTTTTAGAAAGATATAAAAGGTGTGTAGCTTACACGCGTCGATAGCCTGAAACTGTAGCAATAATAAACTAAGCTTTGGTTTTAAATACTCTAATTGAATCAGAATTGTTAGTAAAGTAAGTATATGCAATTAATGAAAGCAGTATAAAAACTCTTTATTTAAAAGGAAGACTACACTACATTAGTTCATACAGAACATAGCTCCTGTAAACGATTTAGGGTAGAAGAGGTGCTTTGCAATAAATCCCTTAAAAGGCGTATTTGATTTTAATCAAATACGCCTTTTAAGGGATTATAAAAAATTCGAGAAAGTAAAAACTGACAGGAGATTTCTGTCTACTGAAAGAAGTTAAAAAATTTTTTAGGCCACCAGACTAACCTCCTCCGTTTGGTACAATTCCGTAAGAATGGTCAACGCAGCATCAATTTCCTGCCGGGTATTATCCGGTCCGAAGGAAAACCGTACGTTTTCTTTCCCAAAGCTGGAGGGGATTTCCTGAAGTACGTGCGAGCCGCCCGCCAAGTTGGAGCAGGCACTGCCGCCAGAAACGGCAATTCCGCGAGCATCCAAAGCTTCGACCAGCGAGCAGGGGGCATCCAGAATAGGAAACGCGACATTAATCAGGCCGGGTAAGGTCTCGTCGATGCTTTGACATCGGCCATTAAACGCAATACCAGGAATCTGTTTCCGTAAACCACCAATAAAATGCCGTTTCAGCGAATCCAGGTGAGCGATGTTCTGCTGCTGATGCGTGATGGCCAGCTCCAATGCTTTGGTCAGACCCACAATGCCCGGTACGTTTTCGGTGCCCCCGCGTTGACCTGCTTCCTGTCCACCGCCGCTGAGCAAGGCCGGTAAGCGATGACCCCGACGGGCGACCAAAAATCCAACGCCTTTCGGACCGCGAAATTTATGGGCCGAAGCAGTAGCGAAATCAATGGCGTCCAGGGCTACGTGGACTTTACCCAGGCTCTGAACGGTGTCGGTATGAAAGTAGGCTCCGTAGTGCTGGGTTAAGGCACCCACTTCTTCTAGATTTAGCAAGTTACCGAGCTCATTATTAGCGTGCATGAGGCTGACGAGCCCTTTAGGATGCTTTTCCAGCCAGCGGGTCAGGTCGGGAATAGAAACCCGTCCCTGCTCGTCGAGTGCGACGTAATCAAGCTGAATTTGACCCGCCTGCTCTAACTGACGTAGCGGTAACAAGACGGCTTTATGTTCAATTTTTGAGGTCAGGACGTGACGAATACCATACTGCTGAATGCTGCTCTTGAGGGCAAAATTATCGGCTTCGGTACCCCCGGAAGTGAAGATGATTTCTTCGGGAGAAAGGGCTAGTAAATCAGCAATTTGACGACGACTGGACTGAATCACGCGTTTCGCCTCTCGACCCGCTCGGTGATTGGAGGACGGATTCCCGAAATGTTGCGTAAAATAGGGTAAAATCGTTTCCAGAACGGCTGGAGATAAAGACGTAGTAGCGGAGTTATCGAAATAAATAGACATGCGATGAAAAAGCTGATGAAGGTGAATGATCGGATGAGAAGGTCAGACCCGTGTTGAATCCAAGGGGTGACCAGACGTGACGGAAAATCACGTTCGTGACAAACGAGAAAACAGTGCTTAGCTTCGGAGAATGAAGCAGGCCGGGCGATTTCGAGTCGGGGAGAGTGCCATGCGGTATTGGGTTTATAGTTCCTAATGTGTTAGGCAGGTTAGCACTGATTCCGTGTCGGAAAGTTGCTAAGGATTCGCAGAGCCTGTCTCTCCTCCTTTCTGTATAAGCCCCAACTACCCGTAGTAATTGAAGACGTTGCAAAGATACGTGTGAGAAAAAGTATAAAACAAATAAAATCTATAGAAATTATAGATTAATAAATAAGTTTGAGAGTGTGTGCAATTTAATGTGTTGATTATTAGGATTATATCGTTGTTGTTAATGCTAGCATAGCATCAACAACGGTGGAAGTATATAGCGAAGCGTTACTAGCAGGGCAGAAATGAGTAGGACGCAATTTGTTATTTTTAGACTATGGATTGTCCCTAATCGATCAGCCCGATCGTCATAGCGTAGAACAATAACTTTTCTCACCATGAAAGAATTTGCTTTAATCTTCAGACTCAAAGACATCGCTGACTTCAAACCGTCGCCTGAACAAATGCAGGAGAGACTGAATTGGCTTGACAACATTGCGTCACAAAACAGGCTTGTTGATAAAGGGAATACGTTATTGCCCCTACCAGGAAGTGCTAAAACGGTGCAACCAGACAATCTGGTAACGGATGGACCTTATACAGAAATTAAGGAATTTATTAGCGGTTATGTAGTCATTCGGGCCGAAGACATAAATGAAGCAGTAGAAATAGCAAAAAGAAATCCTATCTTTAGTATGGGAGGCAGTGTTGAAATAAGAGAAGTTCTAAAACGTGACTAGTATTGAACGACTTAACCTTACAATCGGATCTTTTAACGCTTTTATTCCATCAGGAATATACTAAAATGACGGCAACCATATGCCGTCATTTTAGTATTCGGTCTATTGAGATAGCGGAAGATATTGTTAGTGATACTTTTCTGAAAGCTTCTGAATACTGGGCCATTAGTGGAGTGCCGGATAATCCTACCGCCTGGCTTTATACTGTAGCAATCAATAAATCAAAAGATTATATAAAACGACTTTTGATTTTTGAAAAATTAATTGTTGATAAAAATCAGCAAGAAGATCAGGTAATAGATTCAATTCTTGAATTGGATGGTCAACTGTTGGAAAACAGCGAATTACAAATGATTTTTGCCATTTGTGATTCCGTAAACTCTCAAGAGAATCAAATAACCTTAGCCCTTCAAGTCATATGTGGCTTTAGCGTAGAAGAAATTGCGAATGCTTTTTTTAGTAAAACGGAAACAATAAAGAAGCGTTTATTTAGAGCGAAGAATACGTTAAGGAATAGTCATTTTAAAATCAAACCGTTAACTGAAGGAGAAATCACTTCTCGAATAGATTGCGTACTTAAAACACTGTATATATTATTTAATGAGGGTTACTATTCTAAAACTAGTGATCAGCTTATACGTAAAAAACTGTGTTCTGAAGCCATCAGGCTGGTATTGGCATTAGTTGATAATATATCTACCAGTACGAAAAATGCTAGGGCATTGCTTGCATTGATGTGCTTTCAAAGCTCACGGCTCGATGCAAGGACCGATAACTACGGGGAAATTATTTTATTCGAAGATCAAGATAGAAATCTGTGGGATTTATCATTAATTGAAAGAGGTCAATACTATTTAGCAAGTGCTTGTACCGGGAATGAAGTCTCAACATACCATATAGAAGCAGCTATTTCTTATTGGCACAGTACCTCAACAGGAACCCTTAAATGGGAACCGATTCTGCGGTTATATGATCAACTTGTATTGTTAAAATACTCGTCTGTTATAGCTTTGAATAGAATATTTGCTTTGTCTAAAGTCTATGGAAATGATAAAGCTATTCGTGAAGTTGAAAAATTAAGTTTTTTAGAAAATAGTTATTATCATCTATTACTGGGATACTTGTATACGGAAAGCCACGTTTCTCTAGCTGTCAAACATTACAGGAAGGCTATTGCCTTAACTAAATCAAAAAGGGAGAGAAGTACATTAAATAAACTAATCAATCATATCGCGTTAGATAGTTAGGCTTTTATTGGTGTTAGCTTACGTCGAAGTGGTTTACTTATTCCTTACAAGGTCAAAAAAAAACGGGCCCTAAGACCCGTTTTTTAAATTATATGATTACACCAATTCCAGCGGATACTTCCGTTGCCGTTTCCCCGTCAGATTAAACAGGGCGTTGGCCAAGGCTGGAGCGACGGGCGGTAAACCCGGTTCGCCCACGCCACCGGGAGCTTCCTGATTGTCGATGATGTGGACTTCCATGACCGGCGTTTCGTTGATGCGTAGCACCGGATAATTATGGAAGTTCGTTTGTTCCACAGCTCCGTTGGCGAAGGTAATCGGACTTTTGATCGCCGCCGTCAGACCGTAAATGATGTTACTTTCGGTCTGGGCTTTGATGTTATCGGGGTTTACGGTCATGCCGCAGTCAATCACCGACACTACTTTTTCGATCTTCACGCCATCCGCCGTTTTCGCTACTGTAAACACGTGAGCACAGATCGTACTAAACGAACGGGCAATGGCTAGTCCGCGAGCTTTTCCGGCGGGCAGCTTTTCCCGGTAACCAGATTTTTCCGCCGCCGTTTCCAGTACTTTCACAAAACGGGGGGAATCTTTCAGTAACTCCAGTCGCAGATCCAGCGGATCTTTGCCCGCCGCGTGAGCCAGCTCGTCCACGAAGGATTCGTGCCCAAATACGTTCGTCGAGGCATACACCGAACGCCACCAGAGAATGGGCAGGTCGGTACTCGCATTGTGGTAGCTACGCCGAATATTCGGAATTTGAAGCGGACTGTCCTTTGAGCCAATGCCTTCTTCAGCCCAGCCGTCGGCCTTGCCCTTCAAGTCGGCTTTGAATACCTGTTTCTGGATTGATTCCGCAATGATTTTATGGTGAAAAGCCGTCACGTTGCCTTTCTCGTCGATACCACCTTCCAGTACACTCAACATGGCGGGTCGGTACGGGCCCTGACTCATATCATCTTCCCGCGTCCAGATGAGCTTCACAGGAGCGTTGACCTGTTTGGATAAAAACACGGCTTCTTTCACGAAGTCCAGATACGCTTTCCGGCCAAAAGCTCCGCCCAGAAACGTCACGTTGACTTTCACCTGTTCGGGTTTGAGGCCCAGGTACTGAGCTACCTCGCCAATGGTACCGTCGGGGCCTTGTACGGGAGCCCAGATTTCCACTGAATCACCCTTAAACCAGGCCGTTGCGTTGACGGGTTCCATCGCAGCGTGTGCAGCAAAGGGTGTTTCATAAGTGGCCTGAACCTTCTTGGCTGCTTCGCTGTAGGCTTTGGCAAAGTTGCCCGTATTTCCTTCGAAATCGCTGCCGTCTTTTTGGGCCAGCTCGTGCATCTGAGCCGAGAACTTTTCCGTCGATAAAGTCGCTTCGTTTACTGGTGCCCACTTTACCTTCAGTTTTTTCCGTCCCTGTACCGCTGCCCAGTAGTTCGTGGCCAGTACCGCTACGGTTTCGACGGTGGTATGGGGCATCGCCCGTTCGGCTTTCAGTACCTTTTTCACGCCCGGTACTTTCATCGTCGCCGTGGTATCAAATGAAGCCACATTGCCATGAATGGCCGGGCAGCGTTCGATGCTGGCGTACAACATGCCGGGTACGTCTACGTCGATACCAAACTGGGCCTGACCCGTTACTTTCAGTGGTACGTCGGGCTTGGGAATGTTCTTGCCAAGTAACTTGAAATCCTTGGGGTCTTTCAGTTTGGGGTCTTTTGGTACGGGCAGTTGGGAAGCATCACCCACGAGTTCAGCGTAGGTAAAGGATTTTCCCGAAGGCTTGTGATAAACCTTCGCTTCCTGGGCATAACACTCGCTAACGGGTACCTGCCACTTGTTAGCTGCGGCCTGTACGAGCATTTCCTTTACGGCCGCACCGGCTTTCCGCAGGGGCATCCAGCGGGTACGAACTGAAGAACTACCCCCCGAAAGTTGGGAGCCGTATTTTCCCTGACCGTTGGTCTGGCTAATGTGAATCTGATCAAGAGATACTTCCAGTTCTTCCGCAATCAAAGCGGGCAACGACTGGTACGTACCCTGTCCCATGTCGGGACGGGGGTTGAGTAAGGTAATTTTCCCCGTATCGTCAATGAGGATATAAGGGCTGAATTCCAGACCGAGCGTAGTCTGGGGAATTTTATGAAGAACGACGTCTTCCGACTGAGCCGGAATCGAAAAACCTAGGGCGAGCAAAGCTCCGGCGGAGCCACTCGTTTTGAGGAAATTCCGGCGATTGATGTTGGATGTTTTCATTGCCTGAGGCGTAAAGAGTAAAACCGAACCGGGGAAAAAGGAACATTAACGATCCAGACTTGCCGTCTTTTTCGCAGCGGCGGGCTTGGCTTCCTGGATGGAATCCGCCGCCCGGTGAATCGCTTTCCGAACCCGCTGGTAGGTTCCGCAGCGGCAAATGTTTCCCTGCATGTACAGGTCAATGTCTTCGTCAGTCGGCTTGGGTTTTTCTTTCAGCAGGGCTACCGCACTCATGATTTGCCCCGACTGGCAGTAACCGCACTGCGTCACCTGTTCGTCGATCCAGGCTTGTTGTACGGCGTGCAGATGGTCGGGTGTACCGATGCCTTCGATGGTCGTAATTTTCTGTCCTTTTACGACCGATACGGGGGTGGAGCAGGAGCGAATGGGTGAACCATTAAGGTGAACCGTACAGGCTCCGCACTGAGCCATACCGCAACCAAATTTGGTACCTTTCAGACCCACTACATCCCGGATGGCCCAGAGCAGGGGCATTTCAGGATCTACGTCAATCGTATAGGCTTTGCCGTTGACGGTCAGTTTCGTTTGTGCCATGATGAAATGGTAAATAGGGGTTTGCTCGCAGAAGTGTTTCAAAGATACGGATTAATTGCTCGCTACATCCATTGAAAATAAACCCGGACTGATGGAATTTTCACTGGTTCGTTACTAAAAAGAGCAGAACGCATAATCCCTATGAAGCAGGAAACCGAAAGGAAAGTTCAAGTAGATAAAATTCTCCGAATAGTCGCAAAAGCCCTATGAATCCCTGAAAATGTGCGAAATTTGAAAATTTGATTACCACATTTTATCAACACATATGAAAAAATACAATGCTTTGCTCCTAGGGCTGGTGGCTTTGAGTACAGCCGCTTTCGTAGGCAAACCCAGTGACGATCCCAAACGAAAAGGCCTGGACTTGTCAGGCATGGACTTGTCGGTGAGTCCCCGCGAAGATTTCTTCCTGTACGCAAACGGAGCCTGGCTGAAGAATACGGAAATTCCAGCTTCGGAGACGGGTTGGGGTTCATTTAATATTCTACGGGATGAAAACAACCGTCACATTCACGAAATTCTCGAAGTGGCGGCGAAAAGCAAGGCCAAGAAAGGCAGTATCGAGCAACGCGTCGGCGATTTTTACGCGTCTGGCATGGATACGGTAGCCATCGAAAAACGCGGTTACGAACCCATCAAGCCCATTCTGGCCGAGATTGACCGGATCAAGGATTACAAATCACTGCTGGCGTACTCGGCGGCTCACCCGCTGGAAGGGGGCGGAACATTCCTGGGGATTGGCGTAGGAGCGGATGCGAAAAACCCCGATGCGTACATTGTCAGTATGCGGCAAACGGGTACCGGACTTCCCGAAAAAGATTACTATACGAAGGACGATGCTGCGACTCAGAAAGTCCGAGAGGCTTACAAAAAGTACATCAGCACGCTCTTCACGCTGACGGGTACGGAAGCTGCTAAGGCTCAGAAGCTGGCCGAAGATATACTGGCTCTGGAAACGAAAATCGCCGCTTCGCACCTGGGCCGGATCGAAATGCGGAATCCCATCGCTCAGTACAACAAATTTGCTACGAAGGATTTTGCCGCGAAAGTTCCGAACTTGGATCTGAACGCATTACTGACGACCCTGCGGATGAAAACCGACACGGTTATTGTCGGTCAACCCAAATACTACGAATACCTGAACACCATGCTTCCCAACGAAAACATCGAAACGCTGAAGGCGAAGATGAAGTTTTCGGTCATTAGTGGAGCATCGGCGAACCTGAGCAGTCCTTTCGTAAACGCCAATTTTGAATACGTAGGTAAAACGCTGAATGGTCAAAAAGTACAACAGGATCGCTGGAAACGTCTGTCGAGCCAGACCGACGGGATGCTGGGCGACTTACTGGGACAACTATACGTCGCCAAATACTTCAAGCCCGAATCCAAGAGACGCATGGACGAGCTGGTCGCGAACCTGCAGAAAGTATTCGAAACCCGCATCAAAGGCCTAGAGTGGATGACGGAAGAAACCAAACAGGAAGCCCTGAAGAAGTTACATTCCTTCACGCCGAAAATCGGGTACCCGACGAAGTGGAAAAACTACGATGGAGTAGTGGTGAAACGCGATGATTACTTCGGAAACCTGAAAGCTTTGAGCAAGTGGCGATACGACGAAATGATCAATCGGCTGGGTAAACCCGTTGATAAAACAGAATGGGGTATGACGCCTCCGACGGTAAACGCCTACTACAGCCCCGTACGCAACGAAATCGCCTTCCCGGCGGGTATTTTGCAATGGCCGTTCTTTGATCCCAATGCGGATGATGCCTTCAACTATGGAGCCATTGGAGCCGTTATTGGTCACGAAATGACGCACGGTTTCGACGATCAGGGTCGTCAATACAACTACATGGGAATGCTGAAAAACTGGTGGAAGAAAGAAGATGCCGACCAGTTCAAGCAGCGGGCTCAGTTGGTAATCGACCAGTTTGATGGCTACACTGTACTCGACAACCTGCACGTAAAAGGTCAGTTGACGCTGGGTGAAAACCTGGCTGATTTGGGTGGTCTGTCGGTATCGTACGCGGCTTTCAAAACGTATACGAAACAAGGCAAGTCCAACGAGAAAATTGACGGTTTCACGCCCGATCAGCGTTTCTTCCTGGCCTTTGCCCAAATCTGGCGTACAAAAACCCGCGATGAAGCCCTGCGTCTTCGCGTAAACACGGACCCGCACTCACCCGGTGAATTCCGTACGAATGGTCCGCTGTCGAACTTCGAACCTTTTTACGAAGCCTTCGGTGTGAAACCCGGCGATAAAATGTACCGTCCGGATGACATTCGGGCAAAAATCTGGTAAAATTTATACAATTTACCTGAGTGAAACGGGGCTGACGTATGGTTAGCTCCGTTTTTGTTTGTGTGCGTATGGGATGCGAATGTTGGTGATGACGATGAACCAATGGGACAGATACCAGCAAATGGATGATTGGTGACGCTATGCTCAACACCAACAACGCAGGAGTACTCTGAAGTAATTTACGACTTCGTACTATCCGGCGTGATGGGCAGGACGCGGTCGATTCCTTTCTTACGATTCCAGGGAGCGGTGGTCCGGCGGGCCATGTCGATGGTAAGGAGAATGACAATCAGTGTGAAAACCAGAAAGCCAAGGAAGAATATTTTTTTCTGACGACTCATAGCCCAGCAAAGGTACGACAAATGCCAGAACGCAGTTTGTGGAATTAAAAAATGTGCTTTTCCGGTAAGAAAAGTTCACAAATATTTTAAAAGCCTTGACGCTTTTTCGCAAAGAAACGTATAGATTTAGGCCAGACAAGAAACTACTATTCCCTTAACCGAAACAACCGGGTCTGACCAATCAGGTCAGACCCGGTGCTTTTTTACCGTTACGAAATATCAAATCCCGCCAATTTCTCCGGCGAATCGTAAAAGATCAGCCGACCCGTACGACTGGAAACCTCCGCCCAACTGAGCTGTTCGAAAGCAATGGCAATAATGCCACAGGGGGGAACCGTACCCAGAATTTCATGACAGAGGTATTCCGACAAATACGTCACGCTGGGGTTATGTCCGACAATCATCGCCGAGGTAACCGTTTCCGGAATGGCATTGATGGCCGCTAAATAATAGCGTGGAGCTCCTTCGTATAAATCTTCGATGTACTGCGTTTTTTCAAAATCAAATCCCAACTGTTCGGCCAGTACCTGAGCGGTCATTCGCGTACGCTCCGATGGACTACTCATGAGAACGTCGAGTTGAATAGGTTTTTCGTTCAGTAGGCGGCCCATACGAGCGGCATCAATCAGACCCTGGGGCGTCAACGAACGCTGAAAATCGTAAGATGTACCTGCGGGCTGTTCGGCTTCGGCGTGGCGAACCAGATAAAGTAGTTTAGTCATTGAGGAAGTAGATAGCAATGTATTCAAACCTACGATATTTATAGAAAAAAGAGGGTAGCCGTTGGATAAAATCACGGGGAAAGCGGCAGAACCGCGAATAAACGCGGGAAAATGGCTAATTTTGTAGAACGGCTCAGTAAGAGCCGTTTTCCGTTTCCAAAACCAGGGAAGCGTATCCCGCAGGAAAGAAAAGTCGTTCTGATTTTTCCCGTAGCGGAGTCGATATTTTGATTATGAGCACCATCGAACAAGAAATTGCCAAACGCCGTACGTTTGGTATCATCTCTCACCCCGATGCCGGGAAAACGACCCTGACCGAGAAGCTGCTGCTGTTCGGAGGGGCTATCCAGACGGCAGGGGCGGTGAAGTCCAATAAAATTAAGAAAACAGCCACCTCCGATTTCATGGAAATTGAAAAGCAACGGGGAATTTCGGTGGCTACGTCGGTAATGACGTTTGAATATGATGATTTGAAAATTAACATTCTTGATACGCCGGGACACAAAGATTTTGCCGAAGATACCTACCGTACCTTAACGGCGGTGGATTCGGTAATTCTGGTAATTGACTGCGTAAAGGGCGTTGAGGAGCAAACGGAACGGTTAATGGAAGTATGCCGCATGCGGAATACACCCGTGATCATTTTCGTCAATAAAATGGATCGTGAAGGACAGAATCCTTTCGACTTGCTCGACGAACTGGAACAGAAACTGTTGATTAAAGTACGCCCGCTGACCTGGCCGATTAACATTGGTCAGAATTTCAAAGGGGTGTATAATCTGTACGATAAATCGCTGAACCTGTTTAGCGTAAACAAAACCCGGATCGAACGGGATATTGTAGCAATTGATGATCTGAGTTCACCCCAGCTTGACGAGCAGGTAGGCGAGCGGGATGCCAATCAACTGCGGGAGGATGTGGAACTCATTGAAGGCGTATACGATACCTTCGACCGCGATGCGTACCTGCGGGCTGAAGTGGCTCCCGTATTCTTCGGATCGGCGGTCAATAAC
Source organism: Siphonobacter curvatus (assembly GCF_002943425.1). Lineage (NCBI taxonomy): Bacteria > Pseudomonadati > Bacteroidota > Cytophagia > Cytophagales > Cytophagaceae > Siphonobacter > Siphonobacter curvatus. The sequence goes on from NZ_PTRA01000001.1 coordinate 974,330, forward strand.
TTCGGGGTACAGGAATTGCTGGATACGTTCTGCGAAATTGCTCCGGCTACCCAGGAACGCCAGACCGACGTACGGATCATCGAACCAACTGAGAAAAAATTCAGCGGTTTCGTCTTTAAAATTCACGCCAACCTCGACCCCAAACACCGCGACCGGATTGCGTTTCTTCGCGTATGTTCGGGTATTTTCGAGCGGAATAAGTTTTACCACCACGTACGGCTGGATAAAGGCGTACGGTTTTCGAACCCCTACAACTTCATGGCTCAGTCAAAAGACGTCATTGATGAGGCCTTTCCAGGGGATGTGGTAGGTTTGTACGATACCGGGAACTTCAAGATTGGGGATACCCTCACCGAAGGCGAAGATTTCTTCTTCCAGGGTATTCCGAGCTTTTCACCGGAAATTTTCAAGGAACTTATCAACCTGGATCCGCTGAAATCCAAGCAACTCGAAAAAGGGATTCAGCAGCTGACCGACGAAGGGGTAGCTCAGTTATTCCTGATTCAACCCGGTAACCGGAAGGTCGTAGGAACCGTAGGAGAACTACAATTTGAGGTAATCCAGTATCGTCTGGAGCACGAATACGGAGCCAAGTGTCGCTTTGATAACATGCCCATTTCGAAAGCCTGCTGGATCACGAGCGAGGACCCAGCTAAGTTGCAGGAGTATATTCGACTGAAGGGCCCACAGATTGGCTACGACAAAGACGAACACCCGGTGTTCCTGGCGGAATCGGAGTGGATGCTACGCATGAACATTCAAAATAACCCGGATATTAAATTCCACCTGACGTCAGAATTTAAGTTAGCCATGGAAGTTTGATGGGGTTAGTACTGAATTTTAGTGATACTATATAAGTGCGAAAAGCGGCTTTCTGATCCAGAAAGCCGCTTTTCGTATAATTTCAGGGCTTGAACGGGCGTAAAGCGTGTTGGGCGGGGTTGACAGAAATAGATTTAATTAATAATTTTGCGGTTACCATAGGAAAAACAGGGAGAAATCTCTAATTATGCCATGGTGTTCAACCTAAAAATTTATCTCAGATGAAAAAGTTTCATTTACTTGCGTCTGCCGTCGGTCTGATGGCAATTTCTCTTACTTCTTGCCAGCGTACCCAGTACACGACGTTTCAAAAGTCTACTGCACCTGCCGTTGAGCACGTAGCTCAAGCTCCTCAAACTGCCCAGTTACCCGCTCCTGTTGCTCAGGCACCGGTCGTAGCTCAGCCTTCACTGATGGATGCCGTAGCTGAAGAAAAAGCTCCTGTAGCGGAAGCACCCGCAGCCGTGGCTTCTACGAAAAAGGCAGTTGTTGTAAACAAGAGAGCAGCGAAATTGATGAGCAAGGTTACGTTCGCGAAAAACGAGCAAGGCCATGTAAACGTAGTAGCTCAACAAGGTAAAAAACTGACTGCGACCGAAAAACTCGTCGTTAAGAAAGTAAACAAACAAATCGCTAAAGCTGAAAAAGCTCAGGCGAAAGGTAAGAAGCCTTTTTCTGAGTGGAACAAATACCTGCGTATCGGGGTAATCTTGCTGGCTGGAGCTTTGATCCTTTCCATCCTCTTCCCCGTAGTGGGCGTGGCTTATGGTATCTGGGTGATTGCATACCTGGCATGGTTAGCCGGTGTGATTCTGACCGTATATGGTCTGGGTCTGGAATTAGCTTGGTGGTAATCGAATCTTTCGGACCATTGATCTCAAACCACAGTCTTCGGGCTGTGGTTTTTGCTTTTTAAGGCTTTCAACGGCTAATTATTCGGTATCTTTCGCCCTAAGCCTTATTTATTGAGCATGAAACGCCTATTTACTAACTTAACCTTCTGGGTCCTAACCGCCATTACTTTAGGTATTTTACTCGGCCACTTTGCCCCCGAGATTGCCCTTTACCCCATTTTGGATGAACCACTGAAAGGCCATTTTATGGGCCAGGAACTCAGCATCGGCAGTACCGTGAGTGAATTCCTAAGCGGCATTTTTATCAGTACCGTCAAGCTCTTCATCAATCCTATTATTTTCATCACTATTACGCTGGGAATTATCAGCATGGGCGACTTGAAAAAAGTCGGTAAAGTAGGAGCCAAAGCCCTGATTTACTTCGAAGTAGTTACCACTTTCGCCCTGATTATCGGCGTAGCTCTGGCTCAACTCTTACGGCCCGGCGACGGGGTCGTAACCAATCAGGTGAAGGGCGGCGATATCTCCAAATACACCAATACCGCTACCGATTTTAGCTGGTGGAAGTTTTTCGGCGACAATGTAACCTTGCAGGTATTACTCGTGGCGTTGATACTGGGATCTCTGCTCAGTAATTATTCGGGACGTGAACGGGTGGTTAAAGTCCTGGCGTTTGTTTCCAAATACGTGTTCTGGGGTTTGCACAAAGTCATGCTACTGGCTCCGGTAGGAGCTTTTGGTGGGATGGCATATACCATTAGCAAATACGGAATTCACACCCTGTTACCTCTGGGCAAGCTTATGTTGACGGTGTACCTCACGATGGCCTGTTTCGTTTTTGGCGTACTCGGCCTCATTCTGCGTACCTACAAGCTCAGCATCTGGCAGTTTCTCAAGTACATTAAAGAAGAACTACTCATCGTACTCGGTACGTCCTCTTCCGAAGCAGCCCTGCCTTCCATTATGGAAAAACTCGAACGGATGGGTTGTTCCAAACCCGTAGTCGGACTGGTAGTACCGGCGGGTTACTCATTCAACCTGGACGGTACAACGATTTATTTATCAATGGCGACCATTTTTCTGGCTCAGGTCTTTCATGTACACCTGAGCTGGGAACAGATTCTGACCATCATTGGGATTCTGATGGTAACTTCTAAAGGGGCCGCTGGCGTTACGGGGAGTGGCTTTGTGGTACTGGCCTCTACGCTGACGGCGGTGAAGGTAATTCCGGTGGAAGGACTGGCCCTGTTGCTGGGCGTTGATCGTTTCATGTCGGAAGCCCGGGCCATTACAAACATCATTGGGAATGGCGTTGCCACTGTATGGATTGCCAACAATGAGAAAGAATTCGACCGGCTGAAAATGGAAGCCGCGATGAAAACGGAATCCTAAGGGCTACTTATCTAACCTACAAATACTCAAAAAGGAAATTTCGTATGCTTGCATAATAAATGCTTTTTTTTCAACTTTGAAGAAAACCGGAGCACGTTATGAAAGCTGAAAAAACCGTAGACTTCCACATCAAGACTGCCTGGTACGCAATCAGCCGGATGTACAATTCCAGTGCTGCCAAAGTGGATATGAGTATGGCGGTGGGGTATGTGCTATTGAACGTAGATAAAAATGGTACACCCGCAACCAAAATTGCTCCACTCTTGGGCCTTGAACCGCGTTCGTTGACGCGTATGCTGAAGACGCTCGAGGAGAAGGGCTGGATTTACCGCCAGACCGATGCTGAAGATAAACGCGTCGTAAATGTATTTCTAACCGAAGAAGGCAAGAAAAAGCGGGACTTTGCCCGCGAAGGGGTTCTGGAGTTCAACGAAGCCATTTATCAGCGGGTGGGCGAAGAGAAGTTACAGGTTTTCTTTGAAGTGATGCGGGAGATTCAGCGGGTCGTCGACGCTGAAAATATCAGCATGCGGGCTGAAGCTCTCAAAAACAAGGTATTTGGCGATACTACACTCTAACTCATTCTGATCGTTCAGCCGTTTTATGGAATTAACCTTATCCACACCAGCACTTTTGTTTTCAACGGCATCGCTGCTGCTGCTCGGATTTACGAATCGTTTTACCGCTACGGCTAAAGTCATTCGGGATTTGCACGCCGAGTACCGCGTGGATCCCAAATCCATGAATAACATTATTCTCATCGAACAGATTCGCTCGCTGCAATTTCGGGTTCTACTGATTCGGAATATGCAGTTTTTGGGCGTTAGTAGCCTGTTCCTGAGTATTTTATGTATGATTTTTATTTATCTCGAATACCAAGTAGCGGCGGGCTGGATTTTTGGTATTGCCTTGTTTTTACAGGCGGGAGCCCTGGCGATTTCTGTTTTCGAGATTACCATTTCCATCGAAGCCCTCAAGATTGAACTTTCGGATATGGAACACGTCCTCGGTCAGCAGTCAACCGTACGACGATTACGCGACGTACTCCGCTGGATCAATCGGAAGAAACGCTGATTCATCCGCTAAAAACCTAATCACTTACCTCAGACCATGAATCGTTCGATAAAAAAAGTTGCCGTATTGGGTTCGGGTATTATGGGTTCCCGTATTGCCTGCCACTTTGCTAATGTGGGTTGTCAGGTGCTTCTGCTCGACATCGTACCTAAAGAAATTACTGCGGCTGAAGCAGCCAAAGGCCTTACCCTCGATTCCAAAGTTGTTCGAAACCGGCTGGTTAGCGAAGCGTTCCAAAACACACTCAAAGCCAATCCGGCCCCACTCTATAGTAAGACCTTTGCCAGCCGGATTACGCTGGGAAACTTCGAGGATGATTTTGTTAAAATCAAAGATTACGACTGGGTGATTGAAGTGGTAGTCGAACGCCTGGATGTCAAAAAAAGCATTTTCGAGAAAGTAGATACCTTGCGTAAGCCCGGTACCCTGGTTACTTCAAACACCTCGGGTATTCCCATTCACCTTATGGCCGAAGAGCGGAGTGAAGACTTCCGGAAGAATTTCTGCGGGACTCACTTTTTTAATCCGCCCCGCTATCTCAAGCTGCTGGAAATTATTCCTACGCCCGAAACGGACCCGGAAGTAATTGATTTCCTAATGCACTACGGCGATTTGTATTTGGGAAAAACGACCGTTCTCGCCAAGGATACACCCGCCTTTATTGCCAACCGCGTCGGAATTTATGCCCTCATCCAGAGTATTCGGGCTACGGAAAAACTGGGATTGAGTATCGAAGAAGTAGACAAGCTGACGGCAGATATCATCGGTCGTCCGAAGTCCGGGACCTTCCGTTTGTCCGATGTCGTGGGATTGGATACGACCGTGCACGTCGCTAACAATTTGTATCAGACGCTTACGGAAGACGAATCGAGAGAAGCCTTTCTGCTGCCCGATTCGATTCAGAAGCTGATGGAAAATAAGTGGCTGGGAGATAAGACGGGTCAGGGTTTCTATAAAAAAATCAAAGACGAGCAGGGAAAATCGGTTATTCTGGCTCTGGATTTGAAAACGTTCGCGTATCAGCCTTCGCAGAAAATCAAGTTGGGCATCATTGATACGCTCAAGAAGCTTCCTACGCTGGCCGAACGCTTTCCCGCCGCTCTGGCCGATACCAGTAAAGCCGGTGATTTCTACCGGACGACCTTCGCCGATACGTTTCGTTACGTCACGTATCGGATTCCCGAAATTGCTGACGAACTCTATAAAATTGACGAGGCAATAAAAGCCGGTTTTGGCTGGCAACTGGGCCTGTTTGAGACCTGGGACGCGATTGGACTAGCGAAAGGCATTGAGCTGATCGAAAGTCAGGGCCAAAAACCGGCCGACTGGGTGTATGCCATGCGGGATGCTGGGCATACGCAGTTTTACAAAATCGAAAAGGGTCGTCGTTTTTATTACGACTGGTCCAGTCAAAATTATCAGGTTATTCCGGGACAAGAAGGTTTTATTATCCTTCAAAACTTACGGGGTAGCCAGGAAGTATGGAGTAATCCGGAAGCGACGATTTTCGATCTGGGCGATGGCATTCTGGGCCTGGAAGCCCGTTCGAAGATGAATACGTTCGGTCCTCACGTAATCGAAGCCTTGTCGAAGGCGATTTCACTGGCTGAACAGAGTTATCAGGGCCTGGTGATTGGGAACGACTCGCACGAGGCTTTTTCAGCGGGGGCGAACCTAGCCATGCTTTTCATGTATAGTATTCAGCAGGAATGGGACGAAGTAAACCTGATGATTGCCCAGTTCCAAAAAGCCATGATGCGGGTACGGTACTCCTCCGTGCCGGTCGTAGTGGCTCCGCATACGCTGGCCCTGGGCGGAGGCTGCGAAATTAACCTGCATGCCGATCGCGTAGTAGCCGCGGCTGAAACGTACATGGGACTAGTAGAAGTAGGCGTTGGCGTGATTCCAGCGGGTGGCGGTACCAAGGAAATGGCCCTCCGCTGTTCGGATTTATACCAGTCGGGCGATCCTGAACTCAATATTCTTCAGAACGCGTTCATGAACATCGCTACGGCCAAAGTGTCTACTTCCGCTCAGGAAGCATTGGAAATGAATTACCTGCGGCCGGGTGATCAGATTGTACTCAACCGTTCGCGACTGATTGCCGAAGCCAAAGAAGCCGCCTTAGAATTAGCGAATGCTGGCTATACGCAGGCTCCGCAACGCAGTGACATCAAAGTACAGGGCCGGGCGGGAATCGCCCTTTTTGAAGCAGGTATCGCTCAAATGCGATTGGCTAATTTCATTTCCGACCACGACAAAAAAATTGCTCAAAAGTTGGCGTACGTTATTTGTGGAGGCGACCTGAGTTACCCCCAACTGGTGACGGAACAGTATCTGCTGGATTTGGAACGGGAAGCGTTCCTGAGTCTTTGTGGCGAACGTAAAACGTTAGAGCGGATGCAAGGCTTACTGACCGGAGGCAAACCACCCCGCAACTAGCTAATTGCTCTATTCATGCAGCCTTTCCCCAAAAATATTTTGGGGAAAGGCTGCATTATTTTTTATATACTGAAAAGAGGTTGTTAAAAAAGTGCGGAAAAAATTCCTCTTGATTCTGGTTTATTTAGTAACTAAGGGGCTTTTGTTTGTATTATCCCAAGTCGGGTACAAGATTTTTAGAAGTTTTTAAGCATTCAAACAATCAACCAGAGGAAGCTTCCTCAAAAATTGCTACACGACTATGAAGAAGGTAACTATGTTATGTATGCTGGCGGCTAGTGCACTGGCATTCCAAGCTTGTAATGAATCGAAATCAGATAAGGCTTCAGAAGAGCACGCAGAAGCGGCGACTGATCAAGCAAAAGAAATGAACGACAGCCTGCAAACGGTTGACGAAAAAGACGCTGAGTTTGCCATGAAAGCTGCCGGTGGTGGTATGTATGAAGTAGAAGTGGCTAAACTAGCTGAACAAAAAGCAAGTAATGCTAAAGTAAAAGAATTTGCCGCCATGATGATCAAAGATCACGGCAAAGCAAATGAAGAACTGATGTCACTGGCTTCAGCCAAAGGCATTACTTTACCCGCGACGATGGATGAAGACCATCAGAAGCATTATAATGATCTGAAAAAACTTTCGGGTAAAGATTTCGATAAGAAATACGTAGAACTGATGAAAGACGATCACGATAAAGATCAATCGTTATTTAATACGCAGGCTACCGAAGGAAAAGATGCCGAGCTGAAAGAATTTGCCACGAAAACTTCGGGCGTCATTCAGCAACACCTGAACCATATCAAACAGATTAGTGAAAGCATGAAATAATTCAGCTTGACTAAGATAAAAAGATAAAAGCGGGTACGAAACACGTTCGTACCCGCTTTTATCTTTTCATAAAGCACTGATCTTTATCGTATAAAATCAGTGCTTTTCAAGGAGTCATTGCCACTGGCATCTATTTGCGAATGGTATACGTCTTCGGATGTTGTTTATCCAGTACTAGCAGTAACCCTTCGCGAGTAAGTTGTTGTAATAGTTTATCGGCCCGGTATTCCGAGATATTTACGAGTTGGGCAAATTGCTTGGCGGCAATCTGCTCGTTCTTTTTCAGGTGGGCCAGCAGTCGTTTCACATTGTGTTGTTGCAGTAACTCCGGCGAAATGTCGTGCGTTTCCTGTAACCATTTCTCCATCTGTTTGCTGGCCGGTACGGATTTATCGCGGGCCCGTACATACACCTGCCACTGTCCCTGCGGATCTTTGGCCTGATGAGGCTTGTCTTCGCTTTCATCCACGCGGGCAATCAGCACCAGGCGTTCGTCGTGCTGTACCATTTGGTAACGTACCAGTACGCCCGGCTGGACAAACAAATCAGAGGCGGCTTCCAATTTTTGTACGACGTCTTTCTCCGAATCAACGCCTTTGACCGTGCGATCATCATCGATTCCGATTACTAGCCAGCCACCTGCTGTATTGGCAAAAGCGGCCAGGGTTTTAGCGATACGGCCGGGAGCCTCAATCGTGCGTTTGAATTCAAGCGTAGAGCTTTCAGTTTGACTAAGTAAATCGTTTAGGGTCGGAAATGCCATTCAGAAATTGATAGAGTGGATAAGTGTCGGGGAAAAAGTACGCCCGTTTGCTCTCGTTTATTTAACAGTTAAGATACGACTTCCGTTCTACATTTTTATACGGGAAAGCCTAAAAAATCGCAACCTCAACGGCCCCGAGGGTGATATTCCGTGATAACCGTTTTGAGATAATCGCGATCCAGGTGCGTATAGATTTCGGTCGTCGTGATGGATTCATGCCCGAGCATTTCCTGTACCGCCCGCAAGTCGGCCCCGCCTTCAATCAAATGCGTGGCAAAACTATGGCGGAAGGTGTGCGGCGAAATATTCTTTTGCAGACCAATTTTAGCCGCCAGGTCTTTGATAATAATAAAAACCATGATTCGGGTTAAATACTTACCCCGGCGATTCAGGAATACAATATCCTCTGAACCCTTCTGAATATTCTGGTGACGGCGTATTTCGTCCAGATAAATCTGCGTGTACTTGATGGCATCACGACCCACGGGAATCAGACGGGTTTTGCCACCCTTACCAAAAACGCGAATAAAGCCGATATCGAAGTACAACTCACTAACTTTCAAAGCGATCAATTCCGAAACGCGTAGGCCACACCCGTACAGAATCTCCAGAATGGCCCGGTTTCGGGTACCTTCAGGTGTCGACAGGTCGATGGCCGCCAGCAGGGCTTCCACTTCGGGGAAACTCAGGGTATCGGGCAGTTTACGACCTAACTTCGGCGACTCAATGAGCGAAGCCGGATCCGTAGGAATGACCTGCTCCAGCAACAGAAAGCGGAAAAAAGCCTTGAGACCCGATAACATCCGGGCCTGTGAGGTAGAGGCAATGCCTAATTCACCCAGGTAATACAGAAAATCGAGCAGATGAGCATCCGTAATGGAACCCGGCGGCAGTTTGTCCTGTCCGGAAAGCGACAGGTACTGCACCAGTTTTTCGGCGTCGTGTAAATAGGCTTCCACCGAGTTTTCGGAGAGCGAACGTTCGAGCGTCAGGTAAGATTTAAAGTTTTTAAGATAGCTTTGCCACTGCATTGCGTACTGATAAATCGGCGGATGATCCGAATCAGATCTCCGCGTATGGATAGTATTTTTCTGAAAGATACACCACCGAAGGGCGGTTTCCGTCGTCGTGGGTAAAGAACTTGCGATTCAGGCGATGACCACCTGTAGACCTAAACGATTCCCGTTACATCTTTAAACTTCATTCTTCCTTGAAACGCATCCTGATTCTTAACGGACCTAATCTGAATTTACTCGGACGTCGCGAACCCGAAGTATACGGCTCCCAGACCTTCGAAACGTACTTTGAAACGCTCCCCGCTCTTTTCCCGGAACTGGATCTGGCGTATTTTCAGTCCAATCACGAAGGAGCCATTCTGGATAAACTACACGAAGTCGGTTTTTCGTACGACGGCATCGTGCTCAACGCTGGAGCCTACACGCATACCAGTGTAGCCATTGCTGACGCCATTTCGGGCATTACGACCCCCGTCATTGAAGTGCATATTTCCAACGTCCATGCCCGCGAAGCTTTCCGGCATCACAGTTTTATCAGTCCGAAAGCGGCTGGTATCATCGTTGGTTTCGGACTAAAAGGCTACGAGCTGGCGTTGCGGTCGTTTCTGTAATTGATTCTATTCACTTCAATTGTCGGTTGCCATGATTTCCTTTTATCCGGGTCCTTCCCAAGTCTATCCACAAGTGGCTCAGTATCTACAGGATGCCTTTGATTCCGGCATTCTGAGCGTGAATCACCGCAGTGGAGCAGCCATGGAACTGGTCAGAGAAACCTATCAACTTTTGCACGAAAAGCTGGATATTCCTGCGGACTACGCTATTGCGTTCGTATCCTCCGCCACGGAATGCTGGGAAATCATTGCTCAATCCCTCACGACTCGTCAATCGCTGCACGCGTATAATGGAGCCTTTGGGCAGAAGTGGGCCGAGTACACGCAGAAGTTAGGTCTGAACGTAGTCCATCAGCCTTTTGGTTTGAATGAAGTACTTTCACTGACGACTGAGGCAGAGACGATTTGTCTGACGCAGAATGAAACGTCCAACGGTACGCAGGTGAAGAACAGCACCCTGCGGAAAATCCGGGAAGCGGTACCGAATGCCCTGCTGGTCGTTGATGCGACGTCATCCATGGCGGGTGTAGCGTTCGACTGGACCGCGGCCGACGTGTGGTTTGCTTCCGTACAAAAATGCTTCGGGTTGCCAGCGGGCATGGGTCTGCTCGTCTATGGACCCGGGGCTGTGGAGCGGGCACGGACAATCAACGAGCGAAATCATTACAACAGCCTCTTGTTTATCGACGAAAATGTGCGGAAATTTCAAACGCATTATACGCCAAATGTACTGAATATCTACCTGCTCAAACGGGTACTTGAACAGGTGCCTCCCATTCAGACAGTAGCGGCTGCCTTGCAGCAACGAGCTCAGAGTCTGGCCACCTTTTTCGAGAAAGAAACTTCTTGGCAACTGCTCGTCGCCAACGCTGCAGTACGTTCGGACACCGTCCTGGCGATTACGGGAACGATTCCGCAGATTGAACAGATCAAGCAGACCGCCAAAGCCCGACAGATTACGCTGGGAAACGGATACGGCGACTGGAAAGAAACGACCTTCCGTATTGCTAATTTTCCGGCTATCAACGATACTGATTTTACGACCCTACGGGCCTTTCTAACCGAAGCGTAGTACCGATTCTAACACCGAAACCATCTGATGTATGCATTTCAACTTTAAGGAAGTTTTATCAGTAACCTTAGTCTTATTTTCGGTCATCGACATTCTGGGAGCCATCCCTATTATTCTGGATATACGGAAGAAAATTGGCGACATTCACGCGGCTACCACGACCCTGGTTTCGGGCGGAATCATGATTGCCTTTCTATACATCGGAAAATCCATTCTGAATCTTTTTGGCGTGGATGTGCAGTCCTTTGCCGTCGCGGGTGCCCTGATCATTTTTCTGATCGGTCTGGAAATGACCCTGGGACGAAGCATTTTTAAAAGTACGGATGTTCAGCCCCGAGCGGCATCCATTGTGCCATTGGCCTTTCCCATCATTGCCGGAGCAGGTACCATGACCACCATTCTTTCGCTCAAAGCCCAGTACGCCGAGATCAATATTCTGGTGGGGATTTTTGTCAACCTTGGGCTGATTTTCCTGGTACTGAAATCTTCTACCTGGATTGAAAAGAAGATTGGGGCTACGGGTACCGGCATCCTGGAGAAGATATTCGGGGTTATTCTGCTAGCGATCGCCATTAAACTATTCCGGACGAATTTGGGCGTTTAAGCAAATCCTAAAACAGCAAAAGGCGGTGGAATTTTATTCCACCGCCTTTTTTATATCCTTCCCCGACAACCTTATCGTCCGGGGAAATACCGTAAGGAAAGGGACGAGTTACTGATCTGGTACGAAGGATCAATCGTAAAGACATAAATCGTGCTCTTTGAAACCGTATTCCCCGTAGTTACTTCCTGCTGCGTAGCCGTGAAGCCGGTCAGATCCAGAACGCCAACCAAAGCGGCCAAGGCCCAGCGTTGCGTAAGCTGATACTGAATGCCGGGGCGGAAGGTGGGTTTGGCATAATAAGTTGTCTGGGTGTTGGACTGTACGGAGTTGAGTTCGGTCTTCACCTGAGCGTATCCCAGGGCTACACCGCCATCCAGCAATACCGTCCACTTGCCTGCTACGGGCCAGTACTGTTCCGCGTAGGGACGTACACTGGCTCCCCAATTGGTATAGTCCGCGTTTCCCTGATCGACACCTGTACCGTAGGAGCCGCTTACGCTAATCCCCAGTAATCGGCGGGGTGTTACAAATTTTCCGGCCGCAAATCCGATTCCAAGGTTGGTGGTATTTGAACGAGCCGATACTTGCTGAACTGAAAGATCACCCGCCAGATACGTTTGCCCTACTTCGTAGAGCGACTGTTGCGGAGCGGACTCAAAGGGCGAGGAGCTCTCCCCGAAATAGTGAGCCAGCCCAATCCGGAAAGTACTGAATCCGAGCGATCCATTGACATTTACATCGGTATACACTTTTTCACCCCGGGCCGATGCGTGCGATACGCCCACATTGGCCAGACTGGCAGTTGCTTCCCAGGCCCAGTTTTTCCGGTAGAAATAAGTTAGACCCAGATCCAGCGAAGCCCCGATTGAAAAGGTATTCTGCGTCGTTTCACCATCGTTGAACGTAGGTGAATATAAACCTCCGGCTTTTCCCTGAGCGAAGAGCCGGACGCGTTCGGAAGGAACAATGTAACGACGGTATACGTAGTGAGCAGATAGGGAAGGCGTCGTTTCGGCGTAATCAATCTGATTGATGCGTTCGTGCGTGGCCCCTAAACCAATGCTCCAGCCCTGAGCGATGTTGTCACGGGTGAATTTGCCACGAGTCATTTGCAGGTTAAGGCCGTACGTCTGGCGTTTGGTTTCGGGCGTTAAGCTGGAGGATGTATTATCGAATCGCAGATTCAAATCGCCCGTAAAACTCATAAAGCGGTTGCCCTGCGTGGTTTGTGCGACTAGCGAAGCGGAGCATAAACAGAAGAAGGTTGCCGTAAGAAGTTGTTTCATAGATAGTTATCGAGTGATAAGCTCGGAAGACAGCGAAAATCGTGAGCCGGCTCTTGTCAAAAGTAGAGGTTTATCGCTAGAAAAGACTTGGAAAGACAAAAGACCCGCTCTAGGCTAGAACGGGTCTGGTAGGGAGAAAGTTATAATTTTCTTACGTTATCGCCGACCTGGAAAATAACGGAATGAAATACCTGAATTGCCGATGGTATAGGCAGGAGAAAAACTAAGACCCGTTTGAAAACGATTGATGGGTTCATTCCTGTAATCTCTCTCTTTGTCCAAAGTCAAGTTGGCAGAAGCTATACTCAATGTGCCAATATGAGCTGTAACGGCCCATTGATCCGTAAGTTGATATTGAATAGCCGGTTTGATCGATGGAGCAATAGATAAGGATTGTTGTGCGGTATTCTGGTCCAGATATTTAGTGCGATTTATGGTATAAGAACCCATTAAGTATACACCGCCAATTAAAGATAATTTTTTGCCTAGCGGAAGGTAATGTTCCCGGAAAATAAACGCATTTGCACCGCCAAATTTTATGGAAGATTGAGGATGTAACTCTGATTCAGCATTACTAGTAGAAAAAAGAGCAGTCAACCCAAATCCTCTCGCCTGCTTGTCTGAAATGAACCTGGCTGTTGACAAACCAACGTTAAAGTATTGAGTATTAGTAGAATTGATTTTAGAGGGTTTAATGAAATTTAAGGTGGAAGTTACGCGACCTTCCCAATAGCGTTGACCGGCCGTGTAGGGCGTATTCCGGTCTGTTTCAAAGATGGTAGATTTGAAATTGCCACTGCCGATATAGCGGGTAATCCCCAGGGTAAAAAGCTGAGCAGACAAAGAAGATTCGAGCGAAACGGCGGTAGACTGAGATTCAGGTTTACTGCGTAGGTGACTCACCGAAAGCGTTCCCAAGTTCGCTTTGGCTTCCAGAGCCCAGTCATTTTTGTAGAAATAGGTAAGTCCGGCGTTCAACGCTGCAAAAGCTGAGTAGGATTGCAGAAACGGGTTTTTGTAGTAATTGCCCGAAGATAATCCCAACTGAGTCTGCACACCAACCGTACCTTCCGCAAACGCATAAATTCCAGAAGTAATAGGAACGTAACGTCGATTAAAGTAATTAATTTTTAATTGTGGTATCCAGCCCGTTATTTTTGAATTGATTCCAAATCCTGGCGTAATACTCCAGCCATGAGCTACATTTTCCCGAATAAATTTACCATAGGTTAATTCCAGCGAAATGTCGGAGGTATGATGGGTAGCAGAAGGGTCGTTTAAAAATACATTTTGAGTATTAAGCGTTGGTCGTATTCCCCGGAGTTTAGTTTCGGCAGGGAACTGAGCAAAAGCCGGTGTTAAATGAATACAGAATAAGGATAGCAGTAAAAGATAAAACTTCATAAGCATAGATTGATATGATTTTTGTGAAGGTATAAACAGTTCTTAATTTAGGAATGTAATTAACACTATTTAACAAGTATTACTCTTCATAGATAAAGCTAAAGTAGATGCTTAGTTGTCTTCATGAAAACGCATTAATTGATTCTTGATCAGGTGTTGATTTTCGAGGAAATGATGAAATAAGAGGTTTGAAAAGCTGCAAAATTTTAGCTAATAAAAACCAGAACGTCAGCGGGTAAGGGGGGATTTATGGTTAATGGAGCGGGATGGAAAGGAATGAATCCTGTACTTTGTCAACCTTGGTATTAGCTCGGTGCCGCAATTCGTATAATTTTGCAGGGTTTTTGACTGACTATGAATCTCACCGAACAAATACAGGCCAGTCTGGCCGCGGCTCTCCGACAGGAGTTTGACCTGGAGGTGGCTCCTGCGGAATTACAGCTGCAACCGACCAAAAAAGAATTTGAAGGCTTCTATACCTTCGTTTGCTTTCCTTATGCGAAGCAGCTGAAAAAAAGTCCCGTTGAAATCGGTACCAAACTGGGCGAGTATGTGCTGGCTCAGGGCGGAGTGGTTTCTGCCTTCAACGTTGTACAGGGGTTTCTGAACCTGAGTATTGCCGATCAGGTATGGCTAAAACTCTTTGCCACCATCCACGCCAATGACCAGTATGGTCAGTTACCCGCGAAGGGCGAAAAGGTGATGGTAGAATACTCGTCACCCAATACGAATAAACCCCTGCACCTGGGGCACTTGCGGAATAACTTTCTGGGCTACTCTATCGCTGAGATTTTGAGAATGAGCGGCTATGAGGTGATGAAAACCAACGTGGTAAACAATCGGGGTATTCACATCTGTAAGTCCATGCTGGCGTACCAGTTGTTTGGTCACGGCGAGACACCCGCTACCAGCGACATCAAAGGCGATCATTTGGTCGGCAAATATTACGTGGCTTTCGATAAGGCTTACAAAGCTCAGATCGAAGAACTCGTAGCCGGTGGCATGGAAAAGGAAAAGGCCGAGAAGGAAGCTCCTTTGCTGAAACAGGCCGAAGCCATGTTGCTGAAGTGGGAAGAGGGCGATCCGGCTACGATCGGCTTGTGGGAAATGATGAACAGCTGGGTGTACGCCGGTTTTGACGAAACGTACCAGAAAATGGGCGTGAATTTCGACAAGATTTACTACGAATCGGATACGTACCTGCTAGGGAAAGACATCATCGAGGAAGGGCTGGAAAAAGGAGTATTCTACCGCCGTCCGGATAACTCGGTATGGATTGACCTAACGGCCGATGGATTGGATGAAAAGCTGGTGTTGCGTTCGAACGGTACTTCGGTATACATCACCCAGGACTTGGGACTGGCCGATTTGAAGGCCAAGGATTTCCCCATGCAGAAATCCGTATACGTAGTTGGTAACGAGCAGGATTACCACTTCAAAGTACTATTCCTGATCATGCAGAAACTGGGACGGCCCTACGCGGCCGGACTCTACCACCTGAGCTACGGCATGGTGGATCTGCCGAGTGGAAAAATGAAATCCCGCGAGGGTACGGTAGTGGATGCCGACGATTTGATGCAGGAAATGAAGGAAACCGCCGAAGCCATGACGAAAGAATTGGGCAAAATCGACGGTTTTTCGGAAGAAGAAGCCCAGTCGCTGTACCATACACTGGCGATGGGAGCTTTGAAGTACTTCCTGTTGAAGGTTGATCCGAAAAAACGAATGCTGTTTAATCCGCAGGAAAGCGTGGATTTTCAGGGAAATACGGGTCCGTACATTCAGTACAACCACGCCCGGATCTGCTCGATCTTACGCAAGGCCGATCAATTGCAACTGACGCCTACCGCACCACAGAGCATTGACCTGCAGGCCAGTGAACGTGATCTGATTTTTACGCTGAGTCAGTTCCCGCAACGGGTGGAAGATGCGGCCAGTCTGTACAGTCCGGCTCTGATTGCCCAGTATGTCTACGATCTGGCCAAAACGTACAGCCAGTTCTTTAGTGAAGTACCCATTTTTGCGGAAGAAAATCTGGAGAAGAAACAATTCCGGGTGGCTTTATCGAAGTCCGTCGCAGAAGTGATTCGGAAGTCTATGAATCTGCTGGGCGTCACGGTACCAGAGCGGATGTAACGAGGATTGTCACAACAACCGTTGTAACAACGGCTGTTTTCGTGAACCGGCCGAAAGTCTCAAGCTTCCGGCCGGTTTTTTATTTGTACTAATTTAGAAAAAAGCTTTCAAAGCGACCTCTCCGGGAGACAAGTTGTCCGTAGCATCCGCTACGGACTTTTTAATTAGTAGCCTGAGCCTACCGGGCTGTACCGAGTTCCCCGCATTACGGGGCTATGCACCTTAAGCCCCTTCGGGGTTAGGCTTGACCGAACAGAGAGGCCACTGGTGATACAGTTCCGACGATTGTCAAAATTCCTATTTCACCACCTCCAGAAACTTCCGCGGAATGGCCGTTTCAAAACGAAGCTGTTCGCCTGTAACCGGATGCTGAAAGGCCAGTACCCAGGCGTGTAGGCCCAGTCGATTGATCGGATCGTGTCTTGACTCGTACTTTTTGTCGCCAACGATTGGGTGACCGATGCTCTGGAGGTGTACACGAATCTGGTTCTTGCGACCCGTTTCCAGTTGTACTTTCAACAGAGAGAAACGAGCGTTTTTCTGCAGGGTCTCGTAGTGGGTTACGGCAGTTTGGCCGCGTTCCGGATTTTGGGTCACGTACACCATCATGGACTTTTCACTTTCCACCAGATTGGTATTAATGACACCCGCTGGCTGACGCAGTACTCCCGCCACCAGAGCCAGATAAATTCGTTCTTTCGTGGTAGACTGCCAGGATTCCTGTACTTTTTTCTGAACGGCTTCGCTCTTGGCAAACATCATCAGGCCCGAGGTTTCACGGTCCAGGCGGTGAATGATGAAAATCTTATTGCCGGGCTTCTGGGCTTTTACGTGCTCGCTCAGCAAGTGGTAGGCCGTGCGGCGTTTTTCCTTCTCCGTCGCCATGGAAAGTAAACCGGCTTCTTTCTCGATGACAATCAGGTGTTCGTCTTCGAAAACGATCTTCAGACCGTCGTACTTTCGTTCTTCGGGAGCTTTTGCCCAGCGGATTTTTACTTCCTGACCCTTCTGTAAAACGTAGTTGTACTGAAACGTAACTTTCCCATCTACCAGTACCTGCTTGTCCCGCAAGAGGGACTTGATGTTATTGCGATTCTTGGAAGGAAACTGTTTCAGTAGAAACGTCATCAGTTCTGCCGGCTCAGCAACAGCAAAGCGGGTATCTTCTTTCTTTTCGTATGGATTTTTCTTCTGCATGAATTCGTATTCTCAAAAAAACGAGCAACAAAGGTAAGAAGAAAGAACCGCCTGCCTTTCAGCAGGGAAGCACTGAACTTCTTGTATATTGCACAGAATTGACTGACTCGCCGATTTGGGCAGTGAGGCAACCTTATGGATAAACTTTTCGTTTACTAGTCGAACTAATCAAACTCCTTATCGCAGTTGATCATGGTAAAGCTCATGCTTATGTTAGGAACCTTACTAACGGGCTTATTTGCCGACAAAAACGAGGCAGTAACCCGTCCGGAAAACACGGTGCCGGCTAAACAAACCCTGTATGATTTCAAGGTGAAGTCACTGGATGGCAAAGAAGTAGACTTGTCTAAATACAAAGGCAAGAAAGTGATCATTCTCAATACAGCTTCCAAATGTGGTTTCACGCCGCAGTACGCCGATTGGGAAAAATTCTACGAAGCCAACAAAGGCAAAGTAGAAGTACTCGGTTTCCCTTCCAATGATTTCGGTGGACAGGAACCCGGTTCTGAAGAGGAAATTGGAGCTTTCTGCCAGAAAAATTATGGCGTAACGTTCCCCATGTTCTCCAAAGTAGCCACGAAAGGGGCAGAACAGGCTCCGCTGTACAAATGGTTGTCCACGAAAGATCTGAACGGCTGGAACGATAAAGTGCCGACCTGGAATTTCTGCAAATACGTTATCAACGAAAAAGGCGAACTGACGCACTTTTTTGCTTCTAAAGTGAAACCCGATAGTCCGGAGTTTCTTGAAGCGATCAAGTAATCCTTGCTTCAAACGAACTTTCTGCCGCTGCCAGCTCTTTTGCTGGCAGCACGCATTTTGGGCAAGTCCAGTGAACGCTTACTTTTGTATCCCCTTTGTTTCCTGAACACCAACAGAGCGTCCATACCGAGACACTTTTATTAAACTCCGCAAGCATATGCGTTCCTGGATTTCGGCAGCCCGCCCCCGTACCCTGCCTCTGTCCCTTTCCTGTATCCTGATGGGCAGTTTTCTGGCCGCCGCTCAGGGTGGTTTTCGCTGGTCCGTTTTTGGTCTGGCCATCCTGACGACCGTTCTGTTGCAGGTACTTTCCAATTTTGCTAACGACTACGGAGACAGCGTCTCAGGTCTCGATAATGATGAGCGAAAAGTGGCTACGCGGGCCGTACAAACCGGTGCCATCACCAGAGAACAGATGCGTACGGCCATTCTTTCTTTTTCGGTATTGACGCTGGCGTCGGGTCTGTGGCTGCTGTACGTAGCCCTCGAAGGCGGCACGGGCCAGGAGTTCTGGTACTTTCTGGGCCTTGGCATTCTCTGCATCATTGCGGCCATTACGTACACGGTTGGAAAACGACCGTACGGGTATGCCGGTCTGGGTGATTTGTCGGTACTGATGTTTTTTGGTTGGGTAGGTGTGCTGGGTACGTATTACCTGCATACCCGTTCGCTCGACTGGAGCATTCTGCTACCTGCTACCAGTTGCGGCGTATTTGCCGTAGGGGTACTGAATATTAATAATATCCGGGACCTGGATAACGATCGTCGGAACGGGAAAAATTCGGTTCCTGTACGACTGGGAGCCGCTCGAGCGAAAATCTATCACTGGCTGTTGCTGAGTACAGGGTTGGTGTGTGCGGCGGCATACGTCATTCTGGAGCATCCCAACTGGAGCAGTTATTTGTTTTTGCTCACACTTCCGCTATTCTGGAAAATAGCCAGTGGCGTACAGAAAGGACAACGACCCGAAGAAATTGATCCGTATCTGAAACGAATGTCGCTTTCTACGCTTTTGTTTGTCATTCTCTTCGGAATCGGGCAGTTGCTTTAATGCCTGAAGATTGCTGAAAGGAAGCTGACCAGGGGTTGGGTAAAAGGCGTTGGAAAATGGTTTGCTTCCTTTTTTTCATCCGAAGAATATACCTTTGTATACCCATACCAAAACAGTCAGCACTACCTAACTAATGAAGATACCTATAGCGTACACATTTAAATCTGCTTGATGAAAAGACATTTCCTTGCTATTCTTCTTACGCTTTTTTGGGCGTCAGAGCTGCAAGCCCAAACCCCGAACGAGTTTTTCAGTCGCGGGTTACAAAAAAGTAAAACGAATGATTACAAAGGTGCCCTGGCGGATTTTAGTCAGGTCATCAGTATGACGCCCGAAAACCCGCAGGCATACTACAATCGAGGCTTGTGCAAAGCCCTGCTGGACGATCATCCGGGAGCTATTCAGGATTATGATCGGGCCATTTCCCTGAAAGCTAATTATTACGACGCTTTGCTGGCTCGTGGTGATAGTCGTTACAAGCAAAATGATTATCAGGCGGCTCTCACTGACCTGAACAAAGCCGTAGAAATGGACGCGACGGATAGCCGGGCGTACCTCAACCGGGGGATGATTCGGAGTAAGCTGGAGTACTATCAAGCAGCGATTCAGGACTTTACGAACGTAATTGAACTGCAACCGGAAAACATTCAGGCTTATTATGCCCGCGGCTTGTGCAAAAACAGGCTGGGCGAATATCAGGCAGCCTTAAAAGATTTAACCCACGTAAGTCAGCTCAACTCGCGACTACCGCAGGTATACCTGGCCCGGGCCTTTACCTATACCAAACTTTCGAACCCTAAAGCTGCCGTGGCCGACTATAATACGGCCATTACCCTGGATCCCGAAAACGTGGATTCGTATTGTCAGCGGGGTTTCGGAAAGTATCAGGTATATGATTATAAAGGAGCTCTGGCTGATTTTGAAAAAGCCTTATCGATGGATCCGGAAAATGCCATGGCGTTTTACGGCCGGGGTTTGGCCAAAACCCGGACCGGAGCTTCGAAAGAGGCCATCGAGGATTTGACCCGGGCCATTGAAGTAGATAATGTGCTGGAAGCTAAACCCGTATACGGAGGAGCGATTTCCAAGAACGTGCTGGATAACCTGCGGAATGCTATCGTGGACAACAGTCGGATGCAGGAGTTCTCGAACGAACGGGCTGAAGCGTACGAAGTGCGGGGAATGAGCAAGTACAAAATGGGCGACGCCCGAGCCGCTATTCTGGACTTATCAAAAGCGATTGAATTGAATCCGACTTATCCGGAAGCGTACTTTCACCGGGCCTTGGCTCGCTCAGCTTTGAACGAACAGGCGGGGGCCATCCAGGATTGTTCCAATGCCATCCGTTTCAATGCTGCTTACGCCGAGGCGTATTACCTGCGGGGACTGATTCGGCACAGCCAGGGCGATGAAAGCAAGGGATGTATGGATTTAAGCCGAGCCAGTGAACTAGGCTACAAAGCCGCCGCTCCCGCTCGCAAGCAATACTGCAAATAGCAAACCGGTTAAAACAGAAAGTCGCAGGTAGATCCCGTACGCGATTCGGGACTTACCTGCGACTTTTTACTTTTTAATGAGCGACTACTCAAACCGTAAGTGTTTCACGGAAGCCCCCGACTGAGCCAGTTCTTCCAGCGAATCAATGCCAATTTGCAGGTGCTTTTCGACGAACTGAGACGTTACCTTTTTATCGCTTTCTTCCGTCTTAACGCCCTCGGGAATCATGGGATTATCGGATACGAGTAACAAAGCTCCGTGGGGAATCTGATTAACGAAACCTACTGCGAAAATAGTAGCCGTCTCCATGTCTACAGCCATCGCACGGGTTTGTCGGAGATATTCTTTGAATTTTTCGTCGTGTTCCCAGACCCGGCGGTTCGTCGTATACACGGTGCCAGTCCAGTAATCCATACCATTTTTCACGATCATGGACGATACGGCCCGTTGCAGACGGAAGGAGGGGAGAGCCGGAATTTCGGGGGGCATGTAATCATTACTCGTACCTTCGCCGCGAATGGCGGCAATGGGCAATACCAAGTCACCTAATTGCGTATGTTTCTTAAGGCCGCCACATTTTCCCAGGAAAAGTACGGCTTTGGGATGAATCGCCGAAAGTAAATCCATGATGGTCGCCGCTACCGGGCTACCCATACCGAAGTTGATGATAGTAATTTGGCCCGCCGAAGCCGTTTGCATGGCTTTGCCGACCCCACGAATTTCTACGCCGTAGCGTTCCGCGAACATTTCAACGTAATTGTGGAAGTTGGTTAGTAGAATATACGGACGAAATTCTTCTAAGGGAGTTCCTGTATAACGGGGCAGCCAGTTGCCGACAATTTCTTCTTTCGTTTTCATAAGCTACAATGAGTCAATCGGACAAGTATAAGTCATACGATTGATTGGGGTATTAAGAAATAGTAAAATTTGGCAAAAGTACTAAAAAAATCTGAATGTGTTAAATTATTCAAGTCGATTATGGTTAACTTGAACTTGCCCGCCTACGAATATCAGCTTCGGGAGTGGGAAGGGGTGACGCAGATTTTCTGTGGATTGCGGAAAAAATGGCTGGTACTGACGCCCGAAGAATGGGTACGTCAGCATTTTGTGGCCTTGCTCGTCGGTACGTACGCGTACCCGAAAAGTTTATTGAAAATTGAAGGTGGACTGAGTGTATACAAGACTGTCAAGCGTTCCGATCTGGTGATGTATGACCGGGATGGTCTGCCTTTTTTACTCGTAGAATGCAAAGCTCCGGAAGTGAAAATCACCACTCCCGTGCTGGAACAGGCCCTGCGGTACAATCACGTCATCAAGGCTCCGTATGTAGCCCTGAGTAATGGCATGGAACACTTCGTATTTCAACTGGATCCGGCAGGGAAGTTGAGTCGCCTGACGGATTTACCCGCGTTCGGTAAAAAGGATACGGACTGAATCTTAGCGGGAAAGTATGGTACTTTAAGCATACCCATGCAAAGGACCGGCAACGTATCTATACTGTTTAGCAAGAATACGTTTTTATTATTGACAGGTTAAAGCCTCAGGGCCTAACTTAGTTGCTGAAACAAACGACAACGAGTTTTGCGAGTACCCCATACCCGCAGGAATCTATCGGTTTTGATTATGCCATCATCAACGTACGAATATTTAGGTACCAAGCAAAAAGCTCTTAAAATCAACCTCGACAAACGAATCTATGGTTCGTACGCCGAAATTGGAGCTGGACAGGAAGTCGCCGCGAATTTCTTTAAGGCCGGTGGTGCTTCAGGTACGATTGCCAAAACGATGTCGGCCTACGATATGACCTTTTCCAACGCCATTTATGGCCTTGAAGAAAGTGGCCGGTATGTCGTAGAAAGCCGACTCATGAAAATGCTTCGGCATGAATACGATCTGCTGATCGAACGATTGGATCAAAAGCGGGGAGCAGACACCTGCTTTTTTTCGTTTGCTGATACGGTAGTCGCGTTGAATTATCACAAGACCAACGAGTCGCACGGCTGGGTTGGCTTACGGTTTCAGCTCTCGCCGCAGTCGGAGCCTAATGATGTGATTATTCACGTTCGGATGCTCGATAACGACGCGATCTTACAGCAACAGGCACTGGGTATCATCGGGGTAAACCTGATTTATGGGTGTTATTACTACCACCAGATGCCCGAAATTCTACTCCGTTCGCTCATGGATGATCTGACGACCGAACGGATTGAGATTGATATGATCCGCTTTAATGGACCGGATTTCAAGAAAGTCGATAACCGGTTGATGAGTTTGTATCTGGTAAAAAATGGTTTTACCAACGCGGCTTTATTTGGACCGAACGGACAAAACCTGCAACCGGCCGATACGCTGTACAAAAAGCATATTGCGGTGATTCGGGGACGGTTTCGGCCCTTTGCATTGGTGCATCAGGATATGTTACAGAACGGCGTAGCTCAGTTTCTGGAAGACCCCGAAGTAGATCCTAACCGGGTGGTCGTACTAACGGAGCTAACCCTGCAAAACCTGCGGGACGGTGACGATATCAACGAAAAAGACTTCCTGGACCGGGTTGACATTCTGGGGAAACTGGGCCTGACGGTCATGGTTTCCAACTATACCGAATACTACAAGCTGATTTCCTACCTGGCGAAGCTTACCAAGCTGAAAATCGGTCTGATTATGGGTATTCCCAACCTGGAATTCATCTTCGACGAACAGCACTACGCCAACCTGCCGGGGGGAATTCTGGAAGCCTTTGCGACGCTCTTTAGCCGGAAAGTTAAGCTGTACGTATACCCGGCCTTACGGCCCGACGGCACGCTGGCTAACTGCTTCAAATTCCAGTTACCTTTCCAACTCCGGGATTTATTCAGTTATCTGATTTCTAATAATAAAATTGAAGACATCCGAAGCTTCAACAAACTCAACCTACACATTCAGTCCGATCGCGTATTGTCGATGATCAAGGCTGCCGAAGAGGGTTGGGAACAATACGTACCCGCCGAAGTCGCGGCGATGATCAAGGATAAATGCCTGTTTGGTTTCCCATGCGTCGTGTACCCGAAAGAGGAAGAACCCGTGGAGAGTGCCAACACCTTTTTCACTTCGGAAAAAGAAGACACGCAATAAGGTAGTTTTACTACAAAGAGAGAAGGCCCGGAAGTTTGACTTCCGGGCCTTCTCTCTTTATAATCATTTAATTATGTCGCTTTAAACAGACCAAGTTTTGTTCTTTGGAGTAGCCTTGAGCCTTCCAGACTGTATCTCTCCACGCCTAACGATAGCTTGCTATGGGCCATCGTGTTGCGGCTATCGTAGGTGGTTCCGTTGCTCACGGGCGGGAGAGGTTTTCGCGATATGGACTAAAAGATCAGCCGTCTCAACAGGACGAACAACCCATCTCTTAAAGCTAAACCACTTAATATAAATTACACTAACGTCATTTCCGGTTCCGTTACCTTGCCATTTTGCTTGGTAGGGGTTACGTCTTTCCGGCGGGACATCATCGCGTATACGGCAGGAATGACGTACAGCGTCAGCATCAAAGAGAACATGATACCGCCAACAATCACAATCCCGAGTGGGATACGGCTCGTGGCCGCGGCTCCCAGCGACAAGGCAATCGGCAAGGCTCCCAGAGCCATGGCTAAGCTGGTCATCAAAATCGGACGTAAACGCATCGTCGCGGCGGTGATGGCGGCTTCTACTTTACTCAGGCCCTCTTTCCGCTGCTCGTTGGCAAATTCCACAATCAAAATACCGTTTTTCGTAACCAGACCCACCAGCATGATCATACCGATCTGCGAGAAAATATTCAGCGTCTGATCAAACAGCCAGAGCGAAAGCAAAGCTCCGGCCAGGGCCAGCGGTACGGTAATCATGATGATAATCGGATCGAGGAAGCTTTCGAACTGAGCCGCCAGAATCAGGTAAATCAAGACCAGGGCCAGTAAGAAAGCGAAAGATGTATTCGACGAACTTTCAGCAAAATCCCGCGAAGCACCCGTCAAAGCCGTAGCAAACCCCTGCTCACTCAGCTTCAGTTGCTGGGCTACTGCCTGCATGGCTTTGATCCCGTCGGCAATCGTCATACCCGGAGCCAGACCGGCCGAGATGGTCGCGGACTTGTACCGATTGTAGTGGTACAATTGCGGAGGCGTCGTGGATTCGGTGATGTGTACGAGGTTATCCAACTGAATGGCCTCACCGCGACTGTTTTTAACGTACAAGGTCTGTAAGTCAACGGGTTGTGAACGATCCTTGCGGTATACTTCACCCATGACCTGATACTGCTTGCCATTTCGCGTGAAATAGCCGTAGCGACGGTTACTATAGGCGAGTTGCATGGTTTCGGAAATATCGGCTACCGATACCCCCAGCTCACTGGCTTTGGCCCGGTCGATTTCCACGCGTAACTCGGGCTTATTGAATTTCAGGTCAATATCTACCCCTTGTAAGGAAGGATGCTGGTTGGCCGCCTCCATAAATTTCGGTAGCATGGCTTTCAGCTTTTCAAAATCGTTGTGCTGAATAACGAAGGAGACGGGTAGACCACCGCGACGGTTTACTGCAATAGTCTGTTCCTGAACGGCGAAAGCTTTTCCTTCGGGGAAATTCTTCGTGTTCCGGTTGATCATCTCCACAATCTGCTGCTGACTTCGCTCGCGTTCATTAATTTCCTTCAAACCAATCCGAATGGTACCCGAGTTGACCGAGCCCGCTCCGGAGAAGCCGGGAGCCGTAATGCTCATGACAATTCGTTTTTCGGGTACTGAATCGATTACAAACTGGGTCAGGCGACTCATGTAATCATCCATATAATCGTAAGCTGTACCTTCGGGAGCCGTAACGGACAGACGGAACTGACTACGGTCTTCCAGCGGAGCCAACTCCGACTGAATGGTATTAAAAAGCACGTACGTCAGACCAAAACAAGCCGCGATGATTCCCCAGGCGAGCCATTTCACTTTCATGAAACTGGCTAGTGTGTCGTGATAACCTTTATCCATCCACTGGAAAAAAGGCTCCGTTTTATCGTAAAACCAGGAATTTTTGTGCTGCTTCCGCGACATAATCACGTTCAGTACTGGCGTGAGCGTTAGGGATACGAAGGCCGAAATCAATACAGCTCCGGCTACCACAATCCCGAATTCCCGGAACAAACGACCGACGAACCCTTCCAGGAAGATAATCGGCAGGAATACGAATGCCAGCGTAACCGAAGTCGAAATAACGGCGAAAAAGATTTCTTCCGAACCTTCCTTGGCTGCCTGCATCCGGGGCATACCCGCTTCGAGTTTCTTGAAGATGTTTTCCGTCACTACAATCCCATCATCGACGACCAGACCCGTGGCCAGTACAATCGCCAGCATCGTCAGAATGTTGATCGTAAAGCCGAAAATGTACATGATGAAAAAGGCTCCCACCAGCGATACGGGAATATCAATCAGGGGGCGGAAGGCAATGGCCCAGTCTCGGAAAAACAGGTAGATGATAATGACGACCAGTACCAGCGAGATTAAGAGCGTCTCTTCCACTTCTTCAATGGATCGTTTGATGAAACGCGTATTGTCCAGAGCAATATCCAGGTGAATATCTTTGGGCAAATCCCTTTTGATTTCCTCCAGACGCTTGTAGAAATCATCGGCAATGGCTACGTAGTTCGAACCCGGCTGTGGTACAATCGCCATACCGATCATGGCAACGCCATTACCCCGCATGGCCGTTTCTTCGTTCTCCGGACCGAGTACGGCTTCGCCAATGTCTGAGAAGCGGACCACCTGGCTATTCTGGTTGCGAAGAATAATGTTGTTGAACTCTTCTTCCGTAGTCAATCGGCCAAACGTGCGGATACTTAATTCCGTTGCGTTTCCGGCAATTTTACCGGAGGGAAGTTCGACGTTTTCCCGGCTTAACGCATTCAGTACATCAACGCCGGTAATGTTGTAAGCGGCCATTTTAGCCGGGTCGAGCCACAACCGCATAGCGTAGCGTTTTTCGCCCCAAAGCTGAATGCTACTCACGCCGGGAATGGTTTGTAGACGTTCCTGTAAAACGTTGGTAGCGTAGTCGTTGATTTCCAGAATATTCCGCGTTGTACTCTGAACAGTCATTGTAATGATGGGATCCGAGTTGGCGTCCGCCTTATTTACAACGGGTGGGGCATCGAGGTCATTCGGTAATTGCCGCTGGGCCTGGGCTACTTTATCACGCACGTCGTTAGCGGCCGCTTCCAGGTTGGCTTCCAGGTTAAATTCAACGGTAATATTACTTGTTCCCTGGCTACTGGACGAAGAAATCGAGCGTACCCCGGCAATCCCGTTGATGGCTTTTTCCAGCGGTTCAGTAATCTGTGATTCAATAATGTCGGCGTTAGCCCCGGCGTAACTGGTACGCACGTTGATAATGGGCGGATCAATCGCCGGGAAATCCCGAACGCCCAGAAACGTAAAGCCGACGTATCCGAACAACACAATGATGATGTTCATCACGATGGCCAGTACGGGGCGACTTAGGGACAAAGAGGGTAAGCTCATACGTGGATCTTTTACACTATAACCAGTTCAATAGATCAGTAGTACGGGAAGAAGTTTAGGCTGCTGAAACACAGAGATCTATGAAATACGTGTGCCACTCTTCCGTGCGTTTAGATAGGAATGCGTACTGCTACTTTTTTACATTTCTGATCTTCAGCGGAGCATCCGGTTTAATCTGAAGAATACCGCTGATCACCACCGTGTCTCCGGCCTGAATCCCGTTGACAACCTGTACTTTGGTATCGGTTCGGGTACCGGTTTCTACGGTTACAAACGAAGCTCTGCCCCCGCGGGAAACCACCACCTGTTTATCTTTGGTACCCGGTATAATTGCCTGTGAGGGTACCAGTAAGGCTTCGGGCGTTTCGCCGAGCTGGAGGTTCACTTTGGCAAACTGACCGGGACGGAGCTGATTGTTGGCATTAGGTACCAGTGCCCGCAGTTTGATAGTACGGGTGGTCAGGTCGATTTTAGGTTCGATGGCGTAAACCTTTCCCTGAAATTCCGTACGCTCGCTCGCTACATTAAATCGAACGCCGTCGCCAATGTGGACGACATCCGAATATTTTTCGGGAATCGAGAAATCAACTTTCAACGGGTTGGTTTGCTGAAAACTGGCGATGACCGTGGTGGGCGAAACGATGGCTCCTTCACTCACGTACCGCAGACCAATCTTGCCCGCAAAGGGAGCCCGGATTTCCGTACGTTGTAATTGAGCATTAGCTACGGCCAGATCCGCGTCGTAGGCTTCAACCTGGGATTGAGCCACGTCCACTTCCTGCTTACTGACGCCTTCGCGTTCGAGCAGGTACTGCAGACGTTCAAGCGATTTCTGAGCCAGTTTTCGCTGGGTTTTTACTTTCAGTACCTGAGCAGAAAGATCGGCATCGAAGAGTTTAATCAATAGAGCTCCTTTGGGTACGGGCTGGCCTTCTTTGAAGTAGATTTTCACGACCCGGGCGTTGATTTCCGATTGTAGCGAAAGCTCTTCATTGCTCTGTAGCGTACCCGTCGTTTCAATACTGTTACTTAATTTTTCAGTACTAACTACGTATCCATCCACCGAAAGTGGCCGGGCTGGACCACCGCCTCCTCCTCCTGCACGCTCATTTCCGGCTTTTTTCTTTTCAGTACGATTCAATTTGCCATAAACCAGATACCCAATGCCGCCTACAATGACAACCACGAGTAACCAGCGAACAAGGCTTGATGATTTCATAAGGTTTGTAAACAAATACATCCAGCTTCGGAAAGAAGTCGGAAGAAGAATGGGAGGTTAACTATTAAATATTGTACGAAAATAACAGATTTTTAGGCGTATTGATGGGGGAAGTCGGAGAGGGAGTTCCGGTTTTCCAAAATCCAAAGACCAAGCAGGGGAGGAGTATGAAAAACTCCCGTAGTTTTGCGACGTAATTTTTTACTCATTTATCCAGAAAGAGAGAGGGACTTCCTTTACCTGAATCCTCTCTTAAAGAAATGAGTACCTAGGATCAATGTAGTAAACGGACCTCTTTTTAAACTGTATAACCAAGAGTAGCGTATGAAATTTTTCATTGATACGGCCAATCTCGATGAAATTCGGGAAGCCCACGAGTTAGGCGTACTGGATGGCGTAACGACCAATCCTTCGCTAATGGCCAAGGTGGGAATCAAGGGTAAAAACAACATTTTTAAGCACTACAAGAGCATTTGTGATATTGTAGACGGGGACGTAAGTGCTGAGGTAATCAGTACGGATTTCAAGGGAATTATTCGGGAAGGAGAGGAGCTGGCTGAAATCGACGAGAAAATCGTGGTTAAAGTACCCATGATTCGGGATGGCGTAAAAGCAATCAAATATTTTGCTGATAAAGAAATCAAAACGAACTGTACACTGGTGTTTTCGGCGGGGCAGGCTCTACTAGCGGCCAAAGCAGGAGCGACCTACGTTTCTCCCTTCGTGGGTCGGTTGGATGACATTTCGATGGACGGAATCGAGCTGATTGAATCCATCGTATCCATCTACGAAAACTACGGTTTTCTGACGCAGGTATTGGCGGCCTCGATTCGTCATCCGGTACATATTTTGAAGTGTGCTGAGATTGGAGCTGACGTAGCTACCTGCCCGCTATCCGTCATCACCTCTTTACTCAATCACCCTTTAACGGATAGTGGATTGAAGAAGTTTTTAGCTGATGCCGCTACCTTCACCGAATAAAAGATTATTTGTTTTTACAAAAAAAGCCTGTTTAGAACAGGCTTTTTTTGTAAAATATTAAAATAAAAGTTGCTAAAAGTGATGAATGGTGACGTATTTGTAGGAACTGAATTTTAAGTTTGTATTTTCGAAAGTACCCGCTCATGTTGAAACGCATACTTCTTATTCTTTTTGTGTTTGGTTTTGGATTGACCTCGTATGGTCAAAACAAGGCGCCTGAGCGTAAAAAATCTTCCGAATCAATTCTACAGGAAGAGCCCGAAGGAGGGCTTTCCAAGGTAGTAACGTTTATCAAAAACGCGGGTAAGGTCATTGACAATCCCACTAAGCTGCGAATTGAAGTAGAAGAAGAAGTGCCACCCCGGGAGAAACCCAGAAGTGGATTTGGTAAAGTGATTCGCTTCATTCGGGATGTGGGTAAGGTGATGGATGACCCCACGCAGTTGAATATCTCCGTAGAAAAAGAAAAAGCCCCCCGTAAAGAAGAATAATCATTCCGATACGATCCGAGTCCGGTAGTCGCTAGAACGACTACCGGACTTTTCTTTTTTCGAAATATTTGATAAGGCATGCAACGTCACCCGGGGCTCCTGCATCCATTAGTTATCCCCTCGCTTTCTCCAGTTGATCCCCTCTTTTTTACCGTTCATCCGATTATTGTGCAATTCATAGTAGCTTGTATTGCATAGTACTTCATTCGACTTGCATCTTTGGGTCATCAACGAGATTAAAACATCTAATTCTATCTGTCTCCTTACCATCAAAGCCATGAAAACTATTCTATGTATCCTAACCTTTCTACTGGCCGGTATAGGCTTGGGCTTCGCCCAAAAGCCCTTCCAGGGAAGCGTATCGGGCAAGATTACTGATGTGTCGGGAAAGGCCGTTGAATTCGCTACCATCATGGTACTTAAGGCCAAAGATTCGACTTTAGCTAAGGGGGGCGTAGCTGATGCCAATGGTACTTTTGAAATCGAAGGGCTGGCGGAGGGCCGTTACCTGGTGACGCTTACGCAGGTAGGGTTTGCTAAGAAATCAACCCCTCCGTTCGTATTGAATGCAGAATCGCCGAGTGTGAAACTGGCTGCTTTAGTAATGGAGCCTGCTTCGCAGGATTTGAAAGAAGTACGAGTAGCTGCGGCCAAACCTTTCATTGAACAGCAAATCGATAAGACGGTCGTTAACGTTGAAAACAGCATTGTGGCGGCAGGAAATACCGCTCTGGAAGTACTCGAACGTGCTCCGGGCGTAACCGTAGACCGCGACGGTAACATTTCGCTGAAAGGCAAAGCTCAGGTACGGGTAATGATTGATGGGAAGCCTACGTACCTGTCCAACGAGGATCTGGCGAATTTGCTCCGCAACACGCAGGCGAATCAACTGGAGAAAATTGAGATTATGACCAATCCATCGTCTAAATACGATGCGGCTGGTAATGCAGGAATCATCAATATTCGGACCAAGAAGAACCAGAACGCGGGGTTGAATGGCTCGGCTAGTTTAGGGTTTGGATACGGATTGAATCCTAAAGCGAATGGTAGTTTGAACCTGAATTATCGTCAAAATAAATGGAATGTTTTTGGTAATTACTCGGGCGGGGCTCGTAAAAACTGGCGGGATCAGTCAATTGTTCGCAAGTTCCGTTCGGGCGATGAAGTAACGGCTTTGTACGATCAGTTTGCCGATAATACGACCCGAAATCACAACAACAACGTAAAACTAGGAGCCGATTATTTTGCTTCAAAAAAGACGACGATTGGAGTTTTGATGAATGTAAATGCCGGAGGCTGGGGTAGTATAGGCGATAACGTCACCAAAATTTACAAAGGCACCAGCGTACTGGAAAAAACGACGACGACAGGTCAGAACTTTGATAATACCTGGAAAAGCCTGACTACTAACCTGAATTTGAAACATACCATTGATTCAACGGGTAAGGAATTTACGGCCGATATTGATTACGCCCGGTACGACAATCGCTCGGATCAGCGGTACAAAATTACGACGGTGAATCCGTCGGGAGTAGATCTGGAAATCCCCCGCTTTGACGTGGGTAATACCAAGGGCATCGTGGATATTTATTCAGCAAAGGTGGACTATACGCATCCATTGAGTAAAAATTCAAAAATTGAAGCAGGCCTGAAAACAGCTTTCGTCACGACGGATAACAACATGAAGTTTACCATTCAACAGGGAGAAGCTCCTCGTCTGGATTCAGGTCGTACGAATCAGTTTATTTACAAAGAAACGATCAATGCCGCTTATCTGAATTATAGCACCCAAATCAAGAAAACCTCGATTCAACTCGGTCTGCGTGGCGAGCAAACAGTGATGAAGGGGAATCAGGTGACCTCAGACACGAGCTTTCGCCGGAACTATCTGAACCTATTTCCGAGTGTATTCGTCCGGCAGGAATTAAATAAGAAGAATACCGTAGGCTTTTCGTACAGCTATCGCATCGACCGCCCTGATTACGAGGATTTGAATCCCTTTCTGTACTTCCTTGATTTGTACACCTATCAGCAGGGAAATCCGTACCTGAGACCCCAATTCTCACACGTAGCTGAAGTGACGCACACGTTTATGGGAGCTGTAACGACCACCTTGAATTACGGACGCTCGAATGGAATCATTACTGAAGTGTTACGCCAAGATGATGCCGCTCGCACGACCTATATCAATAAAGAAAACTTTGGTTTCCGCGAAAACTACGGCGTAGCGATCTCGGCTAACATTCCAATTACGAAAAAATGGATGAGCATCAACTACGTCAATGTGAACCGGAATCGCTTCGTTGGCTTGCTTAATGGAGGCGAATTTGACGGACGCATCGTAACGACCACCTTCAATACACAAAACCAATTTACGCTTCCTAAAAACTGGTCAGCAGAAATCAGCGGTTTCTACATGAGCGGGTTCCTGGAAGGTACGATCAAGGGAGAGCCGATGTGGCAGGTTTCCGTGGGGGTACAGAAACAATTCTGGGATAAGAAAGCTAGCTTAAAGCTGAATGTACGCGATATTTTCTGGTCGCAACAATTCCGGGGAAGCTTCGTGTTTGGCAACGTAGACATGCAAATTCGGAATAAGTGGGAAAACCGGGTAGCAAACTTAACCTTCTCGTATCGCTTCGGAAACTCTAAAATTCAGGCTTCCCGTCGCCGCAGTACCGGTCTGGAAAGTGAAGCTGGCCGGGTGAATCAGGGCAGTAATTAGTAACTTGTGTTAGAAAACAGTAGGAAAACCAGCGAAACTTCGCTGGTTTTTTCGTTAAGTCAAAGTGTATGTAATGCACCGTATACATTGGTATTCCGCATTCCCTTGCATTACATACGGGGCTAATGGTACACCACCCTAGAAAGCAAACATCCCGAAAGTTTCTAACCTCCGGGATGCTATTATGAAATCGATAATCGACTGAAAAAGAAGAAGTTGATTTGTTGAAAAGAAATATAATTTGTAAAACTATCAACCGCAGCGGCTATCAACTATTTCTTATTCGCCGGGACTAATAAAGCCGGGTCATTCTCGAATATTTCCATGGTAAACTGTTCTCCATCGTAATAACCATACGACTGCGTGTAAATCCATTCGCCAATGTTGAGATATCGGCTGGTAGCAGAAACCTCCATATCCAAAATCAAATGTCGATGACCGAAGATGTAGTAATCGTGATGAGATTGAGCTTCGACTTCACGGCAATACTGAAAAATCAACTCCGCTTCGTCACTTCGAAAAAACTCCTCGGGTCTACCAGCTTTAGAGGCTCGCGAATGCCGGGCCCAGCGGTAAGCCAACGTAATCCCTACGTCAGGATGCAGCCAGCGAAACAAAAACTGAAGAAACGAATTGGTAAAGACTGGCTTTAGGATTCGTTTGTAAGCCCAGTCGCCGGGACCTAAGCCATCCCCATGACCGACTAAAAAACGCTTAGTACTTTGATTACTAGTTACACGAAAAGCAATCGGGTTTCGATGAACGGGAATATCAAATTCCTTCGGAAAATAATCCCGCATCCATAAATCGTGATTGCCTGTAAATAGATGAATTTCAACGCCTTCATCCCGTAATTGAGCTAATTTTCCTAAAAAACGAACGTATCCTTTCGGTACGGCTTCGCGGTATTCGTGCCAGAAGTCAAAAATATCGCCTACTAAAAACAGTACCTGAGCTTCCGGGCGGATTTGCTCAAGCCAGCGTACTACGGTACGTTCACGTTCGGCACTTTTAGAAAGGGGGGCACTGCCCAAATGAAAGTCGGAAGCAAAGAAAATTTTCTTTCCGGGAAGGAGTTGAATATCGTTCATTAGAACAGGAACCAGCAGCAACGGGCTGCCGCGAAATGAAGCTACAAAGATAGAAGGCCGTTAGTGAATTCGTACAACGAACCCAGAAAGCATAAAAAAACGTCTCTCTGAGTGATCAGAGAGACGTTTTCTACTGAGAAACTTAGGCTTGTTCCGTTGGAACTACTTCTGAGTTGTCAGGAGCAGCATCCTGAGGAATTTCGGTAGGAGCTGATTCTTTATCAGCTGGCGTACCATTTTTGCCCTTCATATACGCTTGGTAAGAAGTCTCTTGCTCAAACGGACGTTTGCCAATCAGTTCTTCTAAGTCAGACTGGAAGAGTACTTCCTTCGTCAACAGTTGCTGAGAGATTACCTCTAAAGCTTGAATGTTATCGCGTAACAGTCCTTTCGTACGTTCGTAAGCTGCGTCTACAATCATCCGTACTTCTTCGTCAATGATGCGAGACGTTTCTTCCGAGTAAGGCTTGTTAAACGAGTATTCGTTATTGCCTTTTGAATCGTAAAACGAAATGTTACCTAGTTTCTCGTTCATACCGTACACGGTAACAATCGAGTAGGCCATTTTCGTTACGCGTTCCAGGTCACTTAAAGCACCCGTCGAGATTTTGCCAAAAACTACTTCCTCAGCCGCCCGTCCACCTAACGTCATACACATTTCGTCGAGGAGCTGTTCGGTACGGTACAGGAATTGTTCCTTTGGTAGATACTGAGCGTAACCTAAAGCGGCCACACCACGGGGTACAATCGTTACTTTTACCAGCGGATCGGCGTGTTCGAGGAACCAGCCTGCAACGGCGTGACCCGCTTCGTGATAGGCAACAATTTTCTTTTCGTGCGGAGAAATAATCTTGTTTTTCTTCTCCATACCACCAATCACCCGGTCCATTGCATCCTGGAAATCCTGCATATCAATGGCCTGTTTGTTTTTCCGAGCAGCGATCAAAGCAGCTTCGTTACAAACGTTCATGATTTCAGCACCAGCAAAACCAGGGGTCTGAGCGGCGAGCTTGTTGGCAACTACATCCGGAGCCAATTTCAGGCTCGACATGTGTACTTTAAAGATGGCCTCCCGACCGATAATATCAGGTTTGTCAATCGAAATCTGACGGTCAAAACGACCCGGACGCATCAAGGCAGAATCCAAGACATCCGGACGGTTGGTAGCAGCCAGAATAATAATACCAGAATCCGTAGCAAAACCGTCCATCTCTACTAACAACGAGTTCAGGGTATTTTCCCGTTCGTCATTAGCTCCGGGCATGGCACCACGGCCCCGTGACCGACCTACCGCATCAATCTCATCGATAAAGATGATACAGGGAGCTTTTTCTTTCGCTTGTTTGAAGAGGTCACGTACCCGAGCGGCACCTACCCCTACGAACATTTCCACAAAGTCAGAACCTGACAGGGAGAAGAAAGGTACACCCGCTTCACCCGCAACAGCTTTTGCCAACAAGGTTTTACCCGTACCTGGAGGGCCAATCAGCAAGGCTCCTTTAGGAATCTTACCCCCGAGATCCGTAAACTTCTTCGGATTTTTAAGGAATTCAACAATTTCCTTAATCTCTTCTTTCGCTTCGTCAAGACCTGCTACATCATCAAACGTAATTTTGACTTTGTTTTCCGCATCGAAAAGTGTAGCCCGCGAACGACCGATATTGAAGATTTGTCCACCCGGACCAGCACCGCCAGCCATGCGACTCATCATAAAATACATCGTAACGACGATCAGAATCAGGAAGCCCCAGCTGGAGAAAAATTCTACAAGTCCTGCTCGCTCATCCACCGTATAGTCAATTGGAGCAGTCGGGTGGGCCTTATTAAATTCCTTTACATCGTCATTAAAAATCTCGGTCGACGGAATGGGAAAAGCAAAATGGGGTCCCGGCGTAGAAGGAAAATACGATTTTTGACTGGTCAAGCCCCGGTATTCAGGTTTCTGTAAGGCTTCCCGCGTCAGGGTAACTTCTACCAGTTTGTCATTCACAACAACGGTTTGTTCTACTTCACCTTTCGCAGCCATTTCAAAGAATTGTTTCATTTTAATTCTTTGAACAGCACTGCTCTTACTTACGAACATAATCGCAATGATCGCAACCACCAATCCCGCTACGAGCCAGCCCTGAAAACCTGGTCGGCGGGGAGGTTTAGGTAATTTAGGTCTATTTGGGGTTTCTTCAGCCATATTCTGTCTTTCTTGCTTGGATGCCGAATCGGAATCCGGCGATGGTCACTCTGGCGATAAGGCCAGTTAAATAGTAAAAGTGTAATCCACAAGATGAATGAATGGTTTCGTCAGACGATTCAGCTTGGGTCGAATGGCAGAAAAATCAGGGTGAACGGCTAAAATCAGGCTTCGTCTTCGATAACCGTAAATTCAGCATCGCCCCAAAGCTCTTCCAGACGATAAAAATCTCGTCTCTCTTGTTTAAAGACGTGTGCCACTACATCGACATAATCGATCAGGATCCATTCTTTCTGACTTTTTCCTTCGCGATGCCAGGGATTCACACCCGTAGCCTTATGTACTTCTTCGTCGACCGAATCAGCAATAGCATCAATTTGCGTGTCTGATTTACCAGAGCAGATCACAAAGTAATCCGCAATGGCATTTTTCACGCCTTTCAAATTTAAAACCACAATATTCTGGGCTTTTTTCTCCTGCATGCCTTTCACCACAAGTTGGCAGATTTCATCCGCCGAGATGTCATTTTCTTTGACGCGTTGAGCCGTTTCAATCATTCGTTAAAAGATTACCGTTAGCGGCTGACAGAATCGATCTGTGTTCAGCATAACGAATCGAAGAGTTTAAATATTAAGATTACGAAGTACGCTTAAAATTAGGACTTGTACTTCATCTGACACGTATATAACGCTAGATTCGTAAATTTCCTCCCTTAAAACTAAAAATAATTGTACAAATCTTATCCGAAGACCGATTTTTTAGGTCAAAAAATTATATATCTGCCAAGTTGTCATTCAACCAATGACCTAGCCGCCGATTATTTACGCGAAGAAGCTCCCGAGGGTCTTCTCATTATTACGGATGAACAAACGGCAGGACGCGGACAACGCGGAAGTAGTTGGATTGCCAACGTAGGCGAAAACTTGACCTTTTCTTTTATTCTCAAGCCGACGTTCCTGCAGGCCCCGCAGCAGTTTCGGTTGAGTATTGCCGTCGCTCTGGGGGTACACGACTTTTT
Organism: Siphonobacter curvatus; assembly: GCF_002943425.1. NCBI lineage: Bacteria > Pseudomonadati > Bacteroidota > Cytophagia > Cytophagales > Cytophagaceae > Siphonobacter > Siphonobacter curvatus. The sequence continues at coordinate 1,011,367 of NZ_PTRA01000001.1, forward strand.
GGCGCAATTGCTGGGGGAAGGCGTACGCATAAAATGGCCCAACGATTTGTATTACAGGGATCAAAAACTGACGGGCATTCTGATCGAAAATTCCCTGATGGGAAGTACGTTGACCGGAGCTGTCGTAGGAATTGGTGTAAACATCAATCAACTGCAGTTCAGTGTGCCTACGGCCACGTCAGTCCGACAGATCACAGGTCGGGAATTTCACTTGGAAAATCTCCTGAGCCAGCTCTGTATGACTTTGGAAACCCGCTATCTACAATTAAAAAACGGGGACTACCTACATCAACGCCAGGAATACCTGGATCGTTTGTATCGGTATCAAACCTGGCACACCTATCAGGATACAACGGGTAATGTATTTGCGGGTAAAATCAGCGGCATCGCCGACAACGGGCAGCTCGAAGTCGAAACGGAAAGCGGTATTCGGTATTTTGGTCTTAAGGAAATCATTTTTCTGCAGGAATAATTCCTAGAGTTCCTGATTGGCGGCTTTCTGGGCGGGCATCCAGGAGGCCGCCAGAGTAATAATGATAATGGCGACGGTGACGCCAACCAGATCGAACAGCTGCATTCGGACGGGATACGCATCGACCAGCGAGCCGACCAGCTCCATTTTTATCAGACCATATTCCTGCTGTAACCAGCAAATGCCAATACCAGTCAGTAGCCCTACCAAAGCCCCACTAAAGCCCACCAAAGCTCCTTCGGTGAGGAAAATTCGACGAATCAATCCGGGCCAGGCTCCTAAAGCCAGTAAGGTTGCCACGTCGGATTTTTTCTCGATGGCCAGCATGGACAGGGAGAAATAGATATTGAAGGAAGCAATAGCAACAATCAGTGTCAGGGTAATAAATACAAAGAGCTTTTCAATCTGAATGGCTCGGAACAAACTGGCGTGTTGTTCATCAGGATTTTGAACGTTGAACGTCGATCCTAAGGCCATTTTCACTTGCTTCTGTACCGATTCGACGGCTACACCCGGTTGTAATTGTAATTCCAGAGCCGTACGTTTTCCCTCCGTTTCGAATAAATCTTCCGCAAATCGCAGGGGAACAAAAACGTACTGATCGTCAAAGGTTTGTTCGATACTGAAAATTCCTCCGGGCTGAATGTTTGCCTGATTGAAGGCATCCAGACCGGGAGCAGCCAGATTCGCATTTTTTCGGGGGTACCAGATTTCCAGCGGGGTTAGCGGATCTTCCGGTCTTAAACCCAGCATACGGGCTACGCCAATGCCGAGTACGGCAAAATTTTGCTGTTGTTGTTGGAGGATCAGACTTCCGGCGATACGGGCGGTATCCATTTCTGGATGCGACTGTAAATTATCGTCCATCGCCTTGATGGTTACTACTGTTCGCTGATCTCCATACTGAACCAGAGCATTTTCTTCGTATACCTGCGTGATGTGCTTGATACCCTGAATTTTCTTAAGTTCCGTCCGGAGCGAATCCGTTACCCGAAAATTCTTGCCACTAGCGGGTACAATCCGTAAATCAGCATCAAAGGTTTTAAAAAGCTGCCGGTTAAAATCTTCCAATCCATTGAATACGGATAAAACCACCACCAACGCCATTGTACCAATGCATACGCCCAGCATGGAAATGATGGCAATAAGATTGATAAACGAGGTTTTCTTCTTGGTAAGAAAATAGCGGCGGGCAACGAGAAAGGCCAGATTCATGCCTAAACTTCAAAAGGGTAGGGAAGGAAATACAAAAAGATCCGGTTTCATCCACGGATAAAACCGGATCGGCCCGTACTTATTTTTCTTCGGGCTCGTCAGTAGCGGGCGGAATGGTGATTCCCGCAAACAGGGCATCCATTTTAGCCGCGTACTCGGAGGTGTCATCCAGAAAGAACTGTAATTCAGGAATGATCCGTACCTGATTCCGGATTTTATTCGCCAGAATCTGCCGGATCTGCTTCGTTTTTTCCTGGATATTTTTCAGCAATTGGTCTTTATCTTCCGTCAGCAGAAAACTCAGATACGCCCGGGCAATGCCTAAGTCGGGGCTTACTTTCACGTCCGTAACCGTAATGAACGCATTCCCAAACTGATTCCGCATTTCCCGTTGAAAAATATCTCCCAGGTCTTTCTGTATTTGCCGGGCAAATTTTTGTTGTCGTTTCGATTCCATACCATTCGTCTAGGGAGAGGAAGGCCTCTCCGGGGTTAAACTCATCCCGAACCCCGCAAATATCCGAATTTTCCCCGTGAGTTTAAGAAGGATCGCAGAGGTTTCGGAATAGAGTGGTTATTTTTACCATAGAATTACTGAAAAAGGAAAGGGTTGCAGGAGCGAATCAAATAGGAATCTACTCTATTTCCCCGGGCGAACTTTCTACGCTTAACCCTTTCTTCTAGGGTAAAATGAATTAAAGAATCAAGCCAAGGGTCTGATTCATTTCGATATAAAAACGCTTTACAATCTTGCTTAGTTTTTTTCGGGTCAATGCGGCCTACCAGCTTTTCGTACTATTAGTGATCCTATTTCTGGTCCGACTTCCGGTACTGATGGGAACGACCCCGTTGCTGATTCCTGAAATGCAGTGGACGTTGCTGGGCGAACAACTCAGTAAAGGGCATGGCCTGTATGATGGGATTTGGGATAGCACGGCTCCCATGGCGGCGGCGGTATACGCGGGTCTGCACTGGATTTTCGGTCGTTCTGAAGTGATGTATCACTTTGTAGCCTACGCAATAGCCGCTTTTCAGATGATTTATTTCAATCTGATTATGAGTCGGCAAAGCGTTTTTTCGGACCGTAACTACGTACCCGGCTTTATCTATCTGGTGCTGATGAATCTGTCGTTTGATTATACGACGCTTTCTCCGGCTCTATTGGCAACGACCTTTTTGTTGCTAGCTCTGGGTACGCTGCTCAAACAACTCGACCGGGAAGGGATTCGGGATGAACTGCTCGAAGTAGGCTTTTACATTGGTATCGCTACGTTGTTTTACCCACCTTGTATGGTCTTTATTATCTGGGTGGTACTGGCCTTGCTGCTGTATAGTGGTGCGAGCTTTCGGCAGCACATCATGAATATCCTTGGATTTCTTTTCCCGCTGGTCATCGTGAACCTCTATTTTTATCTGGATGGTCGGTACGATGCCTTTACCCGGAATTTTCTCAGTATCATTTTCCAAATCCGCCAATACGATTTGAATGACTTTCAAACCCTGATTACAGTACTGATTTTTCCCGTATTATTGGCTGGATTAGGCTTTCTACAAATTCTCAAACACGGACGATATACAAATTTTCAGTCACGAGTACAGCAGGTGATGGCCTTGTATTTAGGAGCCTGCCTGCTTTCGGTGGGCTTAATGGCTTATCTGGCTCCCATGCAGTTTGTCATTTTTACGCCCGGTCTGGCCTTTTTCAGTGTGTACTTCTTTGAAACCTACACCCGCCGCAGATGGATTCCTGAAATGATGTTTGTCATATTTGTGGGAGGAGTCGGAATTCTGTTTTATTTGACCTTGCTGCCCGCCTTTTCCAATACGATTCTCAAACTGGAAAACCTGACTGTACAACCCGTACGTTTACCTAGTGAGATTAAAAACAAACGAATTCTGGTATTGGGCGATGGCATGGGCGAGTACCTCGAAAATTATCCGGCAACGGCTTATCTGAACTGGAACTTGGCCCGTTTTGATCTGGAGAATCTGAACAATTACAATAACGTCATTAATATCCTGCGAAACTTTGAGAAGGATCCACCAGAGTACCTGATTGACCGCCGTAACCTGGCTCCGACCCTTTTCAAACGCATTCCCGCTTTGGCCCGGCAGTACGAGCAAATCGACAAAGGCATTTACCGGAAGATACACGCTTAAAACGAAACGAGGCCCGACTCAGAAGTCGGGCCTCGTTTCGTTATGGAACATCTTTAGCAACTGATCTTTCCGACGCGAGTGGCATGTCTTCCTGCTTCGAAAGAAGTATCCAGGAACGTTTGTACGCAGGTTTCCGCAATTTCATAGGCAATGAAACGAGCGGGAATGCAAATGACATTTGCGTTGTTATGCTGACGGGAAAGTTCGGCTAATTCCCGGCCCCAAACCAGAGCTGCCCGAACATCCTGATGTTTATTCGCCGTAATGCAAACGCCCTGACCACTGCCGCAACACAAGACGCCAAAGTCCGCTTCCTGCGTCTCGACCGCTGAAGCCACGGGATGAGCAAAGTCTGGATAGTCAACGGAATCAAGGGAGTAGGTACCAAAGTCCGTGACGTGATGACCTTGCAGGGTAAGGTAATCGGCCAGGCGTTTTTTGTAATCAAATCCGGCGTGATCGGAGCCGATAGCAATTTTCATGCGTGTATTCGGAAGTTTAAGTAAAAACTGCAACATTACGGAGCGGAAAACAGTTATATCCTTCCCGTTTTACAAAAGTAGGGGCCTTCTATCAAAAGCCCTGCTCCAGCGGGAAAATGTTCAAGTAAACCACTTTTACGATGTCAGAAAATAACCAAGAAATAAAGCCTACGGGATTACCACCGGTACCTGGAAGCGATGAAAATATCCGCCCTTTAACCGATGTTTCCTTAATGAATCCGGCGGTCATTGAAGACGAAGCCCGTATTCGGGAAGCCTTCGAAAACCGAGACTGGGCCGAGATCAAGAGTGCCGATTCATGGGTTGTGTTTAAAGTAATGGCCGAGTTTGTGGAAGGGTTTGACCGAATGGCCAAAATCGGTCCCTGTGTCTCCATCTTCGGCTCGGCCCGTACCTTACCCGATCACCCGCACTACAAACTGGCGGAAGAAATTGCGGGAAAACTCGTGAAACTCGGCTATGGCGTGATTACGGGGGGTGGTCCCGGTATTATGGAAGCCGGTAATAAGGGTGCGAAGGAAAATGGCGGTAAATCCGTTGGATTAAACATCAAACTACCTTTTGAACAGCAGCCGAACATTTACATTGACCACGATAAAAGCATCAATTTTGACTTTTTCTTCGTACGGAAAGTAATGTTTGTCAAATACGCCCAGGGCTTCATTGCCCTGCCCGGCGGCTTTGGTACGATGGATGAATTGTTTGAATCACTCACGCTTATTCAGACCCAGAAAATTGGCCGTTTCCCGATTGTACTGGTGGGTCGCGAATACTGGAGTGGGCTGATTGACTGGCTCAGAAATGTAATGGGAGAAGAAAACGGCTACATCAAGTTAAACGACCTGAATTTGTTTAGCGTAGTCGATACGGCGGATGAAGCCGTGGGAGTTATCGAGAAATTCTATTCCCGCTATATGTTGAAGCCTAACTTCTAAAATAAATCGGTCTGGTACTAGATCCTGTTACTGGATCTAGTACCAGACCGTAAAAATTAAAAGGCGAGGTACGGTTCTAGTTTTTTCAGCGTAGCTTCGTCCAATAGCTTTACAGCTTTTAAATCAGCGGCCGACTGAAAAGCACCGTGTTGTTGTCGATAGGCTAGAATGGCTTTGGCTACGTAAGGCTTCAGGTAGGGGTGGCGAAACTGTTCCAGACTTACGTCATTGATTTTAATTTTCCGTACCGAACCCGGTCCCGTTAGTTGGCCGTGTTTTAGTAGCTCCTGTACTACGCTTGAATCGAGTCCCCAGACTTCCCGTAGTTGATTCTCGTTTACAAAACCACCCAGATTCTCCCGGAATTTAATGATACGAAGGGCAAGCTTTGAGCCAATGCCGTAGACCTTCTTAAAATCAGTCGTATCTGCTTCATTTAGTTGAAAGGTAAACGTGGTACGCTCCGTTTTGACGAGTGTAGAACGGGTTTCGAAAACGGGCTTGGCATTTGAAGTGGAATAAAGAGGTGTTGTTGCGGGCAGACGAATGTACGCTTCCAGTTGCCGATACTGCTCTTCCAGGAAATCATAGATGCGTAGTAAATCTTCTTTTTTACGGAATATGCCCCCTTTGGATCGGTACTTGACGATTCGCTCGGCCATCCAGCGGGCCACGCCTAATTCTTGTCATTGCTCGGAGGTGATGGTATTCGGGTTAAAGGCGAACAAACGCGTAGGTTTACCGAAACGCTTGTTGGGGGAATGGTTGTAATCGCGGGAATCGTGTTCGGTGTATGCTTTTTGCGTTTCAGACTGCACCTCCAACTGGGCCATCAGCGTGTCAAGCTTTTGGACATCCGGCGAATCCTGCACAGAATCAGGAAACAAATCCAGTACAAAAGGAGAGATAAGCAGTACAATTAGCAAACTTAGCAGAACCAGAAAGCCCCGTGATTCGGTGCGACTGAAGCCAAAATAATTCCGTACTCATTGGGTTAGTTTGGAAGGCATACTAGGAAGGATTAACAATCCAAAATTACAAATAGCTCTTTCCTAAAGTCCGACCGTATGCTAAGTAGAGGCACTTAAAAATAAAATCCGTACAGGTAAGCCCGTACGGATTCCGATAACCTAATACAATACTATTTTCGTTGAAGAGCCTGTAACGAACTGTCGTTAATTTCAAAAGGCTGTTTTTTCAATAACTGAATGACTTCCGAAGCCGCCAGAATAACCGGACCGTACCCATGAGCCGCGTAGGGGCTGATGGGACGGTGGTAGTAAAAAGCCGGGTCGAAGCCCATACCCGTTCCTACGCAGGTACCTTCCACCTGTCCTTTGGCGTTCACTTTCGTAGAAACGGCATTCCAGGCCAGCAAACAGGCGGGGGCATAGGCTACCTTATCAATCCAGCCTTTATTGATCGCTCGGGCTAGGCAGTAAGCGTAAATAGCCGTAGCAGAAGTTTCCAAATATGAATCATTGCGGTCTAGAAGCTGGTGCCAGAAGCCCGAACCCGACTGGCAGGCGGTCAAACCTTTCACGTGAGCTTGTAGCAATTCCAGAATTTTAGCCCGTTGCGGGTGATTATCCGGTAGTACGTCAAGTAGCTCCACTTTGGTCAGAATAGCCCATCCATTGGCCCGAGCCCAGTGAAACTCAGGATGGACATTCATTGCTTCGACCCAGCCGTGCATGTACAGACCTTTCTGGGGATTGAACATCCGCTTCGAAAACTGCATAACCTGTCGAGTCGCTTCTGTGTAATACTTCGCCTCGCCCGTAAGCTTACCCATCTGAGCGAGGGCTGGTACGCCCATGAATAAATCATCCAGCCAAAGCGTATTAGGTTGCGGACGATTACGGGCCAGCGTCCCATCCGATAAACGGTATTCTTTGGTAAGAATATACGTAATGAAATGATCGACGAGTGGACGTAGTGTCGCCTTATTCCCACCTCGTACAGATTTAATCATAGCTGCCGTAAGGGCTCCACCATCATCCAACGCGTGCGGATTGAGAAACGCACGCATGGCGAGCCGATTCTGGGGATCTTCATTCAGGAGTTTCTGAAAATGAGGAGCGATTTCAGCCAGAAATTTTAGTCGTTCATTGGTATAGGCTTTGTACTTGGGATCACCCGTTGCTTCGCTAGCCTGTAACAGAGCCGCATACGTAACGCCCCATTCGTAACTGGTAAGGCGGAAGTCAGCTTTTGCAAAGGTGGTATTCGCATCAATGGAAGAAAAATCTGTCAGAGTTTTATTGCTTTGTTTATCCGCAAGTTGAGCAGGCGTTACAGCGTTCAAGTACGTATAAACCCGGTCCAATACTTGGGTCACCGCTTCTGCTGAAACTTTACCATAAGGGACCGGATAGTCGGGTTGTAACAAGTGCAAAGGCGTATCAGCGTCGGTAGCCCGAGTCTCATTGCGTTGAGCAAAAGTTATCTGACACAGCACCACTAAAGTAAGACTGGTGAAGATACATTTTTTCATGGAAGCGATTGTATAGAATAGGATAGAGTAACATACGCAGATCAAAGACGGATAAATAAAAAAAAAGCCCTTAGACAGGGCTTTATGATGGGTTGGATGAAACTAGTATTAAAGTCAAGATTGAAGGTTGGATATACTCAATGAATAGGCTATGGTTGAACGATTATACCGATTGTTTTTTAGAAAACCCCTCAAATCTAAAAGATGAGAGGGGTTTTACTCCTCAGAACTAGCTACACCGTCATGAAGCTGTTCTGTTTCTCAAGTTCAATCCTTCAAGCCGCCACTTGATTAGATTGATGAAACAAAACTAGTATCTCAAAAACGGGTTAGAATGAGTTTTCGGCGAAAGGGAAGAATGGATCGAAAAATAGTAGTATTTGGCACTTTTTTGGTAAAAAATTAGTAAGTATATAGTTTAATTTACTTGTAAGTATATATATGACAATTATAAGTATAGAAAATCGATTTGTGGAAGGGCATAAAACTTTTAATGCTCAGGAGGTAATCGAACAATATGACCCCAGAATTCATATAAACTCTTGAAGGTGTTAACTAAATCGTTATAGCTGGATGGTTTTATAATGTAAGAATTAGCCCCAAATCGATAGGCATTTTTGATGTCTTCGGGTACTGAAGAGGTACTCATAACAATAACGGGTAGAAAACAAACATGAGCATGTTTTCGAATAAATTGTAAAAGCTCTGGTCCACCACCAGGCCGGAGATTCCAGTCAAGAAGAAGCAAATCTGGCAGTTTTTGCTTTGCGTCAAGCCGATGAAGCAATTCAGGTTCTGTACTTACACTTTCCCATTGTACCTTAGCTCCTGCTTCATCAAAGGCTTCTTGTACTAGAAAGCGATCATCTGCATCATCATCTGCCAATAGGATATGTAAGATAGAATTCGCTGTCATGACACCAACACCCTTAGTAGTATTCAGGCATAAGAATACCTTTTCTAAAGGTATAGAGTCAAAAAAAACATTCCCTCATAAAAACTGAGTAAAGCTGGGAACGATGTAAGATTTTTTTCACTATTTCGAGTCGAAGCTTTCATCGAGTATACTGAATTAGTGGAAGGGATTACCCAACCATTTCTGCCAGCTATCTACAATCACTAGTTTAATCCGTATGAACCGGCCTTTATCTACTGAATATCCCGCCTCAAGTCAGATGGCTCATTATATAGCCTTAGTACCAGACTCTAATGTACTCGAGGTACTACACCATCAATACGAAGAAGTTCTGCATCGTTACGAATCTTTATTATTGCCCGAGCAAGCGGACTTCCGATACGCTGAGGGGAAGTGGAGTATCAAAGAAATGTTAGGGCATATGATTGATACCGAGCGTATTTTCTCTTACCGGGCTTTAGCAATTGCTCGGGGCGAAACTCAGAAACTACCGGGTTTTGAACAGGATGAGTACATGGCCGTAGCTCAGTTTAGCAGACAGCCCCTGGAAGACTTACTGCAACAGTATCAATTTTTACGTAAAGGCAATCTGCTGCTATTTCGTAGTTTCAGTGAGGAGGATCTATCCCGAATGGGTACCAGCAGTGGTTCCCCTTTGTCGAGCCGAGCTCTGATTTTCATGATTGCCGGACATGAGCAGCACCATTTGAACATTTTAACCGAACGTTATCAATTAGGATAGTTTTCCACTTGAGGAAACCTATTAAAAATTGATCTATACCCTGGCCATGAGTACAATTCAACACGTTACTTCTTTTCTCGAAAAATGGGCTCCCTTGGCCTATCAGGAAAGCTACGACAATGCGGGCCTGATCGTCGGTGATTCACAACAGGAAGTAAAAAATGTTCTCGTTACCCTGGATTGCACGGAAGCCATCGTAGAAGAAGCAGTTCAGCGAAACTGTAACCTGATCATTGCCCATCATCCCATCGTTTTTAAGGGATTGAAACAGTTGAACGGGAAAAATTACGTCGAACGGACCGTAATCAAGGCTCTGAAAAACGACATTGCTCTCTACGCCATTCATACCAATCTGGATAGCGTAAAAGGAGGCGTAAACGATCGGATCGCTCAACAACTCGGGTTGTCGTCAGTGCGTATACTGGCTCCCAAACGGCAGACGCTCGAAAAGCTTACCACCTTCGTTCCCGTAGAACAAACGTCGCAGGTTCTGGAGGCTCTCTATGCCGCCGGAGCGGGTCAGATCGGGGAGTATAAAAACTGCTCGTTCCGAACGCTGGGTACGGGCACCTTCACCCCAACGGGATCAGCGGACCCTTTTCTGGGCGAACTAAATCAGCCCGAAGAAGTGGAGGAGTACCGGATTGAAGTGATTTTCCCGGCTCCTCTGGAAGGGCGGGTGTTACAGGCTCTGCGGCAAGCTCACCCCTACGAAGAAGTGGCCTACTATCTGCATCAGCTCGAAAACAGTAATCAGGAAGTAGGTTCTGGAGCGATCGGTACACTGCCTGAACCACTCTCTGAAAACGATTGGCTAGCGTACCTGAAAAGCCGAATGAACTTGAAAGTGATTCGTCATACGGAACCGCGGAACAAAACCGTACAAAAAATTGCTATCTGTGGTGGATCGGGCAGTTTTCTGCTGAAAGATGCATTACGGCAACAGGCGGACGTTTTCGTAACTGCTGATTTTAAATACCACGAGTTCTTCGATGCCGAAAAGCAGCTAATGATTTGTGATATTGGGCATTACGAAAGCGAAGTTTTCACGAAAGAGCTATTAAGTGAGCGTCTAACGGAAAATTTTCCTAATTTTGCGACACTTTTATCTAAAACTGACACCAATCCGGTTCACTATTTCGTGTAAGTTCTACAGTTTTTTCTTAAATGGGCTGAATGTCAGCCCGGTTGTTAAGTAAAAGCTGGAAACGATAGATTCGAAACTCTCATTCATGGAAGCAACGGTAGCTCAAAAACTCGATTTTCTCCTCCAATTACAGGCCATAGATTCTCAGTTAGACGAAATCAAAAAAATTCGCGGGGATTTGCCTGAAGAAGTTCGGGATCTTGAGGATGATATCGCCGGGTTTGAAACCCGTATCAAACGTCATAAAGATACCATCGACACGCTTGATTCCGAAATCCACGGCTATCGTCAGGCCAAGCGTGACGCTGAAAAACTGATTGTTAAGTATAAAGATCAGCAAAATAACGTCCGCAATAACCGGGAATTCGATGCCATCAACAAAGAGATCGAATTTCAGGAACTGGAAATGAAACTGGCGGATAAGCGTACGGCTGAAGCCAGCGAAAAAGTGCGTCTGAAAGAAGAAGAAATTCGTCATACGCAACAATTATTGGAAGAACGTCGCAAAGATCTTGACGCGAAACGCAAAGAACTGGACATCATTCTGGGAGAAAGCCAGGAAGATGAAAAGAAACTGAACGAACAACGTGACAAACAGGCACTGAAAGTAGAAGACCGTTTACGTCTGGCTTATCAGCGTATTCGTGACAATTCTTCGAACGGACTAGCCGTTGTAACGGTTCGCCGGGCAGCGTGTAGCGGTTGTTTTAACGTAGTACCTCCCCAACGTCAGGCTGACATTCGGGAGCAGAAGAAAATCATCATCTGTGAACATTGCGGTCGGATTCTGGCGGACGTCGAAGACGCTCCTGTCACGGTTGCTACAACTTCACGGCGGTAATTTTATTTTTACAGCAACACCAATCTGAACGAACCCGTCGAATTTTCGACGGGTTTTTTTGTACCAGCTTCAGCCCATTCTTCCATGAAACGAATCTTATTTCTTCTACTTTTCCTTCCAAGCTTTAGTCAGGCAGCCGATTTTGAATGGACCCCCCGTGTACAGCAGGCTTACCTGGACATTTTCAAACTCAAGCTCAACAAAGGTCGGCAGGAACTAGCTCCCGAACTGAAAACGAACGGAGTAGCTCTGTATTTGGATGATTACGCCGATATGTTATCGCTGCTGCTCACGGAAGATCGGAAGGCATACGAAAGCATGGAGAAAAACGGTGAGAAACGCCTGCAGCAATTGGAGGATATGGACGAAGATTCGCCCTGGAATCGCTGCCTGCGGGCCGAAATCCGATTACACTGGGCCTTTGTAAAAATCAAATTTGGCAAGGAAGTACCGGGAGCCTGGGATATTATTAAAGCGTACAAATTGCTGGATGAAAACGCCCGAAGATTCCCGCAGTTTACGTACAACAAAAAAGCCTTGGGGATGCTGCACGTGCTGATCGGATCGACGCCCGAGAGCTATCGTTGGGTAACCAAACTACTGGGATTGCGGGGAAATATTCAGCAGGGGTTGCAGGAAATCCACGCCGTGACGCAGAAAGAACCCTTGTTTCGGACAGAAGCTCAACTAATTGAATACCTTATGCAGGGGTATGTCTTGAGACTGAGTGGTCGGGAAGTGACGGATTTCCAGAAATACCTGGCTCAGAACAGTGATAACTTACTGATTCAGTTTTTTGGTAATTCCATTCTGATGAAAGAAGGACACGGGGAAGCCGCGTTGGCCCTGGCTCAAAATCATCCCAACTCACCGGAATACCTGGATATACCTTTTTTCGACTACCATATCGGTGAGATCCTCTTACAAAAAGGCCAGTACGCTCACGCAATTACCGCCTTTCAGCAATTTCTAAAACAGCATCCTACTGGAAATTTTGTTAAAGACGCGACGTACAAGGAGTACCTCTGCTACGCTCTGGCGGGTGATGAGGCCAAAGCCCGAACCCAGTATGAGCGGGTAAAAACGATAGGACAGGCCCATAATGAAGCCGACAAATCGGCCCAGAAAGCTTGTAATGCCGCGTACCAGCCTTTAACCGATCCTCAGAAACTGGTACTCAAAGCTCGTTTTGCCGGTGACGGTGGCTATTATGAAACGGCTTTACAAAACCTCAAGAACACCTCAGAAGCTCAGTTTTCGCAGCCCTACGACCGAACCGAGTACAATTATCGCAAAGCCCGTATTTACCATCGGATGAACGACTTTGTAACGGCTATCCCCTTGTACGAACGGGCTATTGCCCTGGGCGAAGGACAAAACTGGCATTTTGCTCCGTCCTCCTGCCTGCAATTGGGGTACATTTTTCAGTTACGCAACGACAAGGCCAAAGCCAAAAGTTATTTCGAGAAAGCTATTAGCTTCAAAAAACACGAATACAAAAATTCCGTGGATGGCAAAGCCAAGGCAGCTCTCACTGAAATGGGCTATTAACGGATTCACGAAAGCTGTTGTGCTGCATCTTTGACTAGAAAGTGATTTACATTTCCCCTTCTACACCCAGACCAAACAGAGCAAAATCATACTTAACCGGATCGCTCGGATCGAAGCGACGCAGGTGATCCGTTAATTCCAGAGCGGCCTGCCAGTCGGTATTGGGTCGCTGCAATAAGCCTAGCTTTCGAGCTACCCGTTCTACGTGTACATCGCAGGGGCAAACGAGTGCTGCTGGTGACAAACGATTCCAGATTCCGAAGTCTACACCATTCGCGTCTTTGCGGACCATCCAGCGGAGAAACATATTGAGGCGTTTGCACGAGGACTTTCGGGCGGGTGTGGCCACGTGTTTACGCGTACGGGCCGGGGCATCTTCCAAACCAAAAAATACTTCATGAAAACGGACCAAAGCCTGTTCAGCCGGAAAAGCCGGGTGCCGCTCGGGCTGGGGTAAGGCAACGGATGCGGGTACGAAAGCCTCTTCCAGAGACGCGTGCTCTGCGTAAAACTGCTGAAAAAAGTGCAGGAAGTAGAGCGTATCCGTAGCGTTAAACGTACGGTGTTTGAAGTGAAGAAAAGGCTTCAGATCAAGGGGTTGATGATTCCGAACGAAATCGTACGGAGCCCCGTCCATGAGCCGAATCAGCTCGTTACACTTATTGATAATCGTCTTCCGCTGACCCCAGGCCAGTACCGCCGCCCAGAATCCCATAATCTCAATATCCTGTTGCTGCGAAAACTGATGTGGAATACTGATGGGATCGTTTGGTATAAAAGTCGGTTGGTTGTATTGCTGTACTTTGCTTTCGAGTAAGTCGTATAACCAGTCTGCGGAATGAGTTTTTTCAAAAAGTGCCATACTGCAAAGGTCAGCAAACAATTGCTGATTCCATACCGTTTGCTAGGAAGAGTAAGGAGAAGCTTTGGAACTTGATCAGTTGAGGAGGAGTGACAACATGATCCCAATCATCCGTCGGTCCCTAGCGGAGAGTCCCTATCGAAAATATTCCCTTACACAACCGTCATCCAAAACTAGACAACCCACATTCATTACGCCACTATGCCTGAATTACCCGAAGTCGAAACCTACCGACGTTATTTCGAAGCGACCTGCCTCTTTCAACCCCTGGCTGATATTCAAGTAGAAGATACCAAGCTCCTGACCACTGATTACGACGTATTGGTAGCAGCCTTACGCGGCAGGCAATTCGTCGCGACGCAACGCGTCGGTAAAAACCTGTTCGTCGAAACGGACGGTGGTTTCTTTGTACACTTCCATTTCGGGATGACGGGTGATCTGGCCTATTATCAGTACGATCAGGAGCAGCCTCGCTTTGCCCGAATTATTTTTTACTTTCAGAATGGCTATCGGCTTGCGTTCATTTGTCCCCGGAAATTTGAACGAATTGGGCTAGTAGACGATGTGAAAGCATACCTGCTGAAAAAGCGAATTGCGGCGGATGCACTAGCTATTACGCCAGAAGAGCTGGGTCAGACGCTGGCCCGTAAAAAAGCCCTGATTAAACCCGTACTGCTGGATCAGTCGGTAGTGGCGGGCATTGGCAACTGGATTGTGGACGAAGTATTGTTCCAGGCTCGGATTCATCCCGAACGGCTGGCTTCTTCGCTGACGAGCTTGGAAGTACAGGCCTTACACGAAGCTATTCAGAAAGTATTACTAACGGCTATTCAATACGAAGCGAACTACGCTTTGTTCCCGCAGGATTTCATCATTCATGCCCGGGAATGGGCTTTGTCGCCGTACCCGGATCAAGGGCAGCATCTGCTTTGTCCACGTTGTCAGCAAAAGCTCCAGATCAAACAGGTAGGAGGGCGTACTACCTACTTCTGTCCCGTCGATCAGCCCTATGTTCTGTCGTTTTAGGTTAAACGTTCGCTTAGGTAATGTCTGATTTCCAGCAGTTAGGGCCACTGTCTGGTTAATTTATTAAATTTTTTTAAAAAATACGGGTTTTGTCAGGCTGGTAGTACAAGCTTGTCAGGGAAAAGCTATATTTTTGTTGCGTTAACTAAGCCTCCTTCTATAACATGCTGCCCGAGACAGACACGTTGTTAGCTACGCCGACGCTGAACCAGCCCATCGCCTTCGAACGGATTCCTACGCAGATTTATGCCGATTCCAATGACGCATCAGCGGCGGTTGCCCGTGAAATTGCCGAAATCATTCGTTCCAAACAATTACAGGGAAAACCTGCTGTATTAGGTTTGGCTACGGGATCATCGCCTAAAAAAGTGTATGCGGAGCTCATCCGCATTCACCGGGAAGAGCGGCTCAGCTTTTACAACGTCATTACATTCAACCTGGATGAATACTATCCCATGCAGCCCGACGGCTTACAAAGCTACGTTCGGTTCATGCAGGAGCAGCTGTTTAACCACATTGACATCCCTAAAGACAATTATTTTATTCCCGATGGCACTCTGTCACCGGCTCAGATTCCGGCTTTCTGCCAGGAATACGAACGCCGGATTGATGAACTAGGCGGTCTGGATTTTCAATTATTAGGAATTGGCCGGAATGGTCACGTCGGTTTCAACGAGCCGGGTTCACACGTGAATTCCCGCACTCGCCTGATGACGCTCGATTTAACGACCCGTATTGATGCGGCTCTGGATTTCGGCGGACTGGCTAACGTTCCTAAAAAAGCTATTACGCTGGGTATTAACCAGATCATGAAAGCCAAGCGGGTAATTCTGCTGGCCTGGGGTGAGCACAAAGCTCCCATGATTCATCAGGCGATCGAAGGTCCCGTGACGGATCAGGTCCCGGCGAGTTATTTACAGGGACATCCCAACGTACAATTCGTACTCGACGAATCGGCTGCTGCTGAACTGACCCGCCGCAAAACGCCCTGGTTGGTAGAAGAGGTGATCTGGGATAAAACCATGATCAAAAAAGCCGTTACGCACCTGGCTCTTTCACTGAATAAACCCATTCTGAAACTGACCAACCGTGATTACAACGACAATGGTCTTTCGGATTTGCTGGCTCAGGTAGGACAGGCGTATGACCTGAATATCGACGTATTCAATCAGTTACAACATACCATTACGGGCTGGCCGGGTGGAAAACCCAACGCCGACGATGCCAAGCGTCCCGAACGGGCCGAACCTGCTCACAAGCGTTGTTTGATCTTCAGTCCGCACCCCGACGACGATATTATTTCGATGGGAGGTACGTTCCAACGCCTTGTAGATCAGGGACATGACGTACACGTGGGTTATCAGACTTCGGGTAACATTGCCGTAGCCGATGATGAAGCCCTACGTTTTATCGACTTCGTAGTTGATTACAACCGGCACTTTGGTATTGACAGTCCGGAAGCCGAGCGTATTTTTAAAGATGCTGCCGAATACCTGCGTACCAAGAAGGATTCGGATATCGATACTGCCGAAGTGCGTCACGTCAAAGGATTAATTCGGGAAGGTGAAGCGAAAGCAACGTGCCGCTTCGTTGGAAATGGCGTGAAGAATGCTCACTTCATGAAAATGCCTTTTTACGAAACGGGTAAAGTACAGAAAAAACCACTCAGCGAAGAAGACATCCAAATCGTAGTGGATTTGATTCGGGAAATTAAACCACATCAAATCTACGCTGCGGGTGATCTGGCCGATCCGCACGGTACGCACAAAGTGTGTCTGGATGCCGTCATGGAAGCCGTTCGTCGTTTGAAAGACGAAGCATTCATGAAAGATTGCTGGGTTTGGTTGTACAAAGGTGCCTGGGATGAGTGGGCGATCGATTTAATTGAAATGGCCGTACCTATGTCGCCGGATCAGGTAATGAAAAAGCGTCAGGGAATCTTTAAACACCAGTCCCAAAAAGACGGTGTGGTGTACCAAGGTACCGACTCTCGGGAATTCTGGCAACGGGCCGAAGAGCGGAACCAGGCAACGGCGAATTTATACAACAAATTAGGGCTTGCCGAGTACGAAGCTGTGGAAGCGTTTGTGCGTTGGAAGTTCTAAAATAGATTCTTATCAAAAGTCAACGCGACGACGCCCTTGCGGGTTTCGTCGCGTTTTTTCTTGGTTTGGTCCAAGGTTATGAAACCTATCGGGCGTTTCTAGTGTAAGGGACATACAGTAGTTTAATTTTTGTACCGCCATACATAGCAATCCACTGTAAATTTATGACTGGAATTTTTATTATTGCCGCCGTTTCTTTGATCGTTAGTTACCTGATTTTTCTGACCTGGCTACTAACTAAAACAAAGCGTAAATGCGAATGCCGCGAGTGTAAAACGTCTATCCACGTTGAACGAAATGGGCGTCCGGAACTAGTGAAGAAGTTAGCGGGTTTCTTGCCCTTAAAGTATTACCGGTGTCGGCATTGTTCGAATACGTTCTTTCTTTTTGAGAATGTTCCGGATAATGAACCCGTACGAATGAAAGCACGTCGGTCGAGATCGGCCTCTGTCACCAGTATCTAAAATACTTCTTGAGTACACCAAAAGCGGCAAGCCTTTCCACCAAAAAGGTTTGCCGCTTTTTCGTAAATACTGTATAGCTTCCTAATTTACGGGCTAGTAGTCAATCGAAGCGGACTCTTCGACTGTTCTGCCCACTTGTAACTTCCCTGATGGACCTATTGACGGATAATCTAACCGGATGAATGTATGGAGAATATAGAAATCATTGTTTTACTACTCTTTGGGGTTTCGTTTCTGACGGTAGTGAGTGCTCGTAGGAATTTTCCGCTTCCTATTGCTCTGATCATTGTGGGTTTACTGATTAGCTTTATTCCCGGACTACCCGTCATTATTCTGGATCCTGAACTGGTCTTCTTTGTCTTTTTGCCGCCACTGCTTTATGAAGCCGCCTGGAAAGCCAGTTGGCACGAATTCAAAGCCAATATTCGACCGATCACCATGGCTGCCGTTGGGCTGGTTGTCTTTACAACCTTGTGTGTTGGCTGGGCCGTACATAGCCTTATTGATGGCATTAGCTGGGCGGAGGCTTTTTTGCTGGGTGCTATCGTTTCACCGCCCGATGCCGTAGCGGCTACTTCGGTTACGAAAGGATTGGGACTGAGCCCGAGGATTATCAGTATTCTCGAAGGAGAAAGTTTGCTCAATGATGCCAGCGGATTGATTGTGTATCGCTACGCGTTGGCGGCCATTCTTACCGGGGCGTTCAATATTTGGGAAGCTGGCTACCAATTTCTGCTGGTAGTCGGTATCGGCGTAGGGATTGGATTAGGCATTGGCTATACGTTGTACCTGATCCACAAAAATTTCGTTACTGAAGCCCTAGCCGATGTCTCTCTTACCTTTTTAACGCCCTTTGCTTCGTATTTGTTAGCTGAGCACTTTCACGGTTCAGGCGTACTGGCTGTAGTAACTACGGGTCTGTATTTGTCTTATCGTTCGGCGGATATGTTCACGACCGATTCGCGGGTACAGACTTATGCCGTGTGGGAATTTGTGGGTTTTATTCTGAATGGATTAATTTTCATTCTATTGGGCTTACAAATGAAAATGGTACTGGCAGACCTGGATTCGCTGACCACGCACGGAATCTGGGTACTGATTGGTTATGGTCTGGTGGTAAGTGTAGTGGTGATTCTAGTGCGATTTATCTGGCTCACGCCCGCCGCCATTTTGCCCCGCCAGCTTTTTAACCGACATAACGAACGCGAACTCTTTGATCGGCGTAATCTGGTGGTCATTGGCTGGTCGGGCATGCGGGGGGTGGTGTCAATGGCTATTGCTTTATCAATTCCGTTAACCTTACCCAACGGTGACCTGTTTCCTAACCGAAATCTGGTAATTTTTCTGACGTTCTGCGTGATTATCGTGACGCTGGTGGCTCAGGGACTAACCTTGCCCTGGGTGATTCGTAAACTGAAAATGCCCCGATATTCCATATTGGCCGAAGAATACGAGGTACGCAGTCGGGTACTGAGTGCGGTCATGACGCATATTGAGGAAAACATGAGCGATGTGGATGACGTGGTACTCAAACGCATCAAAAGCAGCTACCAAAACCGGTTTGAACGCTTGCAACATACGGAGCTTCCCCTACCTGAGAAGGAACAGAAATTTTCGGAAACACCGGCTTTGCGGATTTTTAACCTATTTTCCCGGGTACAATTAGAAGTGATCGACGTGGAGCGTAGTATTCTTCAACAACTACACCGCGAGGGTAAAAGCAACGAAGAGGTACTCCGGAAAATTGAATCGGAATTGGATATTGAGGAAACTCGTCTTCAGATTGAATTAGTGAAATAACGTAAAGATTCCACTCAATCGCAAACGTAAGAAGCCAGGGAGAAAACCCTGGCTTCTTACGTTTAATCCCTCGAAAGCTCACCGATATCATTGTTTCTAAAAATACCGCATCTGCCCGACTTTTCCCGTTCCATGATCAAGCTCGTACCGTAGGAAAAACTGCCAGATCGTACTTTCCTGCGTACTGAAACTAAAATCGCCGCTGTGAGGAGCGTTAAAATCGTAACTGGCTCCGACCCGAAAACGATCGCCAAGTTGTACTTCCGCCGTTCCTAAAATGCCATCTCTACCGCCGAGGGTCTGGAGCGTACTCTGGTACCAAACGCCAACGCCTACGTTTTTGTACCAAAACGTCGCATTGACATCCGCTTTCGTTTGAAACCCAAGGCCGGGATTCTGGCCCCGCACCAGCGTGGCGGCCTTTAGTTTCCATTCTTCCGTCAGCGAGAATACGTAGCCAGCCGTTAGGAAAATTGGTTTAGCTGTAGAGTAATAGTGCGTTTGATTTACTAAGTTTTGAGCCGACAGACCCACGTAGTACACGGGCGTTTTGTACTGAACACCTAAGCCCAAAGTGAAGGGATACGCATTATTGCCCACAAAATTGTTAGGGAGTACGACTTGCGTAATGCCCATTTGCACGCCCGCCGAAAGAATTTCGTTTTCGGAGATCCGGTGCCGATACGCGGCCGTTCCGTAGAAACCTACGGAAGCAATGGAATACGGGTCGCGAAAAGCTTGGAAACCGAGAGCCCAGTTTTCACCCACCGGGCTATCCACCGTGAAATACTGCGAACTATACGTGTTTTGGAACTGTACCGAACGGCGTCGGTTGAGAAAGGTCATGCTGGTCAAGTCACGCGTACCCGCGTAGGCTGGATTAATGGCCAGTTGACTAAATGGATAGCTACTGTAGGTGCCTTCCATCTGAGCCGAAGCCATCTGGCAGACTAGCAGGAAGACCAAAAATAGAAGTGATCGCATAGTTAGTTAGGTGAGTATGGGAAAGCGAAAGTAAGGAAGGCGGGCGAGAAATACAGAATCGTCTTTCGAAGAAGTACACAATGCAGGCGTGCTTTATTCCCGTTGGTGCACCGAATGTGCGGATTCATCCGAACAAGATGGCAGAAGCAAAGCAAGAAGAGAAATTTTGTCGCTTCAACGCTCAATTAATTCATGCCATGAAATTGTATGCATTTGTACTGCTTTTGTTCGTAACTACTCTGTTTTCCTGTAATCGCTGGGAGGACGTTTGCCCGTATGACGAAACCACTGCAGAATACGGTCTAACGAATTTCGATCGCCTTCGAATGGGTAATGCATTTAAGGTACGGGTCGTACCAGGAAACACGTACCGAATTGTAGCCCGAGGTCATCGCAGCGACGTTCAGGATCTGAGCGTGAAGAAGGTGAATGACAATCTAGAAATTAGTTACAACCATTGGACTCGCAATCGGAAACACCCGATGGAAATCGAAATTACAATGCCAGCTTTGGAGAAGGTCGAGTTTTCGGGAGCTGTCAATGCCCGCGTTTGGGGCTTTGAGGACGCAGAAGATTTGGAAGTGGAGCTTTCGGGGGCGTCAGAACTAGCGTTTACGGGTCATACCGAACGCCTGCAGGCAGATCTTTCGGGAGCGAGTCGTCTCGATCTGGAAGGTACTACCGAACAACTCGACGTTGAATGCTCCGGAGCCTCTAAACTTCGAGCCTATCAGTATCCCAGCAAACAGGCTAAACTAGATTTATCGGGAGCGAGTGATGCCCAAATTTCCGTAGCGGAACAGCTCATTTGTAAAGCAAGCGGAGCCAGTTCGTTACGTTACCGGGGGAATCCCCGTACTAATCTGGATCTGTCCGGAGGTAGTACGGTTTCGCAGGATAACTAGTCCTTCAAAATAAAAAATTAAAATTTATACGAAGCCTTTGCAACGCCGTACCGACTTCTGCGGTATTGGGTTGCAAAGGCTTCGGCTTTTAAACCGTCGAGAAAACCAGTGTACTCATCGCTGGATTTGGGTTTTCGGCCTCCGAAAACAGGATTATGACAAAATCATTGTTGGTATTGAGGACATGAACGCACCGTTTGCGATACGAATTTCAGAAGCCCGCCGAATGCTATTACAACTAGTATTCTGGTGCCTGTTTATATTCTGGCCGCTGATCTTCCGGTCGTCGACCGTTCGCGTACGACGGTTTCATCAACCGCCCGACCCGGTGTATATGGTCGCTTTAAATGCACTGGCCGTACTTTTCTTTTACCTCAATACTCGAATTCTGATTCCTCGATTTCTGGAGAAAAAAGGACTGAGCTTCTATCTACTGACAGTGGCGGGGTGTGGCCTGGTGATGGTACTGCTTTCCATGCAACTACGCTCGCTGGCATTCAAGGCTGATTTGACGGACGTACGCTTCATCACCGGAACTATCTTTCCGGTACTCTTCATCTTTTCGATTAGCACTACGTATAAAGTGCTGAATGATTTTCATCGACGGCAGCAGTTGGAAAAGGAACGGGAAAACGAGAGATTGAAGTCCGAGCTGAGTTTCCTGCGGTCGCAGATCAGTCCGCACTTCCTGTTTAATATTCTCAACAGCATCGTCTCGCTGGCCCGATTCAAGCCCGAATCGGTAGAACCCGCTACAATTCAACTGGCGGAGCTAATGCGATACATGCTGTACGAATCGGACGAAGCCAAAGTGCCGATGGATCAGGAAATTCGGTACCTCCGCAGTTACATCGATCTGCAAACCTTACGGCTGGGAAAGAAGGTACAGATTGAACTGGATCTGGGGCCCGTTGCCGGTAATCATTGCATCGAACCGATGTTACTGATTCCCTTCGTGGAAAATGCTTTTAAGCACGGAATCGGCATGATTACCCGCCCAGCTATTCAGTTGCATCTACATATTAACGAGCGTACCCTCTATTTTCTGGTAAAAAACAAAGTCAGTATGCAACCCGACGACCCCAAAGATCATCATTCGGGTATAGGGTTGAAAAACGTTGAACGTCGGCTTAATCTGCTGTACCCCAATCATGATCTTCAGATTCGGGAACGCGAGGGTTGGTACGAGGTTCAGTTAACTCTTGAATTGTCATGAACAAAATTCGCTGCGTAGCCGTGGACGACGAGCCACTAGCTCTGGAGTTACTGGCCGATAACATTCGGAAAGTGCCCTACCTGGAACTGGTTGCCACCTGTGAAGATGCCCTGGAAACGCTGGAAGTACTCCAGAAAGAAGCCATCGATCTGGTGTTTATGGACATTCAGATGCCCGGATTGACGGGAACCCAATTTTTGAAATCCTTGCAACAGCGACCGCAGGTCATTTTTGTAACGGCCTATGAGCAATACGCCCTGGAAGGTTTCAACCTCAACGTACTGGATTATTTACTCAAACCCGTACCACTGACGCGATTTTTGCAGGCGGCCGAAAAAGCAAAGGAGTATTTCGCCCGCACCCCCAGTATGGGGCCGTCGCAGGAGGAACATTTTTTCGTGCATGCGGATTATTCACTGGTAAAAATTCAGATTCCTACCATTCTATACATTGAAGGACTGAAAGATTACGTGAAGATTCATACGACTGTACACGCCCGTCCGGTCATTACACGGATGACGCTTAAAAACCTGGAAGAGCTTTTGCCCGCTCCGGCTTTTATGCGGGTACATCGCTCGTATATCGTGGCTACCGAACGGGTGGATGCCATACGTAAACTGAAACTCACCGTTGCCGGAAACAGTATTCCCATGAGTGAACAGTACGTGCCGCAGATCTACGAGACCTTGCAGGTGAACAAACACGAGTAGAAAGAAATATTGGTAAGATTCGTTTCAGACGTACACGATAGGCGGGTAGGAAGCCGTTAGTAATGAAGTTAATTTCGGCGACTCGCGGCTTTTTAGGAAATTCCTTGAAAAATAAAGTGAAAAATCGGAATGAATTCAGGAATTAAATAATTAGGAAATAAGCGGAGGAATACGGCCTTGGATCATAAAGACCGCGGTTTTTACCCTTGAAATCCGGGTTTTTCGGCAAAAGTGCTTGAACAAGCGTGCTGAAAAAGCTTCGCGTTTGGTTCAGCTTTTCGACTAGCCATTTTATTTCCTAGAAATAGACCTCTATTTTTGCGTTTTTATTGGGCGGAAAAGCTGGTACGCCAACAGAAACGACCCGAACAAGAATCAGACGTAAGCAGTCATTTTAAATAATCCCGGATCAGAACATGGAAGGTCATTTTGAATACGGACGACAAACAGACCTCCACGGATTCATTAATCAAACTTTATTCTCATACCGCTAATCATTCATGAAACGGTTTGAATTTTCTATGATGTCTCTTTTTTCAAATCCCACCTCTGTGCGTAGTACTTCTCGCGGATTCCGGTCAATGAACCGTTCCTTAATTGCCATTGCCGGTCTGGCGGTCCTGGGTTTTTCCTGCAAGGATAGTAATAACGATGAAAACGTGATGGGCAACTGGCGGGCTGAATCTCCTTTTGAAGGGGTAGCTCGGAGTGGTGCCGCTAGCTTTGTCATCGATACCGCCGCCTACATATCAACAGGTTCGGATAATAATAACAACCGCTTGGCGGATTTATGGCAATATAACGGACGTACGTGGACCCAGAAAGCCAACTTCCCCGGTGCTGGCCGAACGGGTGCTACTGGTTTTGCCGTTGCCGGCAAAGGTTACGTAGGCTTAGGCCAGCCTCAGGGTGGTGTGTACGTGAAGGATTTTTACTCGTACGATCCAACGTCCAATAAATGGACTAAGATTGCGGATTATATGGGAACGGGCCGTGTAGGAACGGTTTCGTTTAGCGTTAACAACAAAGGTTACGTAGGTACGGGTTTCGACGGTAACAACCTGAATGACTTATATTCCTACAACCCTACAGCAGCAACTTGGACGAAGGAAAACAGTTTTCCGGGTGCCAAACGTGAAGGTGCGGTAGCCATGGTAATTAATAATATGGTTTACGTGGGTACGGGTACGGGTAACGCTCAGACGTTACGTGATTGGTGGGAATTCAACCCCACGAGTGGAATCTGGACCCAGAAGAAGGATTTTACGACGGATCAATCGGCTATCATGCGTAGTTATGCCAGCTCGTTTGTTATCAATAATAAAGGCTATTTATTGATGGGTGTCACTACTACTACTGATACAAAAATATGGAGTTATGATGCAGCTACAGATACCTGGGCTTCTGATTACGAGTATGGTAACTCTAACAATAAATTTAGAGCTGCTCCTAGTGGTCGCTCACGAGCAGTAAGCTTCAGCATGAAAAACTTAGGATACATTGCGACGGGTGCTTCCGGGTCAACCCGATTAGACGATATTTATTCCTTTGATCCTTCTGTTGCTCGTGAGGTAGTTGAGTAAGCCTAAAGCTATGCGTAACAAACGTATCTGGTGGCTGTTAGGAATACTCATTCTGTTGGCAGGCGTATACTATTGGCGAATGACCTATGCCTTTGAAGTACGCGTGTTTGAAACCACAAAAGGATGGGGTTATCAGATCGAACAGGGAGGAAAGCCCTTTATTCACCAGCCAATCATTCCGGGTATCGTAGGAGAGCAGGGCTTTGCTACAGCCGAACAAGCTCAAAAGGCGGGAGATCTGGTGGTGGAAAAAATCAAGAACGGCCAATTTCCTCCTTCGCTTACTACCGAAGATTTAAAGGGCATTGGTGTAGAAATACCTTAAGGAATTAGAACGGGAGCGGGATCAAATGCCCGCTCCCTGTTTATTCGATAAACTATTCAATGAAGAATTGGAAAACCTGGCTTTCGTTAGGCTTTATAGCAAGCGGGCTTTATTCGTTAGGCGGATGCCAGAAGGGAGATCTGACGCTGGGCTCCGAGATCATTCCGAATGAAAACCTGTCCGTAGTCATGATCGACACGTTTACCGTAAAATTGTCTACGGTAGCAGTGAGCGATTCAGCGATTACCTCTGCTGATTCCAGCATGTATGTGGGTCGCTGGAAGGATGAGAATACAGGTATGCAGGAGTTTACGGCGTTTATGAGTCCAAGCTATCCCAGTAATACGCTAAATACGCGGCTAGGAGCCCGGTATGATTCACTAGTACTGGTGTTGCCTCTGTCATTGTCCTACGGAGATAGTGTACAAACCTTCAAGATCAGTACGCATCAAACGACTACGCCCTTAGTGCAGAGCATTACCTACTACAATACCAATACTTCGGTTCAGTACCAGGTCAAGCCGTTGGCTCAGGCAAGTTTTGCTCCCGGACGTGGTACAACGCCTAGTGTCCGTCAGCGTTTTTCGGATACGTTAGGGGTTCAACTATTTAATGCTTTACAAAACAATACGATTAATAATAACGAGACGTTGCATAACCTGTTACCGGGGTTTGCAGTGAAAGGTTCTTCAAAAGGAAACGTGATCGTAGGACTTAGCGTACCCCGGAGCTTTTTGCGGGTTTACTTTCACGATGATAACCTATTGACACCCACGGCTGAGTCGGTTGATATTCCCTTTACGTTTATGCACTACAGTCGCTATGCGAGTGATTTCACCGGAACGCCACTAGCTAATTTAAAACAACAACCGGATGTTGTAAATAGCACCTTGACGGATAATAAGGCTTATATTACACAGAGTGGACCACTGCGTACCCGCGTTGAATTTCCGTATTTAACCGAAACTCTAGAACCTTACTTAACACTTCTAGGTGTAAATCGGGCGGAATTAGTATTTGACCCCGTTCGTACGGACGTTCGAGATAATACGAACCCTCCTTCTACGCTGGTCTTATATAAAACCAATGCCGTCAATGACATTTTAACCAATCAGCCCGTAGAGAATGTACAGGGTACTGGAGCAGTTGTGTCGGCTACGTACGTGGTTGATAACAGCGGCTGGCAATTGAAGGATCATTACACCTTCAATGTGACTAATTATTTCAATCTGATTTTGAAAAGAAAAGTCCAAAATGCTCCCCTGATTCTGACGCCGCCCGTAGGAGCTCAGCAGTATCTGAACTTTTCACGAACGGCTTTAGGGAATCGAGATTATCCTTCGGATCGGGTAAGGCTTCGTCTATATTTTACGCAATCCAATTAAAAAATCCCCGGCCTCGGCTGGGGATTTTTGTTTTCCAACGGTGGGAGTTATGCTCCGGTTATCACAAAAAGGGCAAATTCAGCCATTTCCCGAGCATCTTTGCAGCATAAAACAAGCCTTGAATGCAGTTTGTCGTTTTTAAGCCATAAACGACAGGTCTTCAATTCTATCCTATGAAACATTTTCTTCTTATCTGGCTGCTGGGCGTCCTGCTGCTACCGAACGCCCGGGGGCAATCCAATGAAAAAGCTACTATCTCTGGTTACATTAAAGATGCCGCTAATGGCGAAGGACTCATTGGCGTCTCCGTATTTGTGAAAGAACGGAGTACCGGTACCACTACTAACACCTACGGTTTTTACTCGATTACGCTGCCCAAAGGCAAGTACACGCTGGTTTACACCTACGTAGGGTATCAGCGTCAGGAGAAGCAGGTGGACTTGACCACGCAGGACGTGAAACTGGACCTTGAACTCAAAGATGAGGGCGTGCAGTTGCAGGATGTCGTCATCCGAAGTCAGGGCGAAGACGAGAACGTAAAATCAGTTGAAATGTCCGTCAATAAGGTGGACATCAAAACGATTCGTCAAATGCCCGCCTTACTCGGTGAAGTCGATCTGGTTCGTAGTATTCAGTTGTTACCCGGCGTATCGACCGTGGGCGAGGGAGCTTCCGGGTTCAATGTACGGGGGGGCGACGTGGGCCAAAACCTGATCCTGCTGGATGAGGCACCCGTTTACAATGCTTCGCATTTATTCGGCTTCTTCTCCGTTTTTAATCCCGATGCAGTCAAAGACGTCAAGCTCGTGAAGGGAGGAATCCCGGCTAATTACGGCGGACGTATTTCTTCCATTCTCGACGTTCGAATGAAGGAAGGAAACGCCAAGAAAGAGGAGATTAATGCCGGTATTGGTTTGATCTTTAGTCGGCTGTCTTACGAGCGACCCGTATTTAAGGGCAAAGGTTCATTTATCGTCGCCGGCCGTCGTTCCTACGCCGACGTACTCGCCAAACCATTCCTGACGGGCGATTTGAAAGGAACCATCTTCAACTTTTACGATCTCACGGCGAAGGCCAATTACCAGATCAATGCCAACAATACGGTGTATCTGTCGGGCTATTTCGGACGGGATAATTTTGGTAGTAAACAGTTTGGATTCAATTGGGGGAACGGAACGGTTTCGGGGCGGTGGAATCACATCTTCAGTAACCGTCTCTTCCTGAATCTAACGGGCTATTATTCCAATTACAAGTATTCCCTCGGCACTGGCGACGATCCTAAAGACGCTTTCCAATGGGATTCTCAAATTAAAAACCTGAGTGGGAAAGCAGATTTTACGTACTTCCTCACGCCCGACAATCAGATTACGTTCGGTGGGCAGTATATCCACTATAACTCGGCTCCTGGCAAAGCCTTTGGTATTTCAGCGGGCCAGCGGACGGACATTAGTCTGGAAGGAAGGTACGGGGATGAATCGGCTCTGTACGTTGCCAATGAGCAGCGGCTCGGCAGTCGGGTTACCCTACAGTATGGCCTGCGGTATTCCTTATTCCGGAGTCTGGCTCCCGGTGACCTGATTACCTACGAAACTATAGTACCCGGGGAGCGGCTGGAGCCGCAATTGCCCGGGCGTCGCGTCGAAAGTGGCGTGCTGGAAACCTACGGAAACTGGGAACCGCGTTTTTCGGCTAAAATTGAAGTTTCGCCCCGATCTTCGATTAAGGTAAGTTACAACCGGATGGCTCAGTACCTGCACCTGCTGTCGAATACGGCTGCGTCTTCGCCGCTCGACGTATGGACCTTATCGTCGAGCAACATCAAGCCCGAATTAGCCGATCAGGTTGCGTTAGGCTGGTTCCAGAACTTCAAAAACAACGCGTACGAATTTAGTATCGAAGGCTATTACAAAAACCTTGAAAATCAGATCGACTATGTGCGTCGTTCCGATTTGTTACTTAATCGCTTTCTGGAAGGAGATTTGCTCTACGGAAAAGGCCGAGCGTACGGAGCGGAGTTTTACCTGAAGAAAAATCAGGGTAAACTCACCGGCTGGATCAGCTATACGCTGGCTCGTACGGAGCGGCAGGTGGAAGGGATCAACAATAATAACTGGTTTCCGGCCCGCTTTGATAAAACGCATAACCTGACGGCCGTTGGTCTTTATCAGCTTAACCAGCGATGGTCCTTCTCGGCCAACTTCGCGGCTTCTTCGGGAACGCCCGCCACGTATCCAACGGACCGTTTTGAGATTGATGGTATTGCCGTGGGTGATAACTATTTCGATACCCGGAACGCCAACCGGATTCCCTGGTACCATCGCCTCGATTTAGCAGTAACGCAGAAAATTCGTAAAAAGCTGTTTGGCAAAGGAGAAGCCGAGTGGGTGTACTCGATTTATAACGTTTACGGACGGCGAAATCCATTCTCTGTGTATGCCCGGCAAAATGGGGACAACAGCTTGCAAACCGAAGCCATTCGATTTGCCGTGCTAGGTTCGCTGGTGCCATCGATCACGTACAACGTAAAGTTTTAAACCCATTCAAATTATTTGCTATAAACGTATGAAATCCTTTCCCTTATACCTTTTACTCGCCCTGAGCAGTTTGCTCATGTCCTGCGAGGATGTGATTGACCTGCGTACGCAAACGGGCCCCACCCGTCTGGTAGTTGAAGGCTGGATTAACGATGACGCCACGCCACAAACCATTCGGCTGACGCTTTCCCAAAATTATTTTAACAACAACCGGGCTTTGCCCGCGACGGGAGCGACGGTAACCGTTTCCGATGATCTGGGAAAAACCTACCGTTTTGTGGATGAAAAACAGGACGGGAACTACGTCTGGAAACCAGCGGCTTCCGAGAAGATGGGTCGATTGGGCGGAAAATATACGTTGAACGTTGCTTATGCCAGCGAAACCTATCAGGCTGAGACGGAAATCAAACGGGTACCGACCATCGATTCGCTAACCTATTACTACGATAATCCGACGTTTGTGGCGGATGACAGTCCGAAAGAAGGATATGTAGCGGAATTTTACGCCCGCGACTTTACCGGAGCTGGTGATTGTTACTGGATCAAAACCTATAAAAATGGCCAGAGGTACGATCGATCGGCCCGCGACTTGTCGATTGCCTACGACGCCGGATTTAGTCCCGGAGCGGCTACCGATGGACTTATTTTTCTGTTACCCGTACGGCGTTCGATTAACTCGGACCGGCTCTTCCAGGAAAATGATTCCATTCGGGTAGAGCTGCTCAGTATCACCCAGCCTACGTACAATTTCATCCGGGCAGTACGGGAAGAGTCCAGTAACCAGGGCCTGTTTGCTACGGCCCCGTCAAACGTACCGACTAATATTCTTAATGCACGTACGGATGGTCCCAGGGCACTGGGTTGGTTCGGCGGTTCGTCGATTAGCCGATTTAGTACGGTATTCCGCAAGGGAAATGCCCGTCCGAAACCTTAAGTCGGTACAGTTACCCGTTGATACTAAAAGAAAAAGCTTTCCAGTTTCGCTGGAAAGCTTTTTCTTTTGGGTTGGATAGGCGTTTGATGCAAAGACTATTCGGAAAGCGAATTGCAGTACCGGAACAGCTCAACAATGGGTTTTTCTTCGTCGTAACGGTACCATTTAACCCGATTCACAAAAAAGTTGACTTCGTCCTGCTGGTTAGGCAGCGTTTTATAAATCTGCCGGAGCCGGCCTTTGTATTTCACAATCTGTCCGTTGGGATGCTGGAAGTAATATACATTCTTCTTTTGTTTTTCGTCGTGAAACGGCACCTTCAACACTTGCTCTCGACCTAGTAACCGAATCCGGCCATCGACCAGTACTTCGAAAAAGGTTGGTACCATGCGGTCCCGGTGAGCGAATGATTCTACGATAAATGTCCGCATCCGGTTGGCTTCTTCGTCGTAATAATAAAACGAGGCTACTTTCTGAGCGGAAAGAACGTTGGTTACGCCATCCATGCTAAATTCCAGCAAACCCAGGTCAGTATTGAAGTGTAGCTCGCCCGTTAGCCATTCGCCCGATTGTAATTCAACTTTACCAGAATACCAGTGGGGCTGTTGCTTGGCAAAAACAGAATGAACAAAAAGGCTACAAAAAAAAACCAAAGTAAATTTTAACGAGGTAAAGGTTTTCATGGCAATCATTTTTAAAGATTCGGATTGAAGAAAATTTTAACGCGTACTTCAGTGGTTTTACCCAATAATCTTTGTTTTAATTTTGTACTGTTTGAAGTTTTTTTTGAATTAATCCAACAAATGTGTTGAAATATTCTGGATTCATCTAAATAAATGCTCCGTTTTTTCGCTAAAAATCAGCGATTTAAGTATGAGTCGAAATAAAGGGTAGGTAAGGGTCGGAAAGCCATAAAAAAAAGCCTTTCTGGTTAGAGAAAGGCTTTCGTAAGCAAGTAATGGATTGAGCTTAAATCAGCGGTTTGAGCCCATTCAGCAAGTGACCCATTTTATCGCGTTTCGTCGTCAGGTAGCGTTCGTTGTAGGGATTGGAAGGAATCTCAATCGGGATGGTTTCTACAATTTCAACGCCGTAACCCGACAGAGCCGTCCGTTTTTTCGGATTGTTGGACATCAGTCGCAATTTGGTAATACCTAAATCCCGAAGAATCTGAGCCCCGATGCCGTAGTCGCGTTGGTCCATTTGAAAGCCCAACTCCAGATTGGCTTCCACCGTATCCCGACCCATTTCCTGCAATTTATACGCCCGGAGTTTGTTCAATAGTCCGATGCCACGTCCTTCCTGGAACATGTAAAGCACCACGCCTTTCCCTTCTTTCTCGACCATTTGCATGGCTTGGTGCAACTGCTCCCCGCAATCACAGCGGCAGGAACCAAAAATATCGCCCGTTACACAGGAGCTATGCACCCGCGTTAGTACGGCTTCGCCTTCTTCCCATTCGCCTTTTACCAGAGCCAAGTGCGTATCACCCGTAGCGACCTGTGTATAGGCAATCAGGCTAAAATGGCCCCATTCGGTGGGCATATCGACGCCAATTTCGCGTTTGATCAGCGTTTCGGTTCGCAGACGGTAGGCGATCAGGTCTTTAATACTAACCAGCTTCATTCCAAAACGATCGGCAATTTTCCGTAGCTCGGGGAGGCGGGCCATGGTACCGTCTTCGTTCAGAATTTCAATTAGGGTGCCCGAAGGTTTTAAGCCCGCCAGTACGGCAAAATCGACGGCTGCTTCGGTATGGCCGGGGCGGCGGAGCACGCCTTCGGCTTTAGCTTTCAGGGGAAAAATATGGCCCGGACGACCCAAATCTTCGGGTTTCGTGTCCGGATCTACCAGGGCCCGAATCGTTTTGGCCCGGTCAGAAGCTGAAATACCCGTGGTACAGCCGTTGCCTAGCAAGTCTACGGAGACGGTAAAGGCCGTTTCATGGTTGGACGTATTCTGGCCAACCATCATATCCAGTTGTAATTCCTGACAGCGGGCTTCCGTGAGGGGTACACAAATCAGTCCGCGGGCCTCCTTGGTCATGAAGTTGATGATTTCGGGCGTGATCAGCTCCGAGGCACAAATCATATCCCCTTCATTTTCACGGTCTTCGTCATCGACGACGACGATAATTTTACCGGCCCGAATGTCTTCAATGGCCTCTTCGATGCTGTCTAATACGATGGGACTTTCTTCCATGGCTGCTTGGCAATGTATAGGGGGTCTGTGAAGTCAGAAGTCTAGCAAATTCTATTTGAAATATACGCCTGAGAATCTTTCTTGCGTTCTGACCACAGTGAACACCCTTTTTGGGCGTTAGGTTTCTTCGAGAAATGTTAATGAAGTCTCAAAACTACGGTCCTATTTTGGAATGATGGTAGGATTCGTTGAAATTTGACCAATAGCTCACAGGAAAGACCACAATCTTCAATGCGGATACGTATACTTTTACTGCTTTTAGGAATCGTAGGGGAGGGCTGGGCTCAGTGTCCGACCAAACTGGTAAATGGCACGCAAGATTACAAAGGCAGATTACAGGTATCTAGCAGCCAAGGAATTTCTATGATTGCGGAAGGAACTTCGGATCGGATACTGAAAATCTGTAAAGGCACTACGATTCAAGTGGAAGATGTTACCGCCAACAACAACCCGAGTCTTACCGCTTATAATTTCAATTACCAATCAGCAGAAGTAGACTTAAGTGCTCCAATCTTCGACAAGGTGAATAAATCGTATACGTATGAAAAGGCGGGTACGTACGGATTGATTATGGTCGGAAGTGCGTCGGGTACGGGATCGTATGCCTGTCAGACTGTTCAAGTACTGGATAATCCAGAACTTAACTTCGAAGTCGATGCCTGTGAACCCGAACAGGTTACCCTGGTGATTCCTAAAGACAGTTCTAGAAATCCTTACGATGAATTTACGATAGAGTGGGGGGATGGCAATACAGAAAAATTATTAAAGAAAGATTTACCACTGACGAAAGTTCATATCTACAAGAATGCAGGTACAGGTGTTACGATTTCCGTTCAGGGCACGTATGAGGGAAATGTGTGCGGCATTTCCAAAATTAGTAAGTTCATTGACCCTGGAAAGCTAAACCAGTCACCGAAACCCATCGTAACCTTACTGGAATTGTCAGCAACCAAAACCGTAGCGACCATTCAGTTTGCCGGCCCTGTTTCCACAACACAGGAAATTTTTCAGAAGGAAGTTGGTGGTACTTACGTTAGTACGGGCATCCAGATTCAAAGTAATCTAACGTCAGAACGGATTATCAATCTTAACCCCGCAAAACAGTATTGCTTTCAGGTACGCTCGGTAGGGGGCTGTGCCAGTACAAGTGGTTCGGACGAAATCTGTACGTTACCGATTACGGTACAGGCGAAAGGAAAGCAGATCGAGGTAAACTGGTCGGCCTATCCGCAAGCCACTGCTACTTTCGAATCGTATACGGTAAGTAATGGTACGACGACCTTTCCGGTAATAAAAGATCGTAACCAAACCCAGTTAATTGACAAATCCGAACTGGAATGCGGCACCTCGTATTGCTACCGCGTAACGGCCCGGGTCAATAACATCAATTCCATTTCCAATGAAGTTTGCGAGGAAATCGAGTCTACCGTAAAGCCAGATCCCATTACGCAGGCTTATGCCACACTGGCCGGAAAGGCCGCTGTATTAAGTTGGGAGTCTCCGGGGGGAAAGATTCTGGATTATGAAATTTTACGAGCCGAAGCTGGGGGTAAATTCGAGAAGATCGAAACGGATACAACGATTGTTAGTCCGTATAAAGACGGGCAGATCAATCCTTTGCAGCGTTCGTACTGTTATCAAATTTCGTACGAAAGTGCTTGTAAAACCTGGTCAAATCCGTCGGCTCCCATCTGTACCATTCATCTGAATCAAAAAAGCGGAGAACTTTCCTGGACCAG
Source organism: Siphonobacter curvatus (assembly GCF_002943425.1). NCBI lineage: Bacteria > Pseudomonadati > Bacteroidota > Cytophagia > Cytophagales > Cytophagaceae > Siphonobacter > Siphonobacter curvatus. The sequence goes on from NZ_PTRA01000001.1 coordinate 1,045,120, forward strand.
TAATAATCCATTTACTGAAAATATCAGCGAGTATACCGTACAGGCTTTGGATGCTCAGGGAAATGTAGTAGCTTCTCATAGTGTTGCCAAGGCGACGAAAGTTAGCGTAAGTGGTCTGGACTTTCCCATTTCACCAGAGTATCAGTACCGCATTGAAAGTACCTCCGAAAGCGGCAATACCAGCTGGTCCAATCCAATCCCCATTCGGGAGCTTTTTCAGGTCTACGTACCCGATGCCTTTACACCTAATGGCGACTCCCAAAATGATGTTTTCCTGCCTAAAGTAGTACACGTCAACGCTCTGAAATTTACCGTATTCGACCGTTGGGGCAATTCTATCTTTTCCACGGAAGACGAAAGCGAAGGCTGGGATGGGTACATCAACGGCAAACCCGCTCCGCAGGGAAGTTATTCGTACCGCCTCGACGTTCGGAATGAAGTAGGTGATTCGTTCACCAAACGGGGCGTTTTCCGCCTCATTCGTTGACACTAAAGGGTGCGTCGACAGCCTTGGGCACGATTTTGTACCCGTTTTCTCTACCTTTGTAATCAATTTATTCAAACCGAACGACTACACATGTTTGATATGCTAGGCATGATGGGCAAGATGAAAGAAATGCAGGCCCGCATGAAAGACGCTCAGGAATCCCTTCCTTCCATTACCGAAACGGCGGAAGCCGGAGCGGGACTGGTAAAAGCAACCGTAAACGGACGCAAACAGCTCATTCATTTAGAGATTGATCCTGATCTGGTGAAACCCGAAGAAACAGAAATGCTTCGCGACCTGATCGTAGCCGCTACCAATAAAGCCCTCGAAGCCGTAGAAACCCGAGTAGCCGATCACCTCAAACAAGCTACGGATGGTCTGTTGCCCAATATTCCGGGTATGGAAGGTTTATTCGGTAAATAAGTCTACTGTATACAAGCCAACGAAGAGAAAAGACTTTCGCTAGTCTTTTCTCTTTTTATTCTTTCCCCATTCTGTATCCCCTGCCTGGCTGGGCAAACCTTTATGGACCTTCTGGCCATTGTTATCCTGAATTACAACGGGAAATCTTACCTGGAAAAATTTCTTCCTACGGTGCTCGCCTACGCGGATGGTCATGCCGTGTACGTTGCTGATAACGCCTCGACGGACGATTCCGTAGTTTGGTTACAAACGCATTTTCCTGAAGTACGGCTCATTCGTAATACCAAGAATTACGGCTTTGCGGGTGGGTACAACGAAGCCCTCCGGCAAATTTCGGCTCAGTACTATTGCCTGCTTAATTCTGACGTGGAAGTTACATCGGGCTGGCTGGTAGCACCCTTGCGTCTCTTGCAGCAACACCCGCAAATCGCAGCCGTGCAGCCCAAGATTCGCGATTATAACTACCGGGAACATTTTGAGCACGGAGGAGGCGTTGGCGGACACCTAGATTTTCTGGGCTATCCTTTTACCCGGGGCCGTTTATTCGAGACGCGTGAACGCGATCAAGGCCAGTACGACACCGATGAACCCTGTTTCTGGGCTTGTGGAGCCTGTATGTTCGTACGAGCAGCGGTGTATCAGGAATTAGGAGGATTCGATGCCGATTTCTTCGCCCACATGGAAGAAATCGACCTGTGTTGGCGTATGCAATTGGCCGGGCATCAGGTTTGGGCTACGGCTGGTTCGACCGTGTACCACGTCGGTGGGGGGACGCTGGATTACCTGAATCCCCGAAAAACCTTTCTTAATTTCCGGAACAGTCTGGCGATGTTGTATAAAAACCGGCCCGCCCGAAATCTGTACGGGATCATCTTCCTGCGATTGGTACTCGATGGCTTGGCGGGTGTTCGCTACCTGTTGAGCGGGCATTTTGCCCTATGTTGGGCGATTGTACGAGCCCATTTTGCTTTTTACGGACAGGGGCGAAGCTGGTACCGCAAACGCCGGGCTCTCGATGCACTACGGAAACAGAATAAGCCCATACGACTGTATGAGAAGAGTATTATAAAGGCATACTTTTTTCAACGGATAAGGAAATATTCAGAACTTTCGTAAAAAGTAGCCACTTACGGCCGCTGAAAGTCTCTGGTTTCTTCTCTACAGTCCATGGATAGCAAATCGGCTCTATATCAGTATCCCGCCGAGTTTCCCGAGCAAATTCAAATGCTGGAGAAACTGGATCTGCTGTTTCCCGATATCGTTCACGTACAGGACCTTACAACGCAAAAGATCATTTATATCAATGATCGCTTTACGGAATTGCTTGGCTACAGTAAGCAAGACTTAGCCGACCGGGGAGGAAATTTGCACGCCATCCTTCTATCGGAAAGTCTCTTTAATCAACGAGCCGCCCGGATCGAAGAACTGATCACGCGGCAAAAGCAATTTGTGGAGTACGAAACGCTGTTGCTGCACAAAAATCAGACGGAACGGCTGTTCCGAACCCGCGTGGCCGTTTTTCGGAGTGATGCGGAGGGAAATCCCCTGGAGACGATTAGTGTTTCGCAGGATATTACGGAATCACACCTGAACTACACCAAGTTACTCCAGCAACAGGAAATGCATCGCATTACCGAGCAGGCTTTTCACTTCGGCAGTTGGGAAAAAAACTTGACGACGGGGGAGTTGATCTGTTCCGATGGCCTGTATGAAGTAATGGGTCATACCCGCGAGACCTTTCGGAAAGATTGTGCCGATTACACCTCATTTTTTACGTTTCTGGATCATCGCGACGATGAGTTAGTCGTACGTACGGTGCAGGAAGCCATTGATACGCGGCAAGCATTCCGTCTCGAACATCGGGTCATGACGCAGGAAGGCCAGGAAAAGGTACTGATGGTGGTAGGCCGCCCCGTGGTCAATGAAAAAGGGAAAGTAACGCATCTGGTTGGGAGTATTGCCGATATTACGTTACTGCGGCAGTACGAATCAGCCTTACGACAGAAAATTGAGGAATTACAGCGATCGAATGGTGAGCTGGAACAATTCGCTTACGCGGCCTCCCATGACCTTCAGGAACCGCTACGGAAGATTTCGGCGTTCATCTCCCGCCTGAAACAGCGACTGGGCACCCAAGAGGACGAAGAAGTAGAAAATTACATGCGGCGTACGCTTCAGGCCATTGATCGCATGCGGAGTCTGATTGATGCCCTGCTGATTCTGTCCCGGGTAACACGACAGGGGAAAAGTCGCGAAATTGTACCACTCAATCCCATCGTGGAGGAAATTCTGGAGGACTTCGATGCTCAGATTGCTGAAAAAGGAGCGATCATCGAATGGGATGAACTCCCTGAAATTTACGGTGTGCCCGTACAAATGCGGCAGTTGTTTTCCAATCTGATTGGCAATTCGCTCAAGTTTACCGATACGATGCGGCCACCGATCATTCGGATTGCTGCTCAGTCGTTATCGCTTACGCAGGTCCGGCAAAAGGGATTGTCTACGGCCCGTAAATGGGTTGAGATTACTTTACAGGATAACGGAATTGGTTTTGATCCCGAATACAAAGAACGAATTTTCCAGGTTTTTCAGCGGCTCAACGGTCGCTCCGAATTCGAAGGGACCGGTATCGGCCTCGCTTTGTGCAAGAAAATTGTGGAGCATGAGGGAGGCATAATCCTGGCGGACAGTAAACCCGGAGAGGGTGCCCGATTTACATTTTGTCTTCCCAGTGCCTCTTAAGCTATCAAGGTACCGGATCATGTCCATGCCCACCCCAGGGATGACAACGGGAGATTCGCCGCAGGGCCAGCCAACTGCCCTTCCAAGGTCCGTGTTTCTCAATAGCCTGAATGGCGTACTGTGAGCAGGTCGGCGTATACCGACACGAGTTGCCTAGGTACGGCGAAAATGCTCCTTGGTAAATCCGGATCAAAACGATAAAAAAACTTCGCATCAATTTTATTTACTAAAATAATCCCGGATTTATGATTTAATCCGCCGGATGAAGAATAGTTTTACAGACGCCACGAAGTAATTTAGGTCGTAGAAATTCGTCCACTTACGTAATACGAAAAGCCACAAATCCGTTCGATTTATAATTGGATTCTATCGTAAAAAATGGCTAGCAGAAGGAATTAATTTGTTACTTTTGCTTTATATCCCCAACAGTTCTTCCTCAAAATTGAGAGCATCGTGACGTTGATTAAATCTATCTCCGGAATCCGGGGAACCATTGGTGGAAACGTGGGTGAATCCCTTACTCCCGTTGACATTGTTAAGTTTTCCGCCGCTTTCGGAACTTGGCTTAAACGTAAATTTCCTGAAAATCACAAGATTGTCATTGGTCGGGACGCTCGTCTTTCCGGAGAAATGGCAGTTCGTTTAGTATCAGCTACTTTACAGGGACTTGGTTTACACGTAGTCGACTTAGGTTTATCCACCACACCCACCGTTGAAATAGCGGTTCCTATGGAATCTGCTGCCGGTGGCATTATTCTTACTGCCAGTCATAACCCCATTCAGTGGAATGCGTTAAAATTACTCAATGCAAAGGGTGAATTTATTTCTGCCGAAGAAGGTGCTGAAGTATTAGCGTTGGCCGAAGCAGAAACGTTTTCTTTTGTAGAAGTAAAAAAACTAGGTAGCTATCGCGTTGATGATTCCTACCTGAAAAAACACATCGACGCCATTCTGGCTCTGCCGCTGGTAGACAAGGCGGCGATCGAAGCTGCTGATTTCAGCATTGCCGTTGATGCAGTAAACTCCTCGGGAGGAATTGCTGTACCTCTACTGCTGGAAGCCTTGGGTGTTAAGGATATTCTTAAACTTCACTGCGAACCTACGGGTTACTTTGCTCACAACCCTGAGCCCCTGCCTGAACACCTGACGGATATCCGGAAGGAAATGCGGACGGGCAAATACGATTTGGGTGTTGTCGTTGATCCAGACGTAGATCGGTTAGCGTTCGTAGCAGAAGATGGCGAGCCTTTCGGTGAAGAATACACGCTGGTAGCCGTCGCTGATTATATCCTGAAAAACCAAGTCGGTAATACCGTTTCCAATCTTTCTTCCACCATTGCTCTTCGGGACGTAACCCAAAAAGCTGGTGGTACCCACTATTCGGCGGCGGTTGGCGAAGTGAACGTGGTAACGAAAATGAAGGAAGTCGGAGCAGTAATTGGGGGCGAAGGCAATGGTGGTATTATCTATCCCGAGTTGCATTACGGTCGTGATGCCCTGGTGGGTATCGCTCTATTCCTGACCCACCTGGCCAAATTCGGTAAGTCTGTATCCATTCTGCGTCGGGCTTATCCGAACTATTACATCTCGAAAAATAAGATTGAATTAACGCCCGAGCTGAACGTAGACGTTGTACTGGAGCGAATTCAGCAGAAGTACACCCGTCAGCCCATCAATACGGAAGACGGTGTAAAAATTGAATTCGGTAACGAATGGGTGCACCTTCGCAAGTCGAACACCGAGCCCATTATCCGCATTTATTCAGAATCTGACTTTATGACCAAGGCCGAAAACCTAGCCAAGAAGATCATTCAGGATATTAAAGAAGTGGTAGCTACGCTATAAATCGCGGACGTTAATTACTTGCTAGTAGAAAGGGACGATGCTTACTAAGCATCGTCCCTTGTATTTACAGACCAATTTCGTCGGACAGACCAAACTCCCGGGCACTGGTCTGAAGCGTTTGTAAAAACTCAGTATAACTGAAAATCCGGCCTTCGATGTAATCCCGCTCGGCCGGATCGCAGAAGGCTAGCCGACCCTGTAGTTCGTGAATGCCGCTGTGCACGGTAATGAGTACATCATGAATGAATTCCAGATACGTCTCAGAAGGCTTCATAGGGATTAATGAGCGAGTACAAATTCAAACTGTTCCCAGTTGATTTCCCGGAAGTCGGCAATAACTGCACTGGTGAGTGGGGCCAGTTCATCCTTGCTGTGGCTGGTCGAAACGCCCACTACTTTCATTCCCGCTGCTTTTCCAGCCTGAATACCCAGTAAAGCATCTTCAAATACAACACAATTGCTTGGATGCACCTCCACTAATTCGGCGGCTTTCAGATAAATATCCGGAGCGGGTTTGCCATTCTGTACCATTGAAGCATCCACGACCACATCGAAAAGCGGACGAAGGCCCGTACCATCCAGCGTAAACTGGACATTTTCGATAGGAGCTGACGTAGCTACGGCACATTTCACGCCGTATTCATGAAGAATATTCAGAAAGCTAATGAGTCCTTCGGCTGGTTCAAGTACTGGCCCGTAGCTAGTCCGGTACATTTCTTCCTTCTCGTCGGACATCTGCCGTACTTCTTCCGGCGAGGGGTCGCGGCCGAGCAAATACGCAAACGAATCAAAGGAATTTTTGCCGTTCAGATTGGTATAATACATTTCCCGACTGAAGGGAAATCCGTGGTTTTCGCAGAACAAACGCCAGGCTGTTTCATGGTAGGCCATATTATCCACGATGACGCCATCCATATCAAATAAAGCAGCCCGTAAGGTTGGATCAGGTTGTTGAATACTCATACAAACAGAATTTTTTGACAAAAACGGCAAAAAAGTAGTACCAACCAAGCAGTCAAACCGCTGGAGAAAGCCTTTTCCAGATCCGAAAAAAGTTCTTAAAGGGTAATTTTCAGTCCATCATAGGCCAGATGCACGTGCGGAGGTAATTCGGCCTCGACCTGAGCATGAAGTCCCATTGAATGGCTGATGTGCGTGAGATAGGCGACTTTCGGCTGTAGCTTTTCGATGATCTCCAAGGCTTCCGGCAGAATAAAGTGGGAGAGGTGTCGGGGACCTTTATGGAGGGCATTAATCACCAGAACCTTGCTGTTGCGAAGCTTTTCCAGCTCCGGTTCGGCAATGAAATTTGCATCCGTAATGTACGAGAAATCCCCGATTCGGTAGCCAAACACGGGTAATTTGTGATGCATCACCTCAATCGGGATCAGTTGCAAACCCAGGATCTCAAAGGGTTTGTTTTCAATCGGATGCAATTGTAAGCGGGGCGTACCGGGGTATTTATGCTCGGCAAAAGCGTAGGCGAACTCTACTTTGATTTGCTCCAGTACAGCTGCCTGTCCGTACAGCGGGATGTCGGAATTTTGCCGAAAATTAAAGGGTCGTACATCGTCCAGACCCGCCGTATGGTCTTTATGAGCATGCGTAAAGACAACGGCATCCAAATGCATGATACGTTCACGGAGGGCCTGCGTACGGAAATCCGGGCCGGTATCAATAACCAGACTACGACCATCAGCTTCCACGTGCATGGATACCCGAAGGCGTTTATCCCGAAAATCAAGCGAACGGCAAACCGGACAGTCACAGCCAATGACCGGAACGCCCTGCGAAGTACCCGTACCGAGAAAAGTTACCTGCATACCCAATACTATCGAACAGAAGGGAATAACGGATTCCCTTCTGTTCAAGAACGATGTTAGCCAATCACGCTAAAAAAATTATACTTCGCCGCCCGTAAACTCGCGAACTTTGGCAACGAGGGCATCAAAGTTGAGGGGCTTAATCAGAATGTCGTTGAAGCCAGCAGACTTAAACTCTTCCGGAGAGTAGTTACGGGCATTACCGGTGATGGCCACCAGCGGAGTTTGTGCCTTTTGGGCATCGGGTAGTTGGCGAATCTGACGGGCACACTCCATGCCGTCCATTACGGGCATATTGATGTCCAGCAGAACAATGTCAAAAGATTCTTTATCAAGCAATTGCAATACCTGCTCCCCATTTTTAACGGAAGTGATTTCAAAGTTCTGGAATTCCAGAATTTTCTTAGCGAGGTTTTGAATGACGGAGCTATCTTCAGCAATCAGGACGCGTTTGAAGGCCATTGTCGGAAAAATTGGGTTTCTATACGAATTGATAAAGCGAAATAACGGTTAATTCCGGTACAAGCTTAAGAAATCCTTAAGGAATTATCCTGTACTGTATGTCGCTCTCCAAATCGATCTGGGATAAAGAGGTGACAGACAATGGCTTGTCCGCTACAGGGAACGCTGAAACGTACGAAAAAAATCATTCACTGGTAACAGCGTTCTTTCTCATAGGACTTCTTCGTGGGAATGATACCCTAGAAAAGCGAAAATCTATTCCTGTAACTTTGGATTATCGAGGTGACGAGTCGCGTCACGGATGTTCTTCTTATCGAGGTTTTTTTCAAAAGCCTCCGTTAAGTTCACTCCCGTCTGATTCGCCAAGCAAATCACCAGCCAGAGTACATCCGCCAGTTCGTCGCCCAAGTCTTTGTTTTTGTCAGACTCCTTCTCCGACTGTTCTCCGTACCGACGGGCCATGATTCGGGCGACTTCACCTACTTCTTCCATCAGTAGGGCCGTGTTGGTCAGTTCGTTAAAGTAGCGTACTCCCACGGTGGTGATCCACTGATCTACTGTTTTTTGGGCTTCTTCCAGCGTCATGGACTTAGATGCGGTTTTTAGAATCAATAATGATGGTGACGGGACCGTCGTTGAGCAGGGAGACTTTCATGTCGGCCCCAAATTCGCCCGTCGCAATGGGCCGACCCAGTTCCTTTTCCAGCTGAACGATCATCTTTTCGTACAAAGGAATGGCGACTTCCGGACGGGCGGCGTCGATATAACTCGGACGATTACCTTTTTTCGTACTGGCCAATAACGTAAACTGACTGATGAGCAGAATATTTCCCTGGACTGCTTTCAGGTCGAGGTTCATTTTACCCTCTTCATCACCGAAAATTCGCATGCCCACAATCTTGCGGGCCAGCCATTCAAGGTCTTCTTCCGTATCGGTATGGGTGATGCCCAGTAAAATCAGTAAGCCCTGAGCAATTTCTCCGTTGATGCGGGAATCAATTGTAACGGAAGCCTGGGAGACGCGTTGAAGAACGGCAATCATGAAAAATAGTAGGTTTTTAATGGAAGCAGTGGACGATCCTTACCAGTAATGATACAGTAGGTAGGCAATACCGAAATACACACTGTACCCCAGAAAATCATTCGCTGTGGTGATAAAGGGCCCTGAAGCTACGGAAGGATTAATTCCGTACCGATTGAGAATAATCGGTGTAACCGTTCCCGTAAACGAAGACAGCAATACTACCGCCATCAGCGAAATGGATACGACCATCGAAAGTTTAAGGGGGTGCGATAGGATCAGATAGGTAATGAGAAAGACAAAGGCCGCAATCAATACGCCCTTCAAAACGGCAACCGTCAGAATTTTGAGCATACGCGGCCAGAATTCACCGCTTAGGGCCGATTTATCACTCAGAATCTGAACCATGAACGAGGAGGACTGAATACCTACGTTTCCACCCGTTGAACCGATAATGGGAATGAACAACGCCAGAGCCGGTACCATCATCAGCAGGTCGTGCTCGAATATGCCCAGAAACTTGGCCGCCAGCAAACTACCGATCATGCCGATACCCAGCCAGGGTAAACGCGAACGCGTAATCTTCCAGACGGAATCGTCTTCTTCGACTTCTTCAGAGACCCCCGTAATGGCGGCGATGTCTTCCTGAGCCTGTTCCGTAATCACGTCCACAACGTCATCAATTGTGATTTGCCCCAGCAGCCGTTTTTGTACGTTTACGACAGGCAGAGCATCCAAATCGTACCGGGACATTAGTTCGGCGACGTCTTCGGCGGAGTCATACGTAGAAGCGTAAATGACATCGTCGTCGTAAATTTGCTCAATTTTACTGCCTCGTTTAGCCAGGATGATGTCTTTCAGGGAAACAATGCCCAATAAAATCTGATCGTCATCCACTACATAGACGGTGTATACCTTTTCCACGTCTTCCGCCTGCCGACGAATTTCCTCTACGCATTCGGTTACCGTTTGTCGTACGTTGATTTTCACCAGCTCCTTCTGCATCAGACCGCCCGCCGTATCGGGTTCGTAGGGCAGCAGATCGAGGATAAAACGGGCCTGTTCGCGGTCTTCAATCAGAGCAATAACTTCCTCCCGAATCCGTACGGGCTGTTCTTTAAGCAAGTCCACCGCATCGTCCGAATCCAGAATATTCACGTAACGGGCAATCTCGGCCGAGTCAAAGTACGTCAAAAGCTCCCGACGGGAATCAGAATCGTATTCAGCCAGAATTTCGGCTCCGGTTTCGGTGTCCAGTAAGGTAAGGATATAATGAGCTTCCGGGCCTTCCAGCTCGTCGAGTAAAACGGAAATATCAGCGGCAAAGAGGTCACGCAGTTCCAGCCGGATGGTCGATTCATCGCGAAGCTCCACGGCCTGGCTTAGGCGTTCTACGTACTCTTTGGTAAGCTCAAAAGCCATACAATCAGATCCAAAAGACGAATAAAAGCGGAAAGCTAGGCCTTTTTAGCCCGTTCGATGGTTTGCGTAATGTCGACAAACTCAGCCACGCCTAACTGCTCAGCCCGTTTCTCCAAAAGTGGGTGATCAAAGATCACGCCAATGGGTTTAAGAGCGTTTCGCAGGGTTTTACGACGCTGGTTAAAGGCCGTTTTGACTACGTTGAAAAACAGCTTCTCATCGCAGTCGAGCTGGGTTACGGCATTACGTTGCAGACGAATAACGCCTGATTGTACTTTTGGTGGCGGATCGAAGGCTCCCGGCGGTACCGTGAAGTGGTACTTGATGTCGTAGAAAGCCTGAAGTAATACGCTCAGGATGCCGTAATCACGGCTACCCGGCGGCGAAGCAATGCGTTGAGCCACTTCCTTTTGCAGCATACAAACTACCTCCGGAATCTGATTACGGTATTCGAGTACGCGGAAAAAAATCTGGCTGGAGATGTTGTACGGAAAATTTCCAATCAGTCCAAAAGACTCAGTAGAGAACGTCTGCAGATCCCAACGCAGAAAATCGTAATTGTGGACGCGGGGGGAAAGGTCCGGAAAATGTTCGTGCAAATAATCCACCGATTCCCGGTCAATTTCCACCACGTGTACTTCAAATTGGGGTTTACGCAACAGAAACTGCGTAAGTACGCCCATCCCGGGACCAATTTCGAGTACGGTCCGGTAATCCTGGTATCCCGACAGCAAATCAGCAATCCGCTCGCAAGCGTGTAAATCGCGGAGAAAATGTTGTCCTAAGTGCTTTTTTGCTTTTACTTTCATTCAAAAGGCAGTTAACCGCCCGTAGGGCTCAGGGCTCGCTCGGGCGTCTTTGTATTCAGGCAGTGACCATTCCGAAATCGCTTTCCATTTTTCGAAAGGTCGGGCAAATCAGCTGAATCAATGGCTCAAAATTACCCTGATTTTTTGTAGTTTTATCGAAAAAAGCACGTTATAATCCGTAAACGCGATGGCATCCTCGGCGTATGTGGCTTATTACGAATCACCGCTGGGCTGGATGGAACTAGGTTCCTCAGCAGAAGCTCTGCAAGTGGTTCGCTTCGTTCCGGAAAAGGGACGTCAGGTTTTTACGAACCTACTGGGTGAAACGCAGCAGCAATTGACCGAATATTTTTCGGGTAAACGCCGGGATTTTGACCTGCCCTTACAATGGACGGGTACGGCATTTCAGCAAAATGTGTGGCAACGCCTGCGGGAATTACCTTACGCCGAGACGGTTTCTTACATCAACCTGGCCCGTGAAATCGGGGATGAAAAAGCAACGCGGGCCGTTGCGGCGGCAAACGCCAAAAATCAGATTGCTCTCATTGTACCCTGCCACCGTGTGATCGGTACGGACGGAAAGCCCGTAGGGTACGCTTGGGAAATCTGGCGGAAACGTTGGCTGTTGCAGCATGAGCAACAGCATTCGGGCACGGGACAGCTTTGGCTATTTTAATAGGAAAAGAATTGATTTTCTGACTGCTACGTCGGTATGAAAGTCTAAGGCATCGATACAGAATGAGTAAAACCTTGAGTACGGAAGCGGGACCCTCGCTTCGCCAAACCTCGCCGGGTTTGCCGTTGAGTTCGGCTTCGGCGGAATTACAGGATTTGATCCGAAATACAACGGATTTGATCCAGATGATTGATTTACAGGGCCGTTTTTTATACGTCAACAAAGCCTGGAAAGATACGATCGGGTATCGCTCCGCCGAGTTGAATCAGATGAATTTACGGGATGTCATTCACCCGGAGTTCATGGAAGAGACGCTCAGTAAGTTTGAACGCGTCAAAAACGGCGAACAGATTCCGGATTTTGAGGCCGTGTACCGCCGGAAAGATGGGCGGCGGGTGTATCTGTCCGGATCGGTCAACTGCCGCTACGACGAACAGGGAAATCCCAGCGTATTCCGGTGCATTTTCCACGACGCAACGGCCAAAAACCGAGCGGAGAATGCTCAGAATCTGTACTACCAGATTGCTAACTCCACGCTGAGTACGCGAAGTTTGGATGATTTGTATCATTTCATCCACGAAGAACTAGGAAAAGTTATTGATACCAAGAACTTCTTCATTTCACTATACGATCCGACCAAAAGCTACCTGTACTTTCCGTATTACGTCGATGAATATTTCAACAAAAATATTCGGTTTACGAAGCGGAAACTGGGTAATGGACTTACGGAGTACGCCATTGTGGCCAATCGGCCCCTGATGCTTACGGAAAATGAAATTCTCGATCTGGCCCGGCAACGGGTGTTGTACATCTACGGCGAAATTCCGAAGGTCATGTTATGCGTACCGCTTCGGATTGGTGACCGGATTACGGGAATTATTGGGGTGAAATCCTACGAGCGGACCAACAAGTACGATATCCGGGATTTAGAGCTGCTCGAATTTATTTCAGGCCAGGTAGCCGTCGCTATCGAACGTAAACAGGCGGAGGCTGAACTGGGTAAACAGACGGCCCGGTTACACGCCATTTTTGAGTCCTCGAGTCACCTGATGTGGACGGTCAATCGCCGCTTGCAACTGACTTCGTTCAATGACAATTACATGAAGCTGATTCAAAGTCAGCTCAATATGCCCCCGCAGGTCAACGTGACGACCGACCAGTTTGCCTGGCGACTGATGGATTCTTCCAACCGAAAGATCATGGAAGAGAAGTATAAAATCGCCTTTCGGGGTAAAGCCGAGTCCTATGAAGTGCACATGGAGCATATCCGGCACGGCGACGACATCTGGCTGGAAGTATACCTGAATCCGATCCTGCTGGCCGATGGGACGATTGAGGAAGTAGCGGGCATTGCCCGGGATATCACGCCCCTGAAACGTTCCGCCCGCGAATTGCTCAAGGCGAAGGAAGAAGCCGAACGTTCACTCAAAGTAAAAGAGCGTTTTCTGGCGAATATGTCGCACGAAATCCGTACACCCATGAATGGGGTGATCGGAATGATTGACCTGCTGAGTACGACCAAACTGGAAGAGGAGCAGCGGGAATACGTGCATACGATTAAGAAGTCCTCGGAAACACTGCTGAATATTCTGAACGACATTCTGGATTTGTCCAAAATCGAAGCCGGAAAAATGGTCCTGCACGAAGCACCGTTTGAGTTCCGTAGCGTCTTTGACAAATTAATCAGTCTGTTCGGACAAACGGCCAAAAACCGGAATAATACGCTTACGTACGAGCTGGGATCGGATTTGCCACAGTACATCATCGCTGATGAAACCCGGTTGTTACAGATTCTTTCCAACCTGACTTCCAACGCCCTCAAGTTTACGGAACAGGGCTCCGTGAAGGTTCGGGTCATGAATCTGGCTACGCACGGTAAATGGCACAAAATACGCGTGGAGGTTGAGGATAGTGGGATTGGTATTTCAGTGGACGGTCTGAAACAGCTTTTCGGAGCCTTCCAGCAATTGGACAATACAACCCGAAAATCCTTTGGTGGTACGGGTCTTGGATTAGCGATTTCCCGGGAATTATCCCGCCTGATGAAGGGAGAGATGGGAGTCGAATCGGAAGTAGGGCAGGGAAGCACCTTCTGGTTCACGGTGGAACTCAAGGAAACGATGATTGCTCCCTTGCAGGAGAAAAAATACGCCGACGAGTTCCAGATTGTAGGGTATTTGGCCAAAGAACAGCCGCATATTCTACTGGTGGATGACAACGCCGTGAACCGTAAAGTGGCGAGCGAAATCCTAATGAAAGCGGGTTGTCGGGTAGAAACGGCCGATTCCGGCCGGAAAGCCATTCAACTGGTGGAACGGACGATTGGAACGGATCCGTACAGTCTGATTTTGATGGACATTCAGATGCCGGATATGGATGGTCTAGAAACGACGCAGGCCTTACGCAAACAATTTGCCGAAGCATTGCCGCCCATTCTGGCGATGACGGCTTATTCGATGAAAGAAGACCGGGAACGTTTCCTGAGTCAGGGCATGAACGATTACGTATCTAAACCCATTCGGGCTGAAATCCTGGTGCTCAAGGTCAAGGAATGGGTAGATCGGGTTGGAATCGAAAAATCGAAAACAAATGTTACGAATACCGGGTCCGAACCCGTAGTACGTGAACTGCCCGTTACGAATGAACTCAGTGACTTGTACGATTTTGGCGTAGTGAATCAACTGGCTGAGCTGGCGGGTAAGGAAATGGTAGAACAGGTGTTCGCGGAATTCGAACAGGAAGCCACTGAACAGATTGCTGCTGCTAAAGAAGGATTCGTAAATGAAGATTTTCAAATGGTCGAATCCAATCTTCATACGCTAAAGGGTAACGCAGGTACGTTGGGAATTACACGCTTGCATGAAGTCGTAAAAACGCTGGAGTTAAAAACCAAGGTTGGCAATTTCAGTACGTTTACGACAGAGTTTCCGCCCATTGAAACCGAGTTTACGCATTTTAAAGAAACATACGCCCAGGTGCTACAAGGTCTAAAGTGATGGGTTATTCAGAAATGAACCCGCATGCTGTAGTACATAATCTGCAGGGCGATTCAATAAAAAAGGCGTTAGCTAATCAGCTAACGCCTTTTTTATTGAATGCTTTATTCCGAACTAACTACGAATTCGCTTGGCTACGTAGGCCCACATCCGCGAAGGAATGGAAAGAACCCACACAAGTATATTGAATACAAGATAGAAAGCCGCAATAATCGGATACGCCAGAATGAAAATGATATTGAACACAATGGCACCGGGAGTTACGTATTTCGAACGTTCGGGTCTTTTGATCATACACGTGAGTTTAGAATATGTGTAGTAACGACAAAATTTTGAAAAGGTTCCAAGAATGGTCTAGTTTTCAATGGCTTCGAAGAACGAATAACCTATAAAGGAATAGCTTATTTCAACGAAACTAACGCTTGAAAACTACTGCACGGCCAGGTAACTAACTTCAGCCCGAATTCGTCGATCCGTAGGCATGAGTTTCTCGAAGGCCCGGGCCGAAAGCCGAACGACCACGCGATCCGCCAGACCCGTATCGGGCAGTTTACCAATCACTTTTACAATCACACTTTGGTTATTGGCTTCGTTCCGTACGGTCAGCATGGTTCCTACGGGAGCGGACCGGTGGAGAGCCAGGTATTTTCCCGTTTTATCCTGGGCGTCAATCAATTCGCACAAACCCATCTCTACTACTTTTTTCGCTCCGGTACCGGCATTCGGCACGGGTTCGTTTTCCGTGCGAACGGGCGTCAGTACTTCGGCTTCGGGCTTGGGTACCGTTACGGGTTTCGTAGGGGTAGCTTCGGGTTTTGCCTTGGTTGAATCCGGCTTTTTCGGTTCTTCTTTTTTCGGCTCTTCGGGCTTGCGGGGTTCTTCGCGTACTTCCGGTTTCGTAACTACTACGGGAGCTTTGGCTACCTCGGGCTTGTCCTTGGTAGGCTCGGGTTTGCGAGGCTCTTCTGGCTTACGAACCTCGGGTTTAGTAGCTGGTGCCACTTCCGTTTTTGTAGGTTCGCTAACGTACAGCACCTGATCGAGTTTGACCGTACCGTCTGACGGTAGATTATTCCAGCGTTTGAGGTCTGCCGTACCTACGTCGTACTTGCGAGCAATACTGAATAGCGTCTGACCCGGCTCTACCTTATGCGTTTTACCGGAAGTAGAGGTGACGGCAGTCGGTTCTTCGCGACGCTTCCAGTTGCGGGGAATGTATACCGTTTCCTGCGAACGCAGATTACCGGAAAAATCCGGATTGACGGCCTTAAACTCGTCGAGCGTAACGTTGTATTTTTTTAATAAACTATACAGCGTTTGTCCCGATGTCACTTTGTAAACAATCAGGGTTTTACCGTTTTTCCATTCGGTACCAATGGAGTCGACAGGGGTAGTAAGGGCTGAGCTGTCTAGCGAAATCAGACCAAAAAATCCAAGGAAGAAACAATTAAGATACCGCATGCCAGCAGAGATAAACTTGATCTTTAATGAATACGAGTTGGTTACGCCAAACGATAAAGGTGGTATGACCCAAGCCTTCACCGGTCTGAAGCGACTCGTGAAAGAGTACGTTTCCAGCTTTACTAACGACCAAAAGATCATTTTTTAGCTTTTCGGATTCGTAAAAATAGTAAGAAAAAATGATCGAATCCTGAAATTCGAGGTAATCGCACGCACCGATGGGTTGTTGACCGGTCAGATGCCGAATAAGTTTTTGTAACGGAAACAGGTGTGAACTGCCCTCGGCGTAGTGAACCGGAAAGCGAGCCGTTTCTTCCCTGATCTCATTCGGAATGATAGGTACGGGCTGGCCCGTTCGCAAGTCCAGAAACCGTTCTTCTTCGGCCGAAATTTTTACTCGAAGCGTTGATCCTAAGGTTTCCAGCCAAACGGTTTCAGGACTGGACCAGAGTTTTTGCCCCGTAAGAGCGTTGAAAGCTTCGAGGTGAGTAGGTTTCGGTACGCTGGGTTCTCCGAAGGTATGAAGGATAAAAATTCCCTGAAAGCATCCCAGTACGTTCGTCCACCAGGGAATTTCAATGCGTATTAAAGCTACTAAATTGGAAAAATCTTCATTTTGCACCTGCAAGGCCTGTACAAAAGCGGTTTTACGATCCGCATCCCGCAGTTCAATACCAAGCATGGGCTGCGAAGAGTCCGGCAAAATTTTATAAATAGAATGCTCAACGTTCAGAGAAGTCATACGACTTGGAATAAAAATTTTGATTTTACAATCTTATGGTTTTGCCATCCGTTACAGAAGTAGGGTAAAAAATGAGTCACCTTACCTATCTTGCTGGTAAATCACCAACTGTCTTTTATTTTTTGTTTTTCTTTCAACTGATTATAAATCTTCGATTATACGTATGCAAAAGTATTCCATCCTGTGGGCCGACGACGAAATTGATCTCCTTAAACCATATATTCTTTTCCTTACCCAGAAAGGCTACGATGTAACCCCCGTCAATTCTGGAGCAGATGCGTTGGAACAATTGGAAAACAATACCTTCGATGTTGTCTTTCTAGATGAAATGATGCCGGGTCTGACGGGTCTCGAAACCCTTGCTCAGTTAAAGCAGCAGTGGCCGAACCTGCCCGTGGTGATGATTACAAAATCCGAGGAAGAGCACATCATGGAAGGGGCCATCGGATCTAAAATTGCCGATTACCTGATTAAACCGCTGAATCCCAATCAGATTTTGCTTTCCGTTCGTAAAATTCTGGAATCGAGAAGATTGGTGGAAGAAAAAACTAATCTGAGCTATCAGCAGGAGTTTCGTCAGCTTTCCATGCAGTATCAGGACCGGATCGGTCACGAAGAATGGGCTGATATCTACAAGAAGCTCGTGTACTGGGAACTAGAAATAGACGCAACGCCGAATAAGAGCATGGAAGAGGTAATGAACATGCAAAAATCAGAGGCTAATGCGAATTTCTGCCGGTTCATCGAAGACAATTACGAAGAGTGGATTAACGAGCCCAAGGCCGATAAGCCTATTTTGTCGAATATGCTACTGCGGAAGAAGGTATTTCCGCATTTGCAACCCGGCAATCCCCTCTACTTCATCCTGATTGACAATTTCCGATACGATCAATGGAAATTGATTGAACGTGCGTTGACGGATTACTTTACGGTGGAAGAGGAAAGTCATTACTATTCCATTTTACCAACGACGACTTCCTTCGCCCGCAACTCGATTTTTTCGGGCTTGCTGCCCAGTGAGATTGAGAAACAGTATCCGCGTTTATGGGTGCACGACATTGAAGGCGATCAGAAAAACGATGAAGAAGGACTCAACGTGCATGAGGAAGAATTTCTACAAATGCAGTTGCAGAAAAGTCGCCTGAGCAATATCAAAATGTCGTATCACAAAATTCTGAACGTCAATCAGGGAAAGGCACTCGTTGAAAACTTTAATAATATCGCCACGAATGATTTAGTTGCTGTCGTATACAACTTCGTAGACATGCTTTCGCACGCTCGTACAGACTCAGCTATGATTAAAGAGCTGGCGGCGGACGAATCTGCCTATCGCAGTCTGACTAACTCCTGGTTTCAGCATTCGCCTTTGCTAGAATTTCTCAAGAAAATTGCCGAGAAAGGCGGCCGGGTGGTACTAACCACCGATCACGGTATGATTCGCGTACAAAAGCCCGTACGGATCATTGGTGACCGTTCTGTTAATACGAATTTGCGGTATAAGCAGGGGAAAAACCTGAATTTTGACGAAGATCACGTGCTCGTATGCCGTCGCCCTGAAGCCTTTGGCTTACCGAAATACAACGTTTCGTCGGCGTATGTTTTCACGCTAGAGGATTACTTCTTTGCGTACCCCAATAACTATAATTATTACGTCAATTATTACAAGGATACATTCCAGCACGGAGGCGTTTCCTTGGAAGAAGTGATTGTACCCGTCGTACAATTGAAAGCGAAATAAGTTACCTTTCTACTGAAAACAAAAGCCACCTGTCAATCGGGTGGCTTTTGTTTTCCTTTAAATAATTTAATGAAAATTTATTTGCAGAGAGTAAGCATATATGTTTAAATCCACTGATAAATTTATCTTACTTTGCGTAGATTGATAAGAAATTACAAGCCCCCAGCTTACCAAGAATATATACCACCCTACCTAAATTTATGCGTTATTTTACCTTCCTAAGTATCCTATGTCTTAGTATTGGATGGAATTCAGTCATTGCTCAAGATAGTACGCGTAGCTTCGGTACTTACTTCGTGCAAGCAGCAACTACGGCCTTATCAAGTTCAGACCGAACGGCTTTCTGGCTCCAGACCAACCAGTACGGAACGATACCAAGAACGCCCCAGGGCGGTTTATTATCTGCCGGAGTGTATTACCGCGTTCCGCTCTCCCGACGGTCTAACCGCTGGTCTATTGACGCAGGGCTTGAAGGCATCGCTCAAACCCAAAATCCTAAACTAAACGGTGTTCTTACCGAAGGCTACTTACGGTTGAATTTCAAAAACTGGGAACTCTACGGCGGACGTAAACGAGAATTTATAGGCTTGGCAGATACGCTGACGGGTATGGGATCTCTGAACTGGTCGGGGAATGCCCTGCCGATTCCCCAGATTCACTTTGGAACCCGAACCTTCATTCCCGTTCCCGTAGTAGGAAAATGGCTCAAGTTCAAAGCCTATTACACACACGGCTGGTTTGAAAACTATAACTCTTTTACGAAGGATGCTTTTCTACACCAGAAAGGACTGTATCTGAAATTTGGGAAGGAAGATTGGGCCATCAATCTCTATGGCGGCTTGAGTCACTTTGTACAATGGGGGGGATACGCCCCTAGTTTAGCCGACGACCCAGGATTCTTATCTAAGCACGGGAAGTTTAATCAATCGGCTTTCGCCTACTGGAATGGCGTCGTATTGGCAAAAAGTATGCAGGTAAAATACGGTTATAGTGGTTATCCGATCGACGATTTTATCTCCATCGATGTAAATCGGATTGGGAATCACCTAGGAACCGTTGATGCAGGCGTGGAGGTTAAAAACTGTAACTACAACCTCTTTTTTTATCGGCAAAGTATGTTTGATGATGGGTCTCTTTTCTACCTCATTAATATTGATGATGGCCTGAATGGGGTACGTTATTTGAATAAAGTGCAGCAGGCATCCGATTTCTATCTTAAACGCGTAACCCTCGAATGGTTAAGTACAGTGAGTCAGGGTGGCGATGAATTTATTATCGACGAGTCACAGAAACGGGGAATTGATAATTATTTTAACCACAGCCAGTACCAAGATGGTTGGACGTATTTTGACCGCTCTATCGGTGTTCCTTTTGTTCAACCCGATAGCGATTTAAAGAAAGAAGTACGAACAAACGTACGCGGGATGCCCAACAATCGTGTACAGGTAATCAATATGACGTTGACTGGTCAGTACAAGCGACGCACCACCTGGGAAATACGAGCGTCGTACAGCAAAAACTTTGGTACGTATAGTAACATTACTTACGACACAAGTCCTTATTATAAGGGCCCTTTAAAGCAATTTTCTGGTTTAATTCGAGTAGGTGTAAAAATGCCCTGGCTGAAAGGAAGCGAAATCTCCGGGGCCATTGCGTATGATCGGGGTGAAATGTATGACAACACGGTAGGAGGGTATTTGAGCATTCGAAAATCAGGAATTTTTACGCGGTAAACGCTTATTAAAAAAATAACAAAACCGGCTAAAGTGATTGTTTAGGCCGGTTTTTTTTGTGTCTAAGCAAATTTCAATAGTATAAAAAAGGAATACTTCAATAAATAGATAGAAAAATCTAGTATTTAAAAGAATAGCTCAAGCTTACAAAGTCTTCTAAATTTTGATTTATATAATTATTAATAGATATTTGACGGTAAATCCGTACTATTCTTGGATATTTTTAGTAGTACTTTGTAGAAGAAGTAGGATAATTGTATTTGACCTTATATTGAATTAACCAACCTTGATGTATAAGTTTTTAGGACTAAGTCCTTTTCTAATCGCCTTTGCCTGCAACATACTTTACGCTCAGGACAGTACCCAACGGAATGGGGGAACTTATTTTGTACAATTAGCTACAACGGCTTTATCTACGTCGGATCGAACTGCTTTTTGGTTGCAGACGAACCAATACGGGGTTATTCCTAGCAAACCACAAGGCATGTTAGCTTCGGCTGGCGTATACTATCAAGTACCCTTATCCCGCCGCTCGAATCGCTGGAGGGTTGACGGGGCCATTGAAGTAATGGGCCAGACCAATAATCCAGAATTTAAGGGCATCATTACGGAGGGGTACTTACGGCTGAAGTACAAAAAGTGGGAATTGTACGGGGGACGGAAACGCGAATACGTGGGTTTGTCCGATACACTACTCGGCATGGGCTCCATGGTTTCTTCTACCAACGCCTTGCCCATCCCACAAATTCGCCTGGGTACGTATGATTTTATTCCCGTACTCGGTCGATGGTTGCACATGAAAGCCTATTTGTCCCACGGCTGGTTCGAAAACAGTCGTCCGTTTGTACAACATGCCTACCTTCATCAGAAAGGCCTTTATGTGCGTTTGGGTACTAAAAACTGGCCTGTAGTCTTGCACGCCGGGGTGAACCATTCCGTACAGTGGGCTGGTTACGCCCCTGCCTTTAAGAACGATCCTGGAGATATGGCCCGCTATGGATATTTTGAAAAGTCATGGTTAGGTTACTGGGGCGTGTTTACTGGACAAAGTATGGCCAATTATGCAGTGGCTAATCCGGGAAAAGTTATTGTGTTTGATCAGAACCGGATCGGCAACCACTTAGGAACCATTGACATGGCTCTACAATGGCGACCCGCTGCTTTCGACGTCTTCCTGTACCGACAAATTATGTTTGAAGATGGATCGCTATTTTATCGCCTAACCACAGCCGATAGTTTCAATGGTATTCGATGGAAGAGTAAAATGCCCAGTCATGCCGCTTTTTCGCTTAAACAAGTTACGGTGGAATGGCTCAGTACCATTGATCAGGGCGGTGAAGAGTTTATGGATACTGATCCTAAAAAGCGAGGAAGAGACAATTATTTCAATAACAGCCAGTATCAGGATGGTTGGACGTACTTTGGTCGTGGCATTGGCACACCTTTTGTTACACCTGACGCGGATTTGAAAACTGGCGTTCGCCGCTATTCGTTGGGCTTTTCGAACAATCGGGTAGAAGTTTTGCACACGGGCTTCGCGGGAACATTTAAGCAGAATACGTCCTGGGAAATGAAGCTTTCCTTTAGTCGAAATCGCGGTACGTACGTACAGCCTTATGCGAAACCGCTGGAACAGTTTTCGGGTATCCTGCGAGTAGGTACGCGGTTACCCTGGCTGAAGGGTGGCGAACTGAGTGGAGCCGTGGCTTACGACAGTGGTGAACTGTACGAAAATACGCTGGGAGCGTACATAAGTCTACGTAAATCAGGATTTTTTTAGCTCCTATCACCTCATAAAAAAGAGAGCGAATTCTTCGGAATTCGCTCTCTTTTTTTTAATACTATTTATAAATAGTCACGCTCGACGACTTTACCATTTTCACAACGTAGCATCCGCTGCGGAAACTTACGAATCAGATCAAAATCGTGGGTAGCCATCAGCACGGACATCCCCGATTTATTAATACTCAGAAAGAGACGCATAATATCTTCTGACACTTCAGGATCAAGGTTCCCCGTCGGCTCGTCGGCCAGTAAAATTTCCGGATCATTCAACAAGGCCCGAGCAATGACGACGCGTTGTTGCTCGCCACCCGAAAGCTGATGGGGCATTTTATTCATCTCGCCACTTAGCCCAACGCGAATCAAAACTTCAGCAATCCGCGTTTTCATCTTCATGGAATCCGTCCAGCCCGTTGCTTTAAGTACAAACTCCAGGTTTTGGGCAATGTTACGATCCATGAACAGCTGGAAATCCTGAAAAACGATTCCCAGC
This sequence comes from Siphonobacter curvatus, assembly GCF_002943425.1. Lineage (NCBI taxonomy): Bacteria > Pseudomonadati > Bacteroidota > Cytophagia > Cytophagales > Cytophagaceae > Siphonobacter > Siphonobacter curvatus. The sequence continues at coordinate 1,067,775 of NZ_PTRA01000001.1, forward strand.
TTTCGACGAAGAAAAGGAATGTCTTTCCGGCGAATGGAATTGAGTTCATAGCCCGCTATTTGTACCGAACCTTTCACCAGGGAAAGATCGGCGTAGAGGGTCTTGAGCAATGAACTTTTCCCACTACCGGTCCGGCCAATGAGGTATACAAACTCACCCTTCTGAATGGCAAAATTGATATTTTCCAGCACTTGTTTTTCACCGAGCTGGTAAACATCTGTATTTAAAACCTGTACCACAGGCTGGTTGGCAAACGGAATCATTATAAATCTGAACTTTTGTCTTTTAAAACGACCGACTGGGGTCGATAGTTTAAATTACCTCGAAAATCAGGTGCACCTTGAATGAAAGTCAATATTAGGAAACTACTTTGGAAAGCCGATCAATAGGGACTAATTTTGTACGAAATTGAGTTCTTACTCAGATAATGACCGTAATGTAAGCAGCCCACTGCGAAGAGAACGGAAAACTGAAGCTGATCGTCAGAAAGTTAAAGAATGATTGATGCTTCGTTCATACGAATTTTCGCGGTTTTAATCCAACTTTACATTACCTATCCCAGATCGTTGATCTAACATATGGAAGCTACGCAAACGTACATCCCTTACAAAGTAAAAGACATTTCCCTGGCCGAATGGGGTCGCAAAGAAATTCGCCTCGCTGAGGCCGAAATGCCCGGTCTGATGGCCATCCGGAAAGAATACGGACCGCAGAAACCCCTGGCAGGTGCTCGCATCGCGGGTTGTCTGCACATGACCATCCAAACGGCCGTTTTGATTGAAACGCTGGTTGAACTGGGTGCTGAAGTAACCTGGTCTTCCTGCAACATCTTCTCTACGCAAGATCACGCCGCTGCTGCCATTGCCGCCGCTGGTATATCGGTATACGCCTGGAAAGGCCTGAACGAAGAAGAGTTCAACTGGTGCATCGAGCAAACTTTGTTCTTCGGAGCGGAACGTACGCCCCTGAACATGATTCTCGACGATGGTGGCGATTTGACCAACATGGTTTTCGACGACTATCCCGAGCTGATTGACGGTATCAAAGGTCTGTCGGAAGAAACGACGACGGGTGTGCATCGTCTGTATGAGCGTTACCGCAAAGGAACGTTGTACCTCCCCGCAATCAACGTAAACGACTCGGTTACCAAATCGAAATTCGATAATAAATACGGCTGTAAAGAATCACTCGTAGACGCGATTCGTCGCGGTACGGACCTGATGCTGGCCGGTAAAGTGGCTGTAGTAGCTGGATATGGTGATGTAGGAAAAGGTTCTGCTGAGTCCCTGCGGGGAGCGGGTTGCCGCGTGCTGGTGACGGAAATCGATCCGATTTGTGCCCTTCAGGCTGCCATGGATGGTTATGAAGTAGTAACGATGGATAACGCCGCCCCACGGGCCAATATCTTCGTAACGGCTACGGGTAACATCAACATCATCAAAGATCGTCACTTCAAGGCGATGAAAGATAAGGCGGTTGTTTGTAACATCGGTCACTTCGACAACGAAATCGATATGGCTTGGTTGAACGCAAACTACGGCTCAACGAAATCACAAATCAAGCCTCAAGTTGATCTGTATACGATCGATGGCAAAGAAGTGATCGTACTTGCCGAAGGACGTCTGGTAAACTTGGGCGTAGCGATGGGTCACCCTTCCTTCGTAATGTCGAACTCGTTCTCGAACCAAACGCTGGCTCAGCTTGAACTCTGGACCAACACGGACAAATACGAGAAAAAAGTATACGTATTGCCGAAGCACCTCGATGAGAAAGTGGCGGCTCTGCACCTGGATCACATCGGTGCTCAACTCGAAAAACTCGACGTAGAGCAAGCCGATTACATTGGTGTAACGGTAGAAGGTCCGTTCAAATCGGAACTGTATCGTTACTAATTAGCCGTTCAATACACGGAAAAGCCGGGCGTTTGTACAAACGCCCGGCTTTTGTTTTTTATTTGCAGTCAGTGAAACCCTTCTTCCAGCCTCATGAAAAAGATCTTCTTCGGATTCTTGCTTTTCGGATACGGTCTGGCGTTTAGTCAAACAACGCCCGAAAGCAGCAACGGGCTGAATCGATTTCGTGCGAATTACGACGTTGGCTTTTATGACTTGAATGTAAAGGTTAATCCAACGACCGAATCCATTCAGGGAACCGTAACCATCCGGTTCAAAGCTCTGGAAAATCTGTTTCGGATTCAGCTGGACCTGGTACCGAATCTGGAAATAGTAGAGGTAACGCAGGACGCTCAAACGCTGAAATTCCTGCGGAAAGAATCGATTGTATGGGTGGATTTTCCCGAGCCACTGCGAAAGGGAAAAATAACTACCATTCAGGTAACGTATCGAGGTAAACCCCAAGGTATAGCAGATGCTAGTCAGGTAGGTGGAGTTGACTGGCGGGAAAATTTGTCCGGTAAAAGCTGGATCACCGTTTCGACCCAGCACGCAGGCGGTCGGCTATGGTGGCCCTGCAAGGATGATTTTTCGGATAAAGCCGACTCCATGCGGATTCACGTGGTAGTACCAAAAGAGCTGACCGGCGTAGCGAACGGACATCTGGAAAGCGTGTACAAAAATCGACCGGATGGCTATTGGTCGTACAACTGGCGAGTAAGCTATCCCATTCAGCCGGCGAGTGTCACGCTGCACGTCAGCAATTTTCAACGGATTCAGGATACGTACGAAGCGTTGGATGGGGCTCAACTTTCACTGGAGTATTACGTCATGCCGGACCGCGTAGCAAAGGCCCAGACGCATTTTCAGCAGGTAAAAACGATGCTGAATACGTACGAAAAGATTTTCGGCAAGTACCCGTTCTGGCGGGATGGATACCGGCTCGTGGAAACGCCTTTTCAGGGAATGGCTCCGCAGGGCGTAATTCCGTACGCGAACTTTTACCGGAATTTGCCAACGTATGATTTCGATTATACGATTGTCCACGAAAGTGCCCATCATTATTTCGGAAACAGCGTTTCGTATCGGGATCAGGCCGACGCCTGGATCTCAGAAGCTTTTGCTACCTACGCGGAAATTCTGTACCTGGAACGAACGAAAGATTACCTGACGGCTCTCGAACGACTTAAGGAATATCGAAAACTGATCAAGAATACCGAGCCGCTAGTCGAACCTTCGGGCGTGGAAGAACTGCCCAAAACCCAGGATCAAGCCTACAAGGGAGCCTGGATCTTGCACACTTTACGAAAGGTGGTGAACAACGATTCGCTGTGGTACCGTACCTTGCGTGCAATTCCCAAACGCTTTGCCTATCAGGTTATTACGACGGAGGAATTAGTGCGTTTTTTCAATCAGGAGCTGGCAATTGACTGTACCCCTTTTTTCAATCAGTACCTGTTTCATGCCGACCCACCCGTTTTTGAATTTACGTCGGTTGATAATCCTAAACGCTTTAAATTAACCTACCGCTGGCGTACGAAAGTGCCCGGTTTTGTCATGCCCGTTCGGGTAACTTTTGGGGACCGCTATGAAACCTTGTATCCCACGAATGAGTGGCAAACGGTGTATTTGAAAAAGGAAGATGGGCAGCAATTCCGGCTGGATACGGATCGTTTTTACATCTTTGGCAGCCATCTGCCCTTGGAATAAGGCAACGTCTTGGTACGGAATTTTCTGCTTAACCGCTATGTACTAATAGCGATTTTAGCCATGTCTGACGTAAAAGAACTCACGCAAGAAGAGCAACTCAAGCTGCTCAAAGATAAAATCAAAGATATACGGGTAGCCATGTTAACTACCTATACCGAAAATGACGGTTTACGAAGCCGCCCCATGGCTACGTCCGAACTGGAGGACGATGGTACGCTGTGGTTTTTCACTCGGGAACATTCCCGTAAAACCGATGAAGTAGAACAGGAACATCGCGTCTGCGTTGCCTATGCCAATCCGGAAGAAAACACGTACGTAAGCGTACAGGGACGGGCTAAAGTGGTGACCGATAAAGCCAAGATGGAAGAGCTTTACACGCCCGTTTTGAAAGCCTGGTTCCCGAATGGCATCGACGATCCGGAATTGTCTTTATTGAAAATCAGTATTGACGAAGCCGAATTCTGGGATAGTTCTTCAAGTAAACTGGTCAATGGTTTCAAAATGCTGAAAGCCGCCATTACCGGTACCCCATACGACGACGGATCACACGGTAAAGTGACTTTGTAGACACAAATCATTTTACTGCTATATACGCATAGCCATACGCTACGAGAAAATCAGCGAATGAGTACCGTGTAGAAACGCAACAAACCGTATTTCTGCACGGTACTGATTTTTATAATTTGTACCAGTCAAAAAAGAAAGTACTGCCTTCACCTACCGTAGAATCGATCCGGAACTTGCCACCCTGTTCCTCTACCAGTACTTTCAGAATATTCAACCCAACGCCCGTCTTGTCATCGCGGGTTTGTGAAGGAGCCTGACTTACGCCAAAAAGGGTAAATAAGTTCGACTGTTCTTGCAAACTAATGCCTGGACCATTGTCACGGACGTAGAACTCATAAAATTCATTTTTTTCCGTACAACCCACTTCTACTAAACCATTCGCTTTGTCGTTATACTTGATAGCGTTACTGATCAGATTCTGAAATACCTGCTGGAGTTTCAATTTCCGGGTCTGAAAACGCGGCATGGTACCGTTAATGGCTGTACGAATATTTTTGGGAGGAAATAGTAATTGGAAAATCTGCGTTACCATTTCCTGGACATCTACTTCTTCGATAGTTTGTTCCGACAAACTCTTCCGGGAATAATCCAAAATCTCCGAAATCATTCCTGACAAATGATACGAAGCTCTCTGCGATAGGCCGAGATACTCGCGAAGCTCTTCCTTATTCAAACCTTCCTCTTCATTTTGCATTTGCATCAGCGAAAGCATACCGATAACGCCATTCAGGGGCGACTTCAGGTCGTGAGCAACGATGTATACGAAGTTTTCGAGCTGCTTATTGGTTTTTCGGAGAGCGTCGGCGGTTTGTTTGAGCTGTGTCTGGTACCGATAAAGCTTTTCAAAAACGCTGACTTTTGCCTGCGTTACCCGAATGTCGAGCGGTTTCTGCAAGTAATCTACTGCTCCTTCGTCATATCCTTTCAATACGTACTGTTGCTCCTTATTGAGAGCCGTTACGAAAATGATGGATATATCGCGGGTTTTGGGATTCGATTTCAAGATACGGGCTACTTCGAAGCCATCCATTTCTGGCATTTGTACGTCCAATAAAATCAGTCCGATCTGCGGATTGCGTAACACTAATTTCAGAGCATCATTACCCGAAAGTGCTCGTAAGAATACTCGATTTTCCTGGGCCAGCATTTCTTCCAACGAAATCAGGTTTTCTTCCCGATCATCGACTAGAAGGATGACAAAGTCAGTTTGAACGTCGGTCATAGAATACGTTTATAGAGAAAAAAGACGGTTAATTAGTTCAGCAGGCTTCGCTACTTCAGCCTGAGGGACAACTTGCAGACCGGCCAGGGGCATGGCAGGAAATTCGCAGCTTTGCGGCTCCTGAACAATAGCCCGGCCACCCTGTTGAACGAGGTATGCAAGTCCTTGGGAACCATCCTGATTGGCCCCACTCAGTAAAATACCCATAGCCCTTGATCCGTATACGTCGGCGGCACTTTCAAAGGCTGGGTCAATAGCCGGACGGCTGTAATAAATGGCTTCCGAATAATCGAGACTGAAGGTACGATCCTGTTCGATCAGCAAGTGATAATTTTGCGGAGCCAGGTAGATTCGATTGGCTCGTACAAAATCTTTATCATTAGGTTCGATAACCTCGATGTTGCTGGAAAACCCCAGTACTTTATCCATTTCGCTGGGTACGGATTTCTGCCGGTGAATAACCAGTACCAACGCAAACGGAAAGTCTTGAGGCAACTGTTCAAGCAGTTGAATAATGACCGATACGCTACCCGCTGAGCCACCAACGACAACGATTTCGGGAGGAAGGGAATTCATGTTTAGTGCTGAACAGATCGGTTAATGTTTACGACGAAAAATTTTACTGGATTCGTTAATAGACTCAAATTCAGCCTGTATATCCATGAATAGGAGTGACTCTTTCATGCCCAGGGCCAGATACCCCAGCGGAACCAGACTGTCGTATAAGAGCCTCAAGACGCGATTCTGTAAGTTCTTATTGAAGTAAATCAGCACATTTCGGCAGCAAATGAGCTGAAATTCATTAAACATCTGATCCGTAACCAAATTATGCTGGGAAAAGACTACTTTCTGCAGTAACTCAGGCCGTATAACCACATGATCGGGATGGGCTTCGTAGTACGACGAAAAATCTTCTGTTCCGCCCGAACGTGTGTAATTGGCCGTATATTCTTTCATCGCGTTGAGTGGAATGATGCCTTTACGAGCTTTCTCCAGATTTGCCGGATTAATGTCCGTCGCGTAAATACGCGTTCGGTCGAGTAATCCCGCTTCTTTTAGCAAGATAGCCATCGAGTACACTTCTTCGCCCGTCGCACAGCCCGCATGCCAGATTTTAATGATGGGGTAGGAGGCCAGCCGGGGAATGACCGTTTCGCGAAGTTGCCGGTAGAAAACCGGGTCACGAAACATTTCTGTAACGTTGACCGTCAACGTTTGCAGGAACCAGGCAAAAAACGAAGCCTCATTAATCAGGTGATAACGTAATTCATACATGGTTTTCAGACCCGCTCGCTGCATGCAGTGCTTGACTCGACGGGTAAAGGACGCCCGTGAGTAATCGATGAAGTCGTAGCCATACTGTTCCCGAATCACTTGAATGATTTCGTCAATTTCGTGGGGTAAAATGTCGATCCCGTCATTCATACCTAATCATCGGTTGCTAACATAAAACGATCGCCGAGCTTAGCCCCGCGACAGCCAGACCCGTAGCAGCGATAACAATTGTTTGCTGTCTACCGGCTTACTGATGTAATCCGAGGCTCCAGCTTGTATACTTTTCTCACGGTCTCCCTGCATGGCTTTTGCCGTCAGGGCAATGATGGGCAACTCCTGAAACTGAGAGTCGGCCCGAATGTGCCGTATGGCCTCATACCCATCCATTTCAGGCATCATCACATCCATAAGAATCAGGTCAGTATCCGGGTTGTTGCGGAGTACTTCCAAGGATTCGCGGCCGTCTCCGGCTGTGATAGTATTCATCTCGTATTCTTCCAAAAGCGTACTTAGGGAAAAGACATTTCGCATATCATCGTCTACCACAAGTATCTTCTTGCCTTGCAAAGCCTTTTCCGCCATAACTACGGTTGCCTTTGGTACTACGGGCTGGCTTTCTACTTTAAACAAAAACAGTTCCAGCTCATCGAGCAGCCGATCTTTGGCCAGGGGCGAATTTCGGATAATGACATCCGATACTTTTTTGAACCGTGATTCTTCCGAGGGGGACAAGTCCTGATCCAGGAAGAGAATGAAGGGAATCTGGTGCGTACCCAGGGCCGTATGCAGTTGTTCAAGGGTATGGAGTACGGCCTCGGAAGCCTCACCCGCGTCCATAAGCAGGCAATGAAACTCCTGATGCTGGAAGCGTAAGAGAGCCTCCGGAAGACTCGTCACGAACTGCGCATTAATCTGGAAATCTCGTTCGGCCAACCAGCCCGTCAGTGACTGGCTACGAAGTTGGGTACCCGTCAGTACCAGGATTTTTTTCTCACTGCTGGGTAGATGTTCGGCAATCCGAGCGAATACGGCTTCAAAAGCATCTTTGGAAGCCGTTTTACTCAGAAACGAGACGGCCCCCTGGAGCGTATGGCGGGGTTCGTCACCGGCTGAAATGATATGCACCGGAATCGGCTGAAGGGCTGGGTCATTTTTCAGGGTTTTCAACATGCTCCATCCATCGGTATCAGGCAGGAAAATGTCGAGTAGGATGGCCGCAGGACGGTACGTACGGGCGTAGTGGAGACCTTCCGCCCCTGTTAAGGCAATCACGGTTTTGTAGCCGCGGGCCTGAGCTAAGTCGCGTAATCGTTCGGCGTACACCGCATCATCTTCAATGATCAGTAAGGTATGATCACCCCGAACCAAATCCTGCCGATCATCGGGAACCTGCGTTTGTTCACGCGGTTTGTCAAGACTCAGTAAAGGGGGCTCGGTTTCTAATACGATGGGGCTGACGGATTCTTTAGGCATCACCGTTCCCTGAGCGGGTAGATACAGCGTGAACGTACTGCCCCGACCCGTTTCACTGTTTACGCGGATTTCGCCGCCCAGCAATCGCGAGAGCTCCCGACAGATGGACAGTCCCAGACCCGTACCGCCAAATTTCCGGTTTGTCGAGCCGTCGGCCTGTTGGAAAGCCTCGAAAATGAGTTTTTGTTTTTCGAGAGGAATCCCAATACCCGAATCTTCAACGCTAAAGGCCAGTACTTCCGGAGCTTCGCTCAAATTTTGCTCAAAAAAGCCGGGTTGCGGCTGAATCCGTTGAACGCTGAGTTGAATGGTACCACTCCGGGGGGTAAACTTAAACGCATTGGACAGTAAGTTTTTGAGAATCTGTTCAATACGTTGGTAATCACTATAAAACGATTCGGGCGTGGTGTCGTCCGTTGTAATGCGGAAGCGAATGCCTTTGTCGTCGGCCAGTACGGAAAACAAATCCTGCATATTCCGCAGAATACTGGCGGTTTTCACTTCTTCGATCAGAATATCAATTTTCCCGGCTTCAATTTTCGACAGATCCAGAATATCATTGATGAGATTAAGTAAATCGGTTCCGGACCGGAAAATAACCTGAGCATGTTCGATCTGTTTTTCGCTAAGATTCCCGGCTTTATTATCAGCCAGCAGGCGGGCCAGAATCAATACGCTATTGAGGGGCGTACGCAGTTCGTGCGACATATTCGCCAGAAACTCGGACTTATACTGGCTGGACTGCTCCAGTTCGCGGGCCTTTATAGTCAGGGATCGTCGGGCCGATTCGATGGCTTCATTCCGTTCTTCCAGTTCAACATTGACCTGCCGGAGTTCTTCTTCCTGTACTTTCAGTTCTTCCTCCGAAGCCTGTAGTACTTCTGCCTGTCGCGTAAGCTCCTCGTTGGCCTGCTTTAAAGTCTCCTGTTGTTCCAGTAAGGTGTCGGTCTGTTGCTGTACTTGACTCAGCAACTGGCTGTTTGATTCCTGACTTATACTGGCGTCCAGAGCAACGGCAATGTTATTACCCGCCGTTTCTAGTAGTAACAGAGAAGATTCACTGAACGTACCGAAGGCAGCTAGTTCAAGCACCCCTTTCAGGTTCGATCCATTCCAGAGAGGCATAAAAAGCACTTCACCGGGTTGTAAAGCCCCCGTACTGGATTGGAATTGCCAGAACTCTGGTGGAACATTTTGAATACGCTGGATATGTTTCGAGGCAGCGGCTTTACCCAATAAGCCCGAACCTAGGGGCCATACCGTAGCCGTATGCGAAGGCAAACCTACGGAGGCTCTTCGAATTAGACTTTTTTGGTCAAGCACATAGAGGGCTCCGGCGGGGACTTCTAGGTACGCCGTTACTTCCTGAATAATGCATTGAGCCAGAGAGTCTAGGTCGTGGGTCACCTGTAAGCTGTCATTAATTTTAGAAACGCCCGTTAGTAGCCAATTTTTCTGAGCCGTTTCTTCATGAAGCTGCGAAAGATCATTCAGTCGCGACTTCAGTTCGTGCTGAGCTTCCTGGCGTTGTTTTAATTCCCGGTATACCACCAGAATTAGTAAGGTGGCAATGAGAATAGCCAACGTCATGGCTACCAGAATGGTGATACCAGCCGTACGGAACGCGGATTCCCGCTGACTTTCTCGACTCGTCAGCAAATTCTGCTCTACCGTAACTAGGTGATCCAGGTTGGTACGGACGGCATTGATGCGATTACTTTCGCGATTAACGGTTTGAATACTATGTACGGCGTTTTCCGGCAAGGTCCAGAACGTATACAACTGGCTAAGCTGATCCTCTACCGTCGCTAACCTCATCACCTGGGCCGGGTTATCGGCCATGAGCTGATTGAGCGTCTTCAGGTTCGACTCGATCTCGGTTCGGGCCGCACTGAAATCCGAAAGGGCGTGGGTATTTTCTTTATTAAGCCGATGGTCCCGCTGGGCTACCTGCATTTTTTGAATCAGGTCGCGGCTTTTTTCTAGCTGATTCAGGTTTCGGTAGGTATGACTTACCCAATCTGAATCTTCGGCCTGCTTGAGGAAGGTACTGTACGTGACAAAACCGGCAGTAATTAAAAGGGCGAGGCCCACGACAAACATAAGGTTGACGCGACTTCGAGCGGTTAGTTTAAGCATACTGGGAGCCAAGCCTGAAGGTGACGGTATGCTTAGCAACAGCAAAGTACGCCCTTAACGGTCTTATCTCATATAGGCAGAATCAGGTATTTTTTGACAAAAGATTAGCATGGATTAAGCAGATGGGCACTTTTAAGAAAAAATTGAACCTAGTAAAGATTTAATTGACTTTTAATTGAAAAATTTCCTTTGCTTTTAAAAGTTTATTTCAGGAATAGGCGAGCGATTCATAAAAATAAAGCTTAAAACATTTAATTCAGGGCATTTATCTATAACACCTTATCCGTCAGAAAAGGTTAATTACCAATGATTTCTATTGGTTCTTTAATGAAAATAAACAGACTCACTCGTTCTATAGGGGTGATGAATCGATCAAAGAATGAGGCGTAAATTCATACAAAAAAGCATCGGCTTACCGTAGGGTGAGCCGATGCTTTTTTGTATGAATTAGGTATTAATCGCGTAAATCAATCACTTCTACGCCTGGGTACTTACTCTTGTTGAAGCTAAACGTCTGATCGTTCACGGCGACATTGGGCGTGAACTTTGTAATCTTAAAGGTTTGGACCTTACCAGATTTATCAGTCAGCTGCCAGCCTTTAATGGACGAGTCGTTCTTATTAACGGTCATCCGTACTTTCGACACGTGAGCTGATTTGTTGGTAGGTGTCAGGTCAATCACAGCATTTCCGTCTTTCCGTTCTTCGACCAGTTTATACTGATAACCCTTCTTATAGATATTGTAAATAGTAGCCGGACTAAATTCATTGTTAGCCGGATCATTCGTAGATAAATTGACTTCGTTGGCTTCTTTTACGTAAGTCGCCACGGTTTTCCCATCGTTGTACACTTCCTGCCCGGCCAGTTTGAGATAGTATTTACCGCTCTTCGTCGTCAGATCGCCTTTCTGGGATTCACCCGCCGCTCCGTACGTAAAACCTACGTTAAACGAATTCAAAGCTTTGTATTTTTTGCTTACGCCATCAAGAATGGTGGCCGCTTTCGGGTCTTGAGCTTGGCTGAAAAAGGTACTGAAAAGGAATGCGTTTATAAGGGCAATTTTAAGAATTTTCATGGTCTAATGCGTTCATGGACTTCTTCAAAGATAAAAGAACCCTACCGGAGAAGGGTAGTAAGTCTTGTTAAAAATTGTGAACCAAGAATAAAGGAATGCATACGGTTCGATAAAAAAAGCGTGGCCGATATTGCTACCAGCCACGCTTTCAAAACGATTCAATGTATCTCACAACCGCAGTTCCTTGAAGAGTTCGTCCAGGCGTTCTTCACTTTGAATAAGTACCTCACGGGCTTTTGAACCTTCAAACGGACCCACCACACCGGTGGCTTCGAGCTGGTCCATGATACGACCGGCTCGGTTATAGCCCAGTTTCATTTTTCGTTGAATCAGCGAAGTAGAGCCCTGTTGATGAATGACGATCAGGCGAGCGGCGTCTTTAAACATCGGATCAAGCTGGGCCAGATCCACGTCTTTCTCGTCGTTACCAGCTTCATCACCTTCGAATTCGGGCAACAGATAAGCATCGGAATAACCCTGTTGCTCGCCAATGAAATCGCAGACGGCATCCACTTCCGGCGTATCAACGAAAGCACATTGCAAACGCGTCATGTCTGAACCCTGCAGGAAAAGCATGTCTCCCTGACCCACCAGCTGATCGGCTCCGTTCGTATCGAGAATAGTACGAGAATCCACTTTCTGGGTTACTTTGAACGAGAGACGAGCTGGGAAGTTGGCTTTGATTTTACCCGTGATAATATCCACCGAAGGCCGTTGCGTCGCCACAATCAGGTGAATGCCAATGGCCCGGGCCAACTGAGCCAGACGGGCAATGGGTGTTTCTACTTCCTTGCCAGCTGTCATCATCAAATCGGCCAACTCATCAATAACCAGCACGATGTACGGCAGGAAGCGGTGACCCTTCTCCGGATTCAGGCGACGTTCGATGAACTTCTGGTTGTATTCCTTCAGGTTACGGCAACCGGCGTTTTTCAGCAATTCATACCGCGAATCCATCTCCACGCACAACGAATTGAGTGTATAAATGACCTTCTTGGTATCGGTAATAATGGCGTCTTCAGTACCGGGAAGTTTCGCCAGGAAGTGCCGCTCAATCTTGCTGAACAGACTCAACTCCACTTTCTTGGGATCGACCAGTACGAACTTGAGCTGAGCCGGGTGTTTTTTGTACAGCAGCGAAGCCAGAATCACGTTCATCCCAACGGATTTACCCTGACCGGTGGCCCCAGCAATGAGCAAGTGGGGCATTTTAGCCAGATCCGTAACGAAGATTTCGTTGGAGATGGTCTTGCCCAGTACAACCGGAAGTTCAGCCGTGGATTTTTGGAATTTTTCGCTGGCTACCACCGCCCGAATACTCACCATTTCGCGGTTCTTATTCGGTACTTCAATACCGATGGTTCCTTTCCCCGGCATGGGGGCAATGATCCGAATACCCAGAGCCGCCAATGAAAGGGCAATGTCATCTTCCAGCGATTTAATCCGGGAAATCTTGACACCCGCCGAAGGTACAATTTCGTACAGCGTTACGGTTGGACCTGGCGTAGCCTTGATGCTGGCAATGCTGATGCCGTAATCGCTGAGGGTACGTAAAATGGTATCCTTCTTCGTTTTTAATTCTTCTTCCGAGACCTGAGCTTTATCGGCCGTGTACTCCCGCAACAACTCAACACTTGGGTACTGATACCGGGCCAGATCGAGCGTAGGATCGTACAGGCCCAGTTCTTTGATCAGGCTTTCGTTGGGTTGCGTATCTAATTTTTCTATTTTTTTTGGGGGCAGAACCTCTTCAGCCGGAGCCTTCTCAATGATAAAGTCGGGTTCCGGGGATTTCTCTTTCGGTACTTCCCGGCTTACTTTGGGAGCGGGAGGTGTATACGCTACGACTTCCTCCAGTACTGGTTCTTCCACGGGAACGGCCTCTACGGGCAGCGGAATCGGCGTTTCGAGTACGCGGCGAGCGTCTTCGGCGAGCCGGTTTACTTTTTGTAATTGCAGGTATTCCTGTTCTTCTTCGTCCGCTTCTTCCTCCGGCTCGTCGGGTTCGGTAATCACCGGAATGGGTTTCCGAAGTACCGGTTTGGGTTCTTCTTTCACCGGAGCCGGTTTCTCAATGGGTTTTTCCTCTTCTTCGTCCTCATCCAGCTCTTCTATTTCCTTAAATAAGTTCTTGAACGGATTGCTCACCGTCGGGCGGGGTACTTTCATGCCTTCTACTTTTTCGGCGACGTGCTCCAAGGAGTCAACCCGGTAAAAGTAAATGACGAACACAAACAACGCCGCCGCAATTACTGCGATGGAACCCCAACCGATCAGGTTATACAGTAACTGATTGATTAAGAGACCAACCCCACCCGAAAGTGTACTGAGATTGCTCTGCGAATCGGACCATAATACCACAAAACCTAATACCGCACTAACCCAGAGCATGTAAAAAATCGCCTGATAGGTAAGCCGTTTGAGCGGAAAAATTTCCCGGGAAAACGTAAGCTTAATTCCCGCTACCAATAGCACAGGAATGATGAGAAAGGAAGCAATGCCAAACCACTGGAATACAAAAAAGTGACCAACGATGGCTCCCGTCAGTCCCAGCCAGTTTTGTACTTTCTGACCTGAATCTTTCAAGGGTGTTTTGAACGCCGCTCCCACCACACTTTGATCGGCCTCACCCGAAATCAGATAAGAAAAGAAAGCCAGAAAGAGCAGCACCGCCAGTAACACCGTGAGTCCTCCGATGACCAGCCGCGTACTCGGGCCGGCAATCGTTGCCCGAAGGCTTTTCGAAGGCTTACTGGCGGGTTTGCGGAGAGGTTGTTTAGAAGAATCTACCTTTTTTGCCATGTATCACGAAACTATAAATCAGAATGCAAGCCCAGAGCCAGATTGGCGTATACCCAGAAAAGGTACGTCCGTTTAGGTTCCAAAATTTACAAAAGTAAACTGTTGAAATCCACTTCTGTTCTATAATATTTTATTTACTACTGATTGTCAAGCAAATAATTGCAAATACGCTTGGCCTGAGCAGGACCTTCGTAAATGAATCCTGTATACACTTGTATCAGGCTGGCCCCGGCCTGTAGCTTCTCCAAAGCATCTTCGGGGGAATGGATTCCACCCACGCCGATGATCGGGAAACTGCCTTTCGACTGCTGATGCAGGTAGCGAATGACTTCTGTCGAACGCTCTCGTACCGGCTTACCGGAAAGTCCACCTGCTCCAATGGCTTCGATCGTTTGCCGGGGCGTTTGCAGGTTTTCGCGGGAAATCGTCGTATTCGTCGCAATGACCCCCGCAATCCGGCTGGTTTGTACAATGTCAATGATGTCGTCGAGCTGACTATTCGTCAAATCCGGAGCGATCTTGAGCAAAATGGGCTTGGGCCGACTCTGTTTCAGGTTCTCGGCTTGCAGCGTCAGTAACAGCTCGGTCAGCGGTTCCTTCTCCTGCAAAGCCCGAAGGTTCGGCGTATTGGGCGAACTCACGTTCACGACAAAGTAATCAACCGTATCTTTCAGTTCATGGAAGCAGGCCAGATAATCGTCTACGGCTTTTTCGTTGGGCGTCACCTTATTCTTACCAATGTTTCCCCCAATAAGTACGCGACTTCTGCGTCGGCGGAGTTTTTCGGCGGCAGTCCGGGCTCCTTTATTATTGAAACCCATGCGATTAATCAGGCCCTGATCGGCCTTCAGGCGAAACAGCCGCGGACGGTCGTTGCCAGGTTGGGGGCGGGGCGTTACCGTACCGATCTCCACAAAACCGAAGCCGAGGCAGGAAAGCTCGTCTACTAATTCGGCATTTTTGTCGAAACCAGCCGCCAGACCTACCGGATTTGGAAATCGAATGCCAAAGACTTCCCGCTCCAGTCGCGGGTCCGTTACCGTAAAGATTTTCCGGCTTAACGCAGGAACGAACGGTATTTTAAAGCTAAACTTCAGGAAGTTGAACGAAAAGTGATGAATCTGTTCAGGATCGAAACAGAAGAGCAGCGGGCGAATCAGAGCTTGGTACATGGGACAAAAATACGCACTTTGCAGCTATGAAACCGCTGCTTGGGTTGATCCTTTTCTTGACTTTTTCCTTTACGGTCGGGGCTCAGCAAACCCTGAGAGGTCGCGTACTGAACGCCGACGACCGTAAACCCTTACCTTTTGCGAACGTTTTTCTGGCCAATACCACCCGCGGTACTACCACAAATGAGGCGGGTGAATTTACTTTAAACCAACTTCCAGCGGGTACGCTTGAACTGGTCGTCTCGTACGTGGGCTACCAAACCCAGACACAAACGATCCAAACCGATAATCGGTCAGCTTCGCTGGAGATTCTACTTAAAGCCAATCCCGAATTATTGGCTGAGGTGAAAGTAAAAACGAAACGCGACAAGCACTGGAAACAACGATACGAACGCTTTGTGAGTATGTTTCTGGGGGCAACCGAAAACGCCCGGCAGTGTACCATTCTGAATTCCGACGTACTCTGGATTACGGAAGATTCCACCAAACAATGGCTAACGGCCGGAGCCCGCGAGCCTTTGATTATTGAAAATCAGGCACTGGGTTACCGCATCAAATACCAGCTTGAAGGATTTTCCTATCACCGGACCCAGGGCTACGTTTCGTACCTAGGCTATCCAGTGTACGAAGAATTGCCCACGACGAGCTCCGAAACGATGAGTCGCTGGAAACGCAACCGCAATCGGGCCTACTACGGATCACTCACGCATTTTTTGCGAAGTCTGCATAACGGTACACTGGCCTCTGAAGGATTCATTGTACAACGAATGGCAAATCCTGCCCATTCTCCCATGAACGCTCTGGCTTTGGCGGGTAAAAAGCTGAGTCGATCCGAAGTGGATCGGTACCGTAGCTATCAAGTACTGGAAGAACCCTTACGAAGCGACGACCTGCTGGTAAAGCGATTACACACTGCCGAACAGAGTATCATGACTTTTCCGGGAGCCATCCAGGTGACATACACGAAAGAAATGGACTTTCCCAGCCGACCCGGAATGAGTCAGCGTCCGCAGACGAGTGTCATTGAATTACTGAGTCAGATGGTCCGCATTCAGGCAAATGGGCAATATTTTCCGTCGCTAGATCTGCTCGTATCCGGTTATTTTGTTTACGAAAAAACGGGCGATTCGTTGCCCTTTGATTTTCAGCCATATCCGTAGACGTAAGGTGGGAATCGCTACAGACATGAATGTTTTTAAGAACGGAAATGTTTAATAGTTGAAGCCTTCACCGATTCCTTGGTCAAGCTTTTTACGCCGTAGAAAGAAGAGCCTTTCGCTCAGACTTCATTGAAAACCAATTGTCTTATGCAAACGTATCAAACCTTAGCACCAGCCTACGTAGAATTGTTAACCAAAGCCGTAGGTCATAAAAACAAGCTCGAGTATTTCAACGAATACCGAGAATACAAGGCCACCGGAGCCCCCTTTAAAAACGTTGTGAAAAATGAAACCGGAGAATTTCTGGAACTGGCCACGGGTGTAGAGATTCCTTTGAGCCAAATCATTAGCTTAAACAACGTATTTTTCCCCGGTTACGAGGACTACGAAGAAGTGCTCGGTATGCGTTGTAGTCGATAAATAGGTGCTTTTTAAAAAAAGCACTTTAATTTAGACGCTCCTATTAGAACGCATCGAAGGGGTACGGGCTGCCAAGGTTCCGTACCCTGCTTAGCATTTATTCTCGACCTATGAAGTATTTTCTGGGGATTGAAATTGGCTCGGGCAAGATTCATTTAGCCGTAGCCGATGAAACATACACCATCACTGAACACATACGCCGGGATGTAGTGCCGGGGAATACTGCGGAAGATCTGAGAGCCCAGATCGAGGAAGTCATCGATGATTTGCAGACCCGCTATCGGTTTTCTTCAATGTGCGTAGGTTTTGGGGGGCCGGTAGATTGGCGGCAGGGGAAAACCATTCAATCGTACCGCATTGAAGGTTGGAAAAATTTTGATTTATCCGATTGGCTGGAAGATCACTTGCATTGTCCGTCTTGGGTAGAGAACGACGCCAACCTGGCTGCCTTAGCCGAGGCCATTCAGGGAGCGGGTAAAAACTACGCTACCGTATTTTATCTGAAACTCGGGCACGGTATTGGGGGCGGCCTGATTCAGAAAGGGCAAATTTATCACGGAGCCCGACCCGGTGAATCAGAAATTGGAAAGATACGGCTCGATCGCTCTGGTACTACGCTGGAATCCGTTGCTTCCGTACGAGCCATTATCCAACGCATTGAAGAAGAAGTTGCTAAACAACCCGATGGCCCACTGGCTCAGGCGGTGGCTGCTGGGCAAGGCGTTTCCTACCTAATTCAGGCCCTGGCAAATGGTGATTCACTGGCCGAACAATTGCTCAATGAAACGGCCGATCAATTAGCCTTTGCTCTGTCCCACGTTGTTCATCTGTTTCACCCTGACCTCATTGTACTCAGTGGAGGCGTTCCTGAACTCACGGAAAAGCTGAGTCAGGTGATCGACCAAAAGCTTTCTGCGTACGTCATGGAAGCCTTTCTTCCCTTACCCAAAATAGCCCTGGCTCAGTTACAGGACGAAGCCGTGGTAAGAGGAGCATTGCTCGTCGCCCGGCAAAATAGTTATTTATAAAAAAAGGCCATAACGCGAGTTCTGGCCTTTTTTATGACTTTACTCTGTGGCCTGTTCGATACGTTCGGATGCCCTTAATAATGAATCTTCGCTTCGTTCCTTTTCCACTCGTCAAAGGCTGCCTGAGCACCTTCCGTCGGGAGGTGAATCATGGGTAGACCACGTTCGGATGGCGGCAGGGCTACCTGCTCATAAATAAAGGAGTCATCAAAACCAGCGTCGCTGGCTTGTTCATGCGTGCAGGCGTAATACACGCGATCGGGGCGAGCCCAGAAAATGGCTCCCAGACACATGGGGCACGGTTCGCAGGAAGTGTACAGTTCACAACCCGACAACTGGTGCGTGCCTAAATACGTACAGGCTTCCCGAATGGCAACAATCTCGGCGTGGGCCGTGGGGTCATGGCTGGAGGTAACGCGGTTATGTCCGCGTCCAATGATTACCCCGTCTTTCACAATAACGGCACCAAAGGGACCGCCTAGTCCGGCCCGTTGGCCCTGAAAGGAAAGCTCAATAGCTTCTTGGATATACTGATTCATGGCTAAAATTCATAAACAGTTCATATAACTAAAATAAATACAGACGGTTTTCAGACCATTGATGAAAGTTAAAATCCATTCATCCGTTCTTCCGCACGTAAGCATGGCACAGGATTTGGGCCTTCTCCGGAAAATCCCTAGAATTGCCTGTGATTCAACTTTTATCCTATCTATTCATAGACTACAATGGACTATCAACCACTGCCTCCTTCGCAACCGCCCATGAGTGAATCCGATGCCCGTACCTGGGCCATGCTGGCTCACCTGAGTAGCATCGTGGCTAGTTTCCTGGGGGGACTTTCGTTTCTTGGCCCCCTCATCGTTTGGCTGATTTACCGCGAGCGTTCTACGTACGTGGACTACCACGGCAAAGAGGCCCTGAATTTTCAGATTCTCATGTCGATCGCCTTTGTGGGTTGTATCATTCTGGGAATACTGACCTGCGGCGTAGGGCTAATTATCTTACCCGTCGTTGCCGTGCTTGATATTGTCTTTGTAGTCATTGCGGCAATCAAAGCAAACAACGGTGAGTATTATCAATATCCTTTCAACTGGCGGATCGTAAAGTAGTAGCCAGCGGTTCAAACAAGAAGAGCCATCAACCGTCGGTTGATGGCTCTTCTTGTTAAGAAAACCCTCTTACTTGGGTTTAGAAAACTCCTGACGAGCCTGGGCTGCGGAGGCTTCATTGGTGAAAATTCGGGTTTCGCGACGGCGAATGGCCCACCAGATGCCAAGCAAACCAAACAAAACGGCCGGAATACTGAGTAGCTGACCGAGGTTGTACGTCATCTGGTCTTCAAACGTTACCTGGTTCTCTTTGTAAAATTCATACACGAAACGCAGTACGAATACGACGACCATGAAAAGTCCCGTAAGTATACCTTGAGGCAGACTGGTTTTGTATCGATTCCAGATGGAATACAACACAACACAAAGAATCAGGCAGGAAATGGCTTCGTACAACTGAGCCGGGTGTCGGGGATCGGGTGAAAATTCGGTGTTGTTTAGGAAGACAAAGGCCCAGGGTACATCCGTAACCTTTCCTACAATTTCCGAATTCATCAGGTTGCCCAGACGAATAAAACAACCCGCGAGGGCTACAGTAATCACGATTCGATCGGAAATCCAGAAGAAATTGATTTTTTTGGAACGGGCGAATAGGTAGAGTCCCGTGATAATACCCACCATGGCTCCGTGACTGGCCAGACCCGCGTACGGCGGCAACAGCATTTCCTTGAACCATTTCCAGGGATTGGCAAAAAACATGGGATACTCGTAGAAAACGTAATGTCCAACCCGGGCTCCAACCACCGTAGCCAGTACCATGTATAAGGTTAGGGTATCAACCCATTCGTCGGGTAAACCTTCTTTCCGAAAAATGTGCAGAATAATTCGCTGACCGACCAGGAAACCCAGAGCAAACAGTAATCCATACCACCGAACCGAAAATGAACCGATGTGGAAAATCTCTGGGTTTACGTTCCAAACAATATAGTTGAACATGTAAAAGTTAGTTTCAGGCGGTAAAAATAGAGCCTATTTCTGAGGATGAGTTGGCTTTGGTGAATTATTCACTAGCGAAGGATGATCTTTCGGGTAATTTTTCCGGAACTCGCCGTTTGAATCTGAACCAGATACACGCCAGTAGGCAATCCTCTAAAATCGAGTTCATACCGATTGGTGCCATTGGAACGGGCTTTACCCAGCCATTGACCGAGCAGACTATACAGATGCACCTCCGCCTCGGCCGTCGTCTGGATCGTTACGTAACGATCCGTGGGATTGGGTCCGACCCGTACAGTCTCCGTGCCCGTATCGGGCGAAGGCGGCAACTTCTCCGAACGATTCAGTAGCAACCGCAGGCCACCGGTATTCGTGCCTGCTACAATATCGGGCAATCCATCCTGATTGAGGTCCGCTACGGCTAGCGAAGGAACACCGCCAATTTTTAAGCTCGTAACCGCATTAACGGGCGATTGTACCGAATTAGAATCCGCTGAAAGGGTTGTTTGATTAAGAAAATCGTGGAAAACTTTCAGGGAACCATTATCGTAGGCCGTCAGCAGGTCCAGTCGTTCGTCGCCGTTGACATCCGCTGCAATTAGTGAGAACCCCCGGTTGGTAAAATCATCCGTCTGGCCACCGTACGACTTGGTTTCCAACTGATACGTGGGCTGGGTAGACGTGCCCGTGTTGCGGTAATATTGAATGCCACCGTAGTAGGTGCCGATCAGCAGGTCAATGCGTCCGTCCCGGTTCACATCAAGGTACAGAGGAACCGAACCCGCGTAGAGGTCATTCGGGAGGGGCAACGCCGTAAGCTCGTCCGGATTGAGCTGAAAAGCTCCGGTCTTACCACCTCGGTTAGGAATGTACCGAACGATGGAGCCGGCTGGCGTCTGAGCCATGAAACCTAAATCGGGAATACCGTCACCGGTTACGTCACTAACAAAGATGTTGACATTGGTAACCAACTGGTTCTGTCGGTTCTGTAGCTGCGTGGCCAGCCCCAGATAATCATCCGTTTCAAGCTGGAATTTAGCCTGTTGAGGGGTACCGACATTGCGGAATAGAGCGATGCCACCCCGGTACGTTTGCCCGGAGCGAAAACCGGCATATCCCACCAGTAAATCGGCGTCGCCGTCGCCATCCAGGTCGGCCAGAGCAGTAGTCGTATTTTCGCCCAGGTCCACCATATCTTCCTGTAAAAAATTCTCTTTCCGAAAGATCAGACCTGAGCCCGTACTCTCATAAAGCCAGGCGGTCCGGCGAAAGTCATTGGCCTTGAGCTGATCATTGGAGTAGACATTCGGAGCAGCCAGCAGATCGGGTTTCCCATCAAACGTGACGTCTTCCAGGAACGTGGCCGGAAATACGCCCATATCAATCGGTTTTACCGAAGGAAACAAATAGTCAGCCTGCGTGAATCGAGCCTTTTCCCGCGTGCCCGCATTGGGCATGTACGCTACGTGGGAATCTTCGATGTAACTGTAAAAGAAGTCTTTCACGCCATCTCCGTTATAATCCCAGAGCAAAATACTATTGCCTGCATGCAGGGGGCGACCCCCCGGATTGTTCTGGACGGCTGGACAATCGCCTTCGCCAGTTTCGCAGTTCATATTGAAGCAGGCATCTCCGTACTGTCGCTTGATGAAGTTTCCCCAGCAAAAACCAACTTTCTTGAAGGTCAAACCGGCCTTGCCCGTTCGTTCGATGCTCATGTTCTGGTGGTATTCCGCAAAGTCGCCCGCAATGTCAAAGATGACCAAATCCAGATCGCCGTCCCCGTCCACGTCATCAATCCCGGGTACGTCCGTGGAAGGCACCTGCATATTTACCTGACCCGAAAATCCTTCGGTATACAGTGGATCGAACAGCAACTGCCAGCGGAAACCAGAAGGAGCTGATACATTTTGATACACTTTAATTCCCGACGGCGTATGGGCGAACAAATCCTTGCGGCCATCACCATCGAAATCACGAAGAAGCATCCAGCTTTCTAGTTCGGGGAAGTACGCCTCGTAGAGGGGAGCGTGTCGCCAGGTGTAGGAGCCATTACCCGTGGGCTGGGCCAGAAAGGTGGAAATTTTTCGACTGGTTCGATCAAAAATTACTAAATCCTCGACCTGATCCTGATTTAAATGCATTTTGGAAAACTGCGGAGCATTCAGTCCTCCGGCCCAGGCATTGGGCAGGATTCGACCCTGTACGGTAACCTGAACCGCAGTATCCAGTTCAAAGGAAAACTTCTGAGCATGGGCCTCAAAAGAAAGAAATGAAACGAGCAGCCCCAGGCCCGTCAGCAGGTAACGGTTTTTCATTGCATCTTTGTCACATCAGTTCAACAACGAATGGAAAATACATTTAGCGTTTCGGGTGGAGAGTTTTAGCCGGGAGAGCTACGAATTCCAAACCCAA
Organism: Siphonobacter curvatus; assembly: GCF_002943425.1. NCBI lineage: Bacteria > Pseudomonadati > Bacteroidota > Cytophagia > Cytophagales > Cytophagaceae > Siphonobacter > Siphonobacter curvatus. The sequence continues at coordinate 1,090,170 of NZ_PTRA01000001.1, forward strand.
AACTTCAAACGATCTATACATGATTGCAGACCTTTATCAAAAGTACCTGACTTGCAGCAGTGTTTCGATTGATACCCGCAAAATTGAGCCCGGAGCGATGTTTTTCGCGTTAAAAGGGGAAAAATTTGACGCGAATACCTTTGCCGCCCAGGCCCTGACCAACGGAGCTGCCTATGTGGTGATGGATAATGCCGAGTACGCGACCGACGAACGTTGTCTGGTTGTGCCCAATACGCTTCAGGCCTTGCAACAACTGGCTTTGTATCATCGGCGTACGCTGACCATTCCCGTCATCGGCATTGGCGGATCTAATGGCAAAACGACGACTAAAGAGCTGACCCACCGCGTACTAGCGAAACGATTCCGGACGTTTGCTACACCCGGTAATTATAACAACTACATCGGCGTACCGCTTACCCTGCTTTCCATGCCGATAGGTACAGAAGTCCTTATCGTAGAATTGGGAGCCAACCAGAAAGGCGATATTGAAGAATTGGTGAACATCTGCGAACCCGGTCTCGGCTTGATTACCAATATTGGAAAGTCACACTTGGAAGGTTTTGGTGGCTTGCAGGGGGTACGCGAAGGGGAGGGGGAACTCTACGATTTTCTGGTACAGACCAACGGCCTGATCTTCTTTCATGCTCAGGATGAAACGCTGGTGAGTATGCTGGAAGAACGGGGAGCAAAGAAATTCAACCTGATTCCTTACCGCGACGACGTTCAGTTGCTGGAAACCAACCCGAACGTGGTGTATGAAATAGGCGAACAACGCGTGGAAACGCACCTGATGGGAGATTACAACTTCATTAACATGCGGGCTGCCCTAACGCTGGGCCATTATTTTGGCGTGGCTGAAGCAGATATGCACGCCGCCATTGCGGGCTACGTGGCCGAAAATAACCGCTCCCAGATTCTACAGAAAGGTTCGAATACCATCTGGCTGGATGCGTATAATGCTAACCCAAGTTCAATGGCCGCTGCATTAAAGAATTTCGAAGCTCTGGACGCGAAGAAAAAATTGGTCATTCTGGGCGACATGTTTGAACTGGGCGAAGAAGGGCCCTCCGAGCACGAGCTGATGGGAAAACTGATTGCCGAATGCCACTTTGATTACGTACTTCTGGCGGGACCGCTCATGCAGAACGCCCTGAAATACCTGCCCCGGGCGTATTACTTCCCCGATAAATTCGGCCTACACGTCTGGTTGGAGGAACATCCCATGACGGATACGCATTTCCTCATTAAAGGTTCTCGCGGTATGGGACTGGAGAGTACGCTGGGGATGATTGGGGGAGGGGAGAGTTCATAGTTTTGAGCCGCAGCAGTTTTCAGTTTTTAAGGTAAAACCCGGTAAAGGTAGCGGGATGGGTTGTCCGTAGCATTGGCTACGGACGCAAAAGTTGGTAGGCTGTGCCTACCGGCCAGGACGCACCCCGCATTGCAACGGGGCTAATCAAATTGAACCCCTGCGGGGTTAGGTGGCGGTTTATAAAGTAGTATTTGCCCTGCTCATCCCGATTTTAAACCGTCATGGAATGATCGGGGTGGAATGGTTTCGCGTCTGTGACGCGAAGTACGGTTCACTTTCGGCTCTCAAATTTGGAACAGCGAACGACAGCCGGGTAGGTTGTTGATCCTATGAAACAAAGGGTCGGTTCTGCCGGACTCACCTTCGTTAAAGACGCTTTGCCTAACATGCCTTGCTCTTTCGGAAAGGCTGCCTGTGCGGGAAAGCAGGGTTGAAAACATGGAAAGAAAACCTGCGACGAAACTTTGTAACGACTCTGAGCATTCTAAATCAATTCGCTACCGGTAGCTGCTACCCAAAACTCAAAACTCAAAACGCACAACGGTAAACTCTACCTATCTTTGCACGTTTATCTTTTTATACTTTCTGGACACAACGCCGACTCCGATCCGGCATCGTTTCGTAACCGATGACAACGATTCAAAAACCCGACATTCGCAGCCTTCTTAAAAACCGTATTCTGGTACTCGATGGAGCCATGGGTACGATGATTCAGCGGTATAAGCTGGAAGAAGAAGATTATCGGGGCTCTCGCTTTGCCGACTGGCCCCATCCCCTGAAGGGAAATAACGACTTGCTCGTACTGACCCGACCCGACATTATCAAAACGATTCACGCCGAGTATTACGAAGCCGGAGCGGATATCGTGGAAACCAACTCCTTTTCCGGTACCTGGATTGCCATGGCCGATTATGGCATGGAAGAGCTGGTCTACGAACTCAACTACGAGTCGGCCCGTATTGCTCGTGAAGTCGCCGATGAATTTACGGCTCGCAACCCGGACAAGCCCCGGTACGTGGCGGGATCCATGGGGCCTACAAACCGTACCGCCAGCCTCTCGCCCGATGTGAACAACCCTGGTTACCGGGCCATCACTTTCGATCAGCTGGTGGGTGCGTATTACGAACAGACCAAAGCACTAATCGAAGGTGGCAGTGATATTTTGCTGGTCGAAACCATTTTCGATACGCTCAATGCTAAGGCGGCTCTGTTTGCCATTGATACCTACTATCAGGACGTGACGAATGGAAAGTCGCCCTGGCCCGAACATATCCCGCAAGGACCCAAATTTGAAGTGCCGATCATGGTATCCGGTACCATTACCGATGCCTCGGGTCGTACGCTTTCCGGACAAACGACGGAAGCTTTTCTTACCTCTGTATCGCATTTGCCCCTGCTTTCCGTAGGGCTAAACTGTGCCTTGGGAGCCGATCTGATGCGGCCGTATGTACAGACCCTGGCCGATAAATCACCCTTCTTTACCTCGGCCCACCCCAACGCGGGTTTGCCGAATGAAATGGGTGAATACGACGAGACGCCCGAGCAAATGGGTGAAACGATCAATGGCTTCCTGAACGACGGACTACTGAATATTATCGGTGGATGCTGCGGTACGACGCCCGGCCACATTCGCCGTATTGCGGAAATTGCTGCTACCCACCAGCCCCGACCTATTCCCGTCGAGGAACCCGTACTGAAATTATCGGGTTTGGAGCCGATTGAGGTAACGAAGGAAAAGGTACTGTTTCTGAACATCGGGGAGCGTTGTAACGTAACCGGTTCGAAGAAATTTGCCCGGCTGATTCGGGAAAACAAGTACGACGAAGCCCTGAGTATTGCCCGGGAACAGGTAGAAACTGGAGCTCAGGTCATCGACGTAAACATGGATGAAGGGATGATTGACGGAGCTGCCGCCATGACTACCTTTCTAAATTTACTCGCTGCCGAACCCGACATTGCCCGGGTACCCGTCATGGTCGATTCTTCCAAGTGGGAAGTGATCGAGGCGGGTTTGAAATGCGTACAGGGAAAAGCAATTGTGAACTCCATTTCCCTGAAAGAAGGCGAAGAGAAGTTCAAGGAATACGCCCGCACGGTGCAACGGTACGGAGCCGCCGCCGTAGTGATGGCTTTTGATGAAAATGGTCAGGCCGATAGCTACGAACGCCGGATTGAAATTTGCGAACGGGCGTACCGGATTTTGGTGGACGAAGTCGGCTTCCCCGCCGAAGACATCATCTTCGACCCTAACATTTTAACCGTTGCTACAGGAATCGACGAGCACAATAACTACGCCGTCGATTTCATTAATGCAACCCGCTGGATTAAAGAAAACCTGCCGCACGCGAAAGTTTCGGGTGGGGTATCCAACGTATCGTTTAGCTTCCGGGGGAACGAACCCGTTCGGGAAGCCATTCACTCGGCCTTCCTGTACCATGCCATTAAAGCTGGTATGGATATGGGCATTGTGAACGCCGGTCAGTTGACGATCTACGACGAAATTCCAAAGGACTTTCTGGAACTGGTGGAAGACGTTTTGCTCAACCGCCGTCCCGACTCCACCGAACGCCTCGTAACATTTGCCGAAACGGTGAAAGCCAAAGGAAAAACGGAAACGGGACCGGATAACTCCTGGCGGCAACTGCCCGTGAAAGAGCGGCTCTCGCACGCTCTGGTCAAAGGCATCGCCGATTTCATTGATGAAGATACAGAAGAATGTCGTCAGGCATACGCTCGCCCGATTGAGGTGATTGAAGGTCCGCTGATGGACGGGATGAATGTGGTAGGGGATCTGTTTGGGGCTGGGAAAATGTTTCTGCCGCAGGTCGTTAAATCGGCCCGGGTCATGAAAAAAGCCGTAGCTTACCTCCAACCCTTCATTGAAGCCAGTAAAGAAGCCGGATCTACGGCTGGACGTATTTTGCTGGCAACGGTTAAGGGCGACGTACACGATATTGGCAAGAACATCGTGGGCGTAGTACTGGGCTGTAACAATTACGAGATCATTGATTTGGGCGTAATGGTGCCAACGGATAAAATACTGGAAGCGGCCAAGACGCACAACGTAGATATTATTGGATTGTCGGGACTGATTACGCCGAGTCTGGATGAAATGGTGGGCGTGGCCAAAGAAATGGAACGGCAGGGTTTCAACGTACCCCTGCTCATTGGTGGAGCAACGACGTCCCGAATTCATACGGCCGTAAAAATTGATCCGCAGTACTCCGGACCCGTCATTCACGTACTCGACGCTTCCCGTTCAGTACCCGTAGCCGGACGTCTGACGCAAAGCGACGAATCAAGAGCGGCGGTACTTTCGAGCATCAAGGCCGAATACGCTAAGCTTCGCGAAGATCACGCCAAACGCAAATCGGATAAGAATTTCGTCAACATTGAAGCGGCTCGTCAGAATAAGGTAAACATCGACTGGGAGAACTTCCAGGCTACCAAACCCCGATTCCTGGGTACGCGGGTATTTGAAGACTATTCCCTGTCGGAAATTGCCCCGTACATTGACTGGACGCCCTTCTTCCAGACCTGGCAATTGCACGGCAAGTACCCCGCGATTCTGGAAGATCAGGTCGTAGGAGCGGAGGCGAAGAAATTGTTCGAAGATGCCAATAACCTGTTGTTGGAAATCATTCACGATCAATCGTTGAAAGCAAGAGCCGTTGTGGGTTTCTGGCCCGCGAATAGTCACGAGGATGATATTATTCTGCATCCCTACGAGACGGTAAGCCGGGAAGTATCCTGCGAACGCCACGGCTCGCATACGCATCTGGAGTATCAGATCAGCCGGGCCAACCGATCGGGCGAAGAAGTCATTACTACGCCTGCTTTAGCTACGTTACATCATCTGCGTCAGCAAAGTCAGAAAGCAGCCAATCTGCCCAACTACTCACTAGCCGATTTCATTGCTCCACTGGAAAGCGTGCATACAGATTATATTGGCGGTTTTGCCGTAACAACCGGAATCGGTATCGAAGCCCTGCTGGAGAAATACGAAAAAGACCACGACGATTACGGCAGTATCATGGTAAAAGCCATTGCCGACCGGCTTGCCGAGGCTTTTGCCGAATTGATGCACCAACGCGTTCGGAAGGAATTCTGGGGTTACGCGGCAAACGAAACCCTGGAAAATCAGGATTTGATTGAAGAGAAGTACCAGGGCATTCGTCCGGCTCCCGGTTATCCGGCCTGTCCCGAACATACCGAGAAGCGGACGCTATTTGATTTACTGGGTGCCGAACAGCTGGGTATTACGCTTACGGAAAGTTATGCCATGTATCCGGCTAGCTCCGTCAGTGGCTGGTATTTCAGTCATCCCGACAGCCGTTATTTCACCGTGGGTAAAATTCAGAAAGATCAGGTAGAAGATTACGCTAAACGCAAAGGAATGACGCTGGAAGAGGCCGAAAAATGGTTGGCTCCAGCTTTGGCGTACTAACATTAGGTTTTAAAACCAGTACTCCCTCGTTTGCGGTTGCAGGCGAGGGAGTTTTTATAAGCACTAAATGAAGGAAGATCGTATGAAAAACAGATTTAATGCTCTAATCATCGTCTTAGGTATACTGGTCAACACGGGCTGGGCCCAGCAAAAAATCGTCGTTTTTCAGTCAGATTTTGGCTTGAAGGATGGAGCCGTTTCGGCCATGAAAGGAGTGGCGATGGGTGTTTCAACTGAGTTGAAGTTATTTGATCTAACCCACGAAATACCCGCTTACAACATCTGGGAAGCTGCGTACCGCCTCGAACAAACCGTAGCGTATTGGCCCGCCGGTACCGTGTTTGTATCCGTCGTAGACCCCGGCGTAGGAACGGAGCGAAAATCCGTTGTACTGAAAACGAAGTCGGGCCATTTCATTGTCACGCCCGATAACGGAACACTGACCCTCCTGGCCGAATCGGCGGGTATTGCGGAAGTACGGGAAATCAACGAGGCCGTTAACCGCCGGAAAAATTCGGGCAAATCCTATACTTTTCACGGTCGTGATGTATACGCCTACACCGCCGCCCGGCTGGCTGCTGGCGTGATTTCCTTCCCGCAGGTAGGACCTTTGTTACCGAAACAGGTGGTATCGCTACCGTATCAGAAAGCGAGTCGGGAGGGGCAATCGCTGAAAGGGACCATTCCCATTCTGGACGTACAATACGGCAATGTCTGGACCAATATTCCGGTTGACTTGTTTCAACAACTGGGCGTTACGGCTGGGCAGTCCGTACGCGTCCGGATCTTCCATCGAAATCAGAAAGTGTACGAAGACACGCTGCCTTACGTGGAAACGTTTGGGAGTGTGGCCGAAGACAAACCGCTCGTGTACCTGAACAGTCTCTTGCAGGTTGCCTTCGCCCTGAATCAGGGAAACTTCGCCGAGACGCATCACATCGGGAGTGGCGGCGAGTGGAGCGTGGAGCTTTCCCGATAACTATTCGCTGTAAATGGGAAGGCTCCGTCGCCGCAATAAGCCTCCTTCCCGATTTGAAAATACGGTCCGGATTTCGGCGAGAATGGAAAGGTCGATTTCTTCGGGAGTCGCTGCTCCAGTATCCAGTCCGGCGGGGCTGTAGGTTCGCTGAAGTTGAGAATCCGATAGGGGCTGATTGGCTTCTTCCATCCGCTGGATCATCTTTTCAAATCGCTTGCGGGGACCCAACAGGCCGATGTACGGAACCGTCGTGGTCGTTACGTAGCGATGGTAATTCCGGTAATCCGTCTCCAGATCGTGAGCCATGAGGATCACGGCGGTATAGTCGTCGGGCTGTACTTCGGTATCTTTGGCTACTACGGCATCCGCCCACTGAAAAAGTACTTTGTTGATTTTCTGCGGATTACAGAAAACTGTCGTTAGCCAGCCCAGTTCACGGGCCTGTCGTACCAGCGGGTAAATGTCATAATTGCCGCCGTGAATGAACAGGTGAATGGGAGGCAAAATCACTTCCAGCAATACGCAGACCGAGCCAAAAGAACCCGAAAATTCCTGCGTATGCGACTTCTGACTGTGCAGGGTCGTATGAATCGATTCGCTCAACGCAGGCAACAGTTCCTGAACCGGGAAAAGGGCAGCGAACGAATCGGCGTCCTCAAACCGGTAAACCGAACCCAGCGGTAAGGTGTCCGACTGACTTTCCGTAACGGTTACGACTACGGAAGGACTGCGTCGATGAATCAACGGTTCCAGCTGTAACACCGCATTCGACAGATCATCCGCATTCAATGGACTCAGCAGTACGTCAATAACGCCATTACAACCTAGCCCCACGCCGATCTGATAAGGATCGTCATCGGTAGTATCGTAGGTGACCATGGCGGCTTTTCCGGTAGACATGGCCAAACGGGCCCGTTTCAGAGCATCACCTTCCAGACAACCGCCCGAAATGCCACCCACCCACTGACCGTCTTCGGTAACTAGCATGCGGGCTCCCACCCGTCGGTAGGAGGAACCCTCCACCCGAACTACCGTCGCCAGAGCGGCCTTTGTGGTCGTAAAATCAATCTTTTTATAGTGGTCGAGAATGGCACTTATTTCTTTCATAGCAATAGGGGCCCGCTTGCTTAGGGACTAGGCGGGCATCCGGCTTATTTCCCCAGGCGTATTTTCACGCCTCCAAAGAAAGTACGATCCGTCGCCGGTTCAAAATAACGGCCTCCGGCGGCATTGATCTGTACATTGGCAAAATAGCGTTGATTCAGGAGATTGTTGATGCCCACGAACGGTTCCAGCGACCAGTTGGTTCGCTTGATCTGCCAGCCCAGTCGCAGGTTGAGTAAGGAGTACGCATCCGTCCGAACGGCATTGGCATCGTCGGCGTAAAAAGTACCGTTCCGGCGAAACTGCACAATGCCGTAGAAACCAGCGGGCCGGAAATACCGTACCTCGGCGTACCCAAAATGCGGCGGAATCCCCGGCAACTGATTGTTGTCGAACGTACCCGAAGTGGTACTGTAATGCAAGTATTTAAAGTTTGAGTAGGTGTAATTGACGAAAGCCGTAAGCCCTTCGGTAAGCTCTGCGGTGAGCCCCAGTTCTACGCCCCGGCGACGGGAGTTGCCGGCGTTTCGGTAGAAGGTACGACCTGGAAACTCAGTCAGCTGATACGGTACGATTTCACCGCGAACATTGACCTGAAAAACGGCGGCGTCTACTTTCAGCCAGCCAAACGTAGCTTTCGTACCCAATTCGTAATTGTAAGCCCGCATGGGGCCTAACTCCGGATTGAAACCGCCCAGGTTACTCGGATTATTGCCGAGTTCAGTCAGGGCGGGCGTTTCAAAGCTGGTTGAAAAATTGGCGTATACGCTGCGTTGCGGCTGATATTCCCAGTTCAGGCCCGCTGTGGGGCTAAAACGCTGGTAGGTGCGACGACCCGACTGATCCGCATCACTCAGGAAACGGTCTTTTACTTTTAATTGAATATCATCGTAACGGGTGCCTACCGTCAGGGCTACGTTTTTACCGAAGCCAAATTCCTGCAACAGATACGCTCCAATGTTACGAAAAGTCTCCACCTGGTTGAGTGTCTCGGCACCGCTGTTACCCTCCTGATTATCGTTTCGTTTGCGGTTATCCTGTTGGTTTTCAAGGTCAATACCCGCTTTTAAGCGGTACGAAACTGAGCCAAACTGATCGGTATACTGATAGCTGGCTCCACCGCCCGTAAAGTTTCGGATGAACTGCACATTGCCACCCGCCTGAAAAGCTAGCCGGTTTTCGAAATCGCGGTTGGTCCAGAAGGCCCGGGCCTGTACCTGATGTTTCGTACCCAGCGACTGATCATACACCACGGCGGTGCGGTGTTGCGTGGCTCCCGAGAACGCCTGGAACTGTACATTTTGCGGACGAGCCATCCGACGGTTCTGTTCCACCTGCTGCATCGTCAGACCACCGGGGTCCTGAGCGGTGTTTTTCGCAAAGTTGTACAGAAAGGTTAGTTTGGCCGTAGCACTGAGTTCGTGCTGGAATTTTACGTTGAAAAGCCAGTTATTCATGGCGGCGTACTCGCGATAGCCGTCCTGTTGATTGCGACTGGCGTTGATGAGCAGGGACGAACGCTGCCATTTCTGACCGACCTTGATCTGGTACCGCTGAAATCCGTAACTGCCCGCGATGGCCTGAGCTTCGGCGAAGTTGCTGGTCGGCGTTTCCGTGGTATAGGAGAGGATACCGCCCGAAGCATTACCGTACAAAGCCGAGGACGCTCCCCGAATGACTTCCAGTTGCCCCAGACTGCCCACGTCGAAATTATTAACTTTTGCCTGTCCATCGGGTGTTGATTCGGGAATGCCGTCGAGTAGAACTTTCAGGCCCCGAATGCCGAAAGAAGAGCGGGCTCCGAAACCCCGGATGGAAATGCGTAAATCCTGAGCGAAGTTGTCTGGATTCTGGGCAAATACGCCGGGGATAGCACCCATGGCATCGAATAACGAAAGCTGCGGTTGACCTACCTGCAGGCGATACTGGCTCAGCACCGATACGGCAAAAGGGCTACGATTTTCGGCCACATTTAGTCGCGTGGACTGAATCTCAACGGGGTTCAGATTTCGCGTACGAAGGCTGTCCGATTGAGCCCAGGTAAAGAAGGGTATTCCAACAAAAAGTAGAGCAAGACGCATAAGAAGCCGGAGGGCAATCCGTGTAAATAGATTTTGATACAGGAATAACTTTCAATCAACGCAAATCGTTTTATCTTATAAATAGAATAAATTGGATATTGTCGTTATCTTTCGGCAACAGAGATAAAGCTCTCACCCTTAAGATTTTAATGCTATGAAATCGGATTCACTGTTTGATCTCAGAAGTCATTTAAAAAATCGCCGGCTCGATCAGGTGGTTGAAAACCGAACGGCCTATACGCTAAATACGGCGGAACTTACGATCTACGAAACCCATGCTCAGGCCGAGGCCGTTGAGCTGACCTTCCATAACCCGGTACTGACCAGCATGATTCGTGGTAAAAAAGTCATGCATCTGGATGATACACCGGACTTTGATTATCACCCCGGTGAGTCGGTACTGGTACCGAGTGAAAAAACCATGCGAATCGATTTTCCGGAAGCTACGTTTCAGAGTCCGACGCAGTGTCTGGCTCTGGCCATTGCTCAGGATGAGATTACAAAATTTACGAACCAGCTCAACGAAACGGTTCCGTTGATTGATTCGACTTCGGGTTGGCGGTGGTCGGAAAGCAGTTTTTATTTTTCCAATACCTCAACGATCAACGCACTGATTGCCCGGCTCATCGACATTTTTACCGAAAACAATCCGGCCAAGGAATTCTTCGCCGATCTGGTACTCAAGGAGCTAACCATTCGACTCATCCAGACGCAGGCCCGTCGTCTACTCCTGGATCAGGGGCAGAAACAGACTACTACTAATCGCTGGATGTACATCACGCAGTACATTCAGGAAAACCTGCACACGGCCTTCAACATACGTCAGCTAGCGGATAAGGCCTGCATGAGCGAACCTAATTTTTATCGGCAGTTTAAGGCCCAGTTTGGTCTCTCGCCACTGGAATTTATTAATCAACAACGTATCCGACTGGCTCAGCAATTACTGAAAACCACCAGTCGCAGCGTCAGTGACATCAGCGTAACCTGCGGATTCAATAACCTCAATCACTTCCTGAAACTCTTTAAACGGTACAATCAGCTGACGCCGTTGCAGTATCGAGCTTCGGGGTTGTTTTAATGAGGTTTGAGTAGTTTGATCAGGTTTGAATAAGTTTAAAGTTTGAAAAGGTTGGAGTCGCTTGAGTGCTATAAGCAGGCTCAGTGGGTTTCGTGAGGTTTAAATTTTGATCAGCTATAGTTCTGAGTTGGTACTTAAACCATTTGATCAGGTTTGAAGCAGTTTACAATTGCTTCAAACCTGATCAAACTTTTTTCAAACTACTGCAACTTTTTTCAAACCCCCTGAACCTATCTCACACCCCAAACTTGTTCAACCCTTAAACCTTATCAAACTACTCAAACCTACTCAGACTTGAAACCTGCTCAAACCCTCTTCCCACTCAATTTGATAGAATCGTTCTCTTGCTTTGATAGGATCATTCCAACAAAAAATGGTGTATTATCCGAACTTTGTGGTAGTAAACCTCTTAAACACGATTAATATGGAAGCGACACTCGAGGCTCCGGTTCGGACGGATCATCCGACTTTTAAAGAACGATACGAAAATTTCATTGGTGGCAAATGGGTAGCTCCGGCTCGTGGTCAGTACTTCGATAATATTTCTCCCGTTGATGGTAAGGTGTTTTGTCAGGTAGCCCGTTCGACTGCCGAAGATATAGAAAAGGCTCTGGACGCGGCTCATGCGGCTTTTCCGGTCTGGTCCAAAACGTCGGTAGCCGCCCGTAGTAATGTGCTACTGAAAATTGCCGACCGCATTGAACAGAACCTGGAGTATCTGGCGAAAATAGAAACCATTGATAACGGCAAACCCCTACGGGAAACGCTGGCGGCTGATTTACCGCTGGTCGTTGATCATTTCCGGTACTATGCGGGGGTCATTCGGGCGGAAGAAAGCTCGGTGGCCGAACTCGATTCCACAACCGTTTCATTGAATATCCACGAACCCATCGGGGTAGTAGGTCAGATCATTCCCTGGAATTTTCCGCTTCTGATGGCTACCTGGAAAGTAGCTCCGGCTCTGGCAGCGGGCTGTACCATCGTACTGAAACCCGCCGAACAAACGCCGACCAGTATTCTGATTTTGATGGAACTGGTGGGTGATTTATTACCCGAAGGCGTACTAAACGTAGTAAACGGATTTGGACTGGAAGCGGGCAAACCGCTGGCTTCGTCGAATCGGGTGGCAAAGGTTGCCTTTACGGGTGAAACGACCACGGGCCGCCTCATCCTGCAATACGCCGCTGAAAACCTGATTCCGGCTACGATGGAACTGGGAGGGAAATCGCCCAACATCATTTTCCCGAGTGTGATGGACAAGGACGATGAGTTTCTGGACAAAGCCGTGGAAGGAGCCGTACTGTTTGCTCTTAATCAGGGTGAAATCTGTACCTGTCCTTCGCGTTTGCTGGTACACGAATCGATTTACGAGAAGTTTATTGAGAAAGTCATTGCCCGTACCAAAGCGATTAAAATGGGCAGTCCGCTTGCCCCGGATACCATGCTGGGAGCCCAGGCTTCGAAAGATCAGTACGAAAAGATTCTCTCGTACATCGAAATTGGGAAGCAGGAAGGAGCTGAAGTATTGACGGGTGGAGCGGCATTCCATCAGAATAGCGGACTGGAAAACGGCTACTACATTCAACCGACCATTCTGAAAGGACATAACAAAATGCGGATTTTCCAGGAGGAAATCTTCGGCCCGGTCTTGTCCGTAACCACCTTTAAGGATACGGAAGAAGCTATCGCCATTGCCAACGACACGTTATACGGTCTCGGTGCTGGCGTCTGGACCCGCGATGCTCACGAACTCTATACGGTACCACGGGCCATTCAGGCGGGCCGAGTATGGGTCAACTGCTACCACGCGTATCCGGCTCACGCTCCGTTTGGTGGATACAAGAAATCAGGTTTCGGTCGAGAAACGCACAAAATGATGCTGAGCCACTACCGCCAAACCAAAAACATGCTGATTTCTTACGATAAGAATAAGTTGGGATTCTTTTAATGCGTTTTGAGTTTAGGGTTGGGGGTTTTGAGTTAGGGCTCTCATGTGGTTGGTTATTGATACAATAGAAGTTGACAGTGGTTTTTAAAGTCACGAATTGAGCTGTATCAGCTAGCCTCTGATTTGGGAAAATCCAACTCTAAACTTAAAACCCTAAACTCATCAACTCCTATGGTTGCTCGCGTTTTAATTACCGATGCGGCGAAAGCCATTATTGATCAACTGCGGGAAGAGCATGGTGAGCTACTATTTCACCAAAGCGGCGGCTGTTGTGATGGATCTTCGCCGATGTGTTTTCCCATACATGATTTCAAGATTGGTAGTCACGATGTATTACTGGGACGCGTACACGGCTGTGATTTTTACATGAGTGATTTTCAGTTTGAATACTGGCAACACACGCAATTAACGCTGGACGTAGTACCGGGACGCGGGGCTAGTTTTTCGGCGGAAATTCCGTTAGGCGTAAGGTTTCTGATTCGTTCGCGACTTTTTACGGAAGAGGAGTTGCAAAATCTGGAACCTGTTTCCGTTGGTGGAGCGGTATAAATGCTTCATCAACGTCCGCTAGAGCTTCGGGTGAAAACCCGGAGCTCTTTTTTTGTTGGCGTTGGTTGATTGAAAAGGATGAGGTTAGTTACAGGCGGGGCTTACAGCGATAGTAATAGTGGTTTGAAGGGTAGCGGTTTCTTCAGGGTCGGCATGAAGATCGAACCTCTTACGTATGCATTCCATGCGAGGTGTTTGAACAGAAAGAAAGGCTCAGGATTACCTATCCTGAGCCTTTCTTTCTGTTTGATTAATCAATTGAACCCTAGACCGACGCAGGTTCAAGAGCCAGAATGTGTCCGATGATCCGGGCCGAAGCTTCCTGGGCGAAATCAAGTCCGGAATAATCGGGATTGTATCCACCCATGTATGGAACAGCCATATTGAAGATACGATCGCTAGCTACGCCTTGGGGATCGACAATCTGGAAATCGTCGGTGATGGTAATGCCGGGCACTTGCATATAGTAGGTGCCCTGGCTATCCTGACTGACGGTTTTCGGATTTTCATCCATCGCTTCTTTCCCCGCCTGAGCCGATTGAAAGGCCAGCCGGGCCTGACTGACACACTTCGCCTGCTTCAAACTTTCAAAAGGAAACGAATCCACATTCAAGTGCGGTTGTCCTACGCAGTCAACGTACGTTGTGTAGGTCTGCGACTGGGGCTTTCCGGCTTCATCCGTGTACTGATAACGAATGCCTCCCTCGGGCTGCGGTTCTACCTCACTGTCCGATCCTACGGCAATCAGGCTAAGCCGACCTGCGGTGTGCAACGCCAGTAATTCTTCAGCCGAGCTTTGGGGCACGAAGGCAATAACCAGCGAAATCAACGGCATCAGTACTTTCGTTAAACGATGCATATCTTCCGCCGAGAAATACTTGGCGGGATAGTTTAGCGAGAAACTCAGAGCCGCCAGCATTTCCTTCCAGTAAATCGACTCGCGATGCCGAATGGATTGAGCCGCTTCCTGATACTCCGCCCGAAATAAATCGAAAGGATCGGTTTGTTCGCGTTGGGCCATCATGGTTTCCACGAACTCCTCCAGCTTCATATCCTTGATTTGATCGTAAAAGTCGGGATCTTTGGTTTTAAAGGATTGCTTGAAGTTTTCATCAAAGACAAAATCCAGCGACAAGAAGCCCTCGTTACTGGCCCGATTGGCGGCAATCGATGCTTCATCCATCAATGCATCGCGGGTTACCAGCGGCTCTTCCAGGTGGAAGCGGATGGCTGGTAAGAAACCATCCCGGGAATGAAGCACCATCCGGAAATTAGGGGCATCACTTTCAAAAACAACTTTACCTGCTTCGTTACGACGGAAGGTGCCATTGGCACGGGCCAGGGTACGGAGGGCATCAATAGCCGTGAGCGAAGCCCCGCGTAAGGCAATTGTCTGGTTGTAAACGCCCCGAAGTTTGGCGGGCGGATAGGGTGAATCGAAGTACCCCGGAATTTTCCCTTCGTGCGATTTAGGCCAGTCGTGACCCGTACAAATAATTACCGCATCGAACGAAAAACGGTCCTTTTTATTGACTTCCACCGAAACACGTTGCTGATCGGGCTCATCGATAATATCCGTTACCGAACTTCCCAAATGAACGTTGGTAACCAGTCCCAGTTGCTGGGCCTTTTCCTGTAATAGGAAAAACTGGTCGGAAAGGTACTGTCCAAACAGTAATCGTGGCAACACGCGATAGGAGTGAAAGCTTTGGCGATCAATCCCAAACCTTTGTAGGGTTTCTTCGGGTAAGGTTTGAATCCACTCTCGCACGGAAGTCACTAATGGTGGAATTTCGTTACCGGAAACATTGGTAATATGTTCAACATTCGCCCCCTCTGAACTATAAGGCATACCGGCCCCCAACTGCTGTTTGCTTTCAAAGATGTCAATCGTTACATCCGAGGGGTGTCTTTCGACCAATTGTTTGTAAACGTATAGTCCACTGGGTCCAGCCCCCAGAATGGCGATGTGTTTTTTCACAGCTTCAACAAATGAGTTAGATCTATTCTATACGTTATTAACAAATTTCAACTCATAGTGTTCTGAATAATAACATTTAGCTGATAATCAGAAGTGTAAGCAGTGGTTGAGTAGGTCTAACAGGATAATTACGGATGCTTCTTGGCTAAGATACTAAAGGAATTTTTGCCGGTTAAATGGAACGGTGTAGTATAAACGTTTAAAATTGATATGTGTTAAAACGTTACGAGGGAAGGATCGGAAGAGCAACTATGATTTTAATAAAGTCTACCGAATGGGGCACCAGCAGGGGTGCGGGCTGAAACGAGGCTTCTTTGCTGTCTGGACGATACTTACAAGGCCCGTTGCAGACCCCAGTCGAGATAGCATTGATTGATTTCCCGCCGGGATGTGAGCCGAATTTTAGGAAGTTCCGCCTGATTGAATAGTTGCGTGTATCGCTTCCGATTTTTAGGCGTAATGACCAGAATGCGATGAAGCATCGCCCATTTGAGGCTATCCCGTCCGCCTTCCAGGCTACCCGCTCGATGGGATTGAAAAAGCGTTCGGTACACGTAGCGGACCAGGCTGGTTAAGGTAGAAACGTCCAGTACGATCAGGCCGGTTGCCCGTTGAAATCGCTGTAGCATACAAACGGTATAGTTCCCATCCATCACCCAGCGATCACCCGAGATAGCTGCATCGTGTAAGGCAACAAATTCGTCGCGTGGGCGTACGTCCCAGTTGGTATGGGGCCAATGATAAAACTGATCGAGATGGATGACTTCCAGGTTACACTTCTGACCAATGGCCTGAGCAAGCGTAGACTTACCACTGTTGGAAGGCCCCAAAATGCAGATACGATCTCCGAGTTCTGAAAGATCCATAGCAAAAAACGAATGAAGTGAGCGTTTGTAGCGATTCGATGGACTTTTGCTGGAAACGTTACAACGCAGTGGATTCAATCCGGCTTAAAATCTCTAGGAAAATGGTTTCCAGCGGAATGAAATTCAGGCCCGTACCTGGGTTTTCCAAGGCCTGTCGAACCTGATGGATGGGTACGAAACGCAGCTCGCTGATTTCTTCCGGCTGGGGTATGAAGGCGGTAATGGGAAGTTGCGTTTTCCAGACAAAGACACCCGCGAACTCCCGATCGTACAATTGGGTATGGGCATCGAAGCCGTCTATCTTCCAGACGTCAATGAAGTGTAATTCCGAAGAAGGAACGGGATACGAAAGCTCCTCGCGTACTTCCCGGAGGGCAGCCGTTCGGTAGTTTTCGCCCGGTTGCAGATGACCAGCAATGGATACGTCCCAAAGGTTTGCGAAAAGGTCTTTATCGGGATGGCGAAGATTGAGTAAGAGTTCCCGCTGATTATTAATCACCCATACTTCGGTGCTACGGTGCCAGTCTCCTTCGAGGTGTACGTCGGACCGGGCTTTGGTTTGCCAGCGGGGCAAATTCTGCTCCGTATAGAGTTCAAAATATTCCATGGTTTGGGGATAGAAGATTCCCCCAATATTCGGAAAAATCTGGCTTACATCACCAGAAAATCCGTTCGAGTTTTAGCGACCATCGCTACCACGTGCGAAATGGCTTCGGCAATGTTTTCTTCAGTAGTATAGCGTCCTAGACTAAACCGAACGGAGGCGTGAGCCAGGTCATCACTCAAATCCATGGCTTTCAGTACG
This sequence comes from Siphonobacter curvatus, assembly GCF_002943425.1. Lineage (NCBI taxonomy): Bacteria > Pseudomonadati > Bacteroidota > Cytophagia > Cytophagales > Cytophagaceae > Siphonobacter > Siphonobacter curvatus. The sequence goes on from NZ_PTRA01000001.1 coordinate 1,107,320, forward strand.
TGGGAGGGAAGCACCGAAGCCGAGGTACAGGCCGAACCATTCGATACGGCGATGCGGGTCAGATTAATCAACAACGCTTCGCCATCGACTGCTTCAAAAGCCAGATTGCTTACCTGAGGCAGACGGGAAATGCGGGAACCGTTCACCCGTGTACCCGGAATTTGTTGGAGCAGTTGCGTTTCGAGCTGATCCCGTAAGGCGGCCAGTCGTTCCGCTTCCTGGGTTAGCGTCTGCTGAGCCAGTTCAGCGGCTTTACCCAGGCCGACAATGCCCGGTACGTTTAGTGTACCGGAGCGGCGGCCCCGTTCGTGTCCACCACCGTGCATCTGAATATTCAGGGGTGTACCTTTCCGAACGTATAAGGCCCCGATACCTTTGGGACCGTACAATTTATGAGCCGACAGACTGAGTAAATCAATGCCTTCAACCGATACGGGTAGTTTACCCACGGCCTGCGTCGCATCGCTATGAAAGAGTACGCCACGTTCGTTACAGATACGGGCCAGCTCGCGGATGGGCTGAATAACCCCCGTTTCATTGTTGGCCCACATAACCGATACCAGAGCGGTGTCGGGGCGTAGGGCATCGGAGACTTGCTGTGGCGTAATGAGTCCGTCAGTATCCGGAGCGAGGTACGTTACTTCGCCACCTAATTTTTCCAGATACGCACAGACATCCAGTATTGCCTTGTGTTCGGTTTGTACCGTAATGAAATGTTTCTTTGAAGAGGCCTCGAATACGCCCGTCAGGGCCAGATTGTTGGATTCGGTAGCTCCGCTCGTGAAGACGATTTCCTTTTCCGTAGCACCCAGAATGCGGGCTACCTGCCGCCGGGCAATTTCGACGGCTTCGGCGGCTTCCCAACCGTAGAGGTGCGTACGGCTAGCAGCGTTACCAAACTGCTCGGTGAACCAGGGAAGCATCGTTTCCAGCACCCGGGAATCAACGGGCGTAGTCGCATTGTAGTCGAGGTAAATCGGACGGTTCATAGCGATCGTTACCAAAAAAATCGCCCCAGCAGTACCGGGGCGATGCGTTGGTTAAGGGGTGTTTTAAACTTGTTTTTCGACTAAATCGGCGAGCAAATCAATGTACTGGGGGCTGTTATTAAGACTTTCCACCAGTTGCCAGTGCTGACCGCCGTTTTTCTCGAAAACTTCTTTGTATTCTTCACCGACTTCAATCGTCGTTTCCAGACAGTCGGCTACGAATGCGGGGCTAAAAGCCAATACATTTTTCTTCCCTTCTTTCGCCAGTTTCACGACCATATCTTCCGTATACGGCTGAATCCAGGGCGTTTTGCCCAGGCGGCTCTGGAAGCTGGTCGCGTAGGTGCCTTCTTTCAGTCCCAGTTCCTGCACCAGCAATCGCGTTGTAGCAAAGCACTGAGCCCGGTAACAGTATTGATTACCGGAATGAAGACGGTCGCAGCAGTTATTCAACTGGCAGGTCGTACCCGTCGCATCTCCTTTCAGGATCTGCCGCTCCGGTACGCCGTGGTAGCTGAACAGGAAGAAATCATATTCCCGTTCCTGCATGTACTTTCGAGCGGCTCCGGCAAAAAACTCGACGAATTTCGGGTGATCGAAGAACGTATTGGTAAATGAAATTTCCGGAATCACCTGCCATTTACCCACAATGTCCATCACTTTTTCGTACACCGAACCCGTGGTGGCGGAGGCGTACTGTGGGAAAAAGGGAATGACGATAATTTTGCGTAAACCCGCTTTCTGAAAAGAATCCAGTCCGGCCTGAATGCTGGGGTTTTGGTACCGCATGGCCAGTTCGACCACGTAATCAGAGCCAAGTCGTTGCTGCAAGAGGGCTTTCACATCTTCGCCGTAGAACTTCAGCGGTGAACCCCGTTCTTCCCATAATTCCTGGTACACTTTAGCCGACTTCGGTGCCCGAAAGGGGGCAATGATCAAATTGACTAAAGCCCAGCGATTGGGAGTAGGAATATCAATAACCCGGCCATCCATCAAAAACTCACGCAGGTATTTCCTCACGTCGGGTACGCTGGGACTATCGGGCGTGCCCAAGTTGACCAGCAGGATACCGGTTTTAAGTTTCTGAGTAGTGGGGACGGACGTTACTTCTAACACTTGCATGGCTGGGGATCGACTATTAAGGTCAATCTGTAAAATAAAACGAATGACGTTTGCTCGTAAGCTTTCAACCCAACAAAGGTCGGAAATGTTTCCCAAAGCGTGGGAATGCATTGGGATGGTTTGTTTGGGTTTGACGTTTGATTGTTTGAGATTTTAAGTTTGATTGTTTAAAGTTGAGCATCGGAGAGACTACGGGTTGTCAAAGATGTACCTGCATCGAATCTGAAACCATTCAAACATTCTCAAATCTTAAATTTGAACCTTTAAACACTTAAACTTGAAACCATCAAACCTCAAACCTTTTTAAACCTCAAACGATCAAACCCAACTCAAACCAACTACGCCGTCTCGTGCTTACGGGGCATGGCAGCTTCTACGTTTACGCCCAGACCCTGAGCAATCCGCATACCCAGCCCAATGTCGGCCCGGAAGAAATGGCACAACTGGCGGTTGATGATTTCGTCCCGACGAGGACCATCTACACCACCGAGGGCACCGATAATCGTTTCTACCAAATGAGCTTTCTGCTCCTCGTTCAGTACGTTGCGGTACAGGTTGCCCGGCTGTGTATAATGATCGTTTTCACCTTCGGCGTTGCGGTCGTACCAGTCAGCTACGTTGGAATCCAGTTCCCAGGCGGGTTCGCGGTAGGATTGATCAGCAACAGTATTATCAAACGAATTAGGGAAGTAGTTGGGGTTACGTCCACCATTACCATCCACCCGCATCTGACCATCGCGTTGGTAATTGTTGGTGGCGTAGGGACAACGGTTGACCGGAATTTGCTCGTAGTTACCACCTAAACGGTACCGCTGAGCGTCCGGGTACGAAAGCAAACGACCCTGTAACATTTTGTCGGGCGAATAACCGATACCGTCAATCACGTGAGCAGGAGCAAAAGCGGCCTGTTCTACGTCCTGGAAGTAATTATTAGGGTTTTGGTTCAGTTCAATTTCACCGACTTCAATGAGTGGGTAATCGGCGTGAGGCCATACTTTCGTTAGATCAAAGGGATTCCAGTGGTACGTTTTCGATTCCGCTTCGGGCATGATTTGTACCATCATTTTCCACTTCGGGAAATCACCTTTGTCGATGTGTTCGAGCAAATCACGCTGGGCAAAATCCATATCCTTTGACTTCATGGCATCCGCTTCGGCCGCCGTGAAGTTTTTGATGCCCTGCTGCGTGATGAAGTGGAATTTGACGTAGAAACGCTCATTCTCCTGGTTGATGAACGAAAACGTATGGCTACCAAAGCCGTGCATGTGGCGGTATCCGTAAGGCGTTCCGCGATCGGACATCAGGATCATCACCTGATGCAACGACTCCGGATTAAGCGACCAGAAATCCCACATCATCGTGGCCGATTTCATGTTGGTGTACGGATCGCGTTTCTGCGTATGAATGAAATCGCTGAATTTCTTGGGATCCTTGATGAAGAATACGGGCGTATTATTACCGACTAAATCCCAGTTGCCATCTTCGGTATAGAATTTCAGGGCAAAGCCACGCGGATCGCGTTCGGTATCGGCCGAGCCTTTTTCGCCGCCTACGGTCGAGAAACGCAAAAACAAATGCGTTTGCTTGCCGATTTCACTGAACAGCTTGGCCCGGGTATATTTTGTAATGTCGTTTGTAACGGTGAAGGTACCAAATGCTCCGGAGCCTTTGGCGTGTACCACGCGTTCGGGAATACGCTCCCGATTGAAGTGGGCCATTTTCTCATGCAGAATGTAATCCTGCAACAATAGCGGGCCACGAGGGCCTACACTTTGGCTATTTTCGTGTTCGGCGTAAGGACGGCCGGATGCGGTAGTCAGCTTGTTTTGTTCCATGGGGATAAAGGTTGCTTAGTAGGAAAGAGTTGCTCTTTCGTAGAACCGGAACAAAAGTAGAAGTCTGATTTATATAAGTAAAATCAATGTTTTTGATAAGTTATAGTTAAAATTTATAATGTGGTTGATGGGTATTCATTATCAATGTATTGCTTATTTAAGAAGTGATCGTCTCGTTAGATGCTTCTCTTATCGTTATTCACCTAGACTGAATTTGGTACCTTGTACATGGCTGTTCCGTTGCTTACAAGCGAGAGAAGTTTTCATTTTCTAACAGGAATTGGTTACTGGTTTTAGCGAGTTGGTATAGTAGACTGCATAAAAACCGGGCCCCGTCCTATCACATTCCATGTCAGACTTAAGCCGCCTACCATTCCATAGTGGATCCCTCGGCAATGCGGTGGCTTAGAGCAAGAGGAGGTCAGCAGCGGGCGTGCCGGCATGGAATGCATACGGACTATAAAGACCAGCCGTGCTTGCGGGACGAAATAGTAACTGATTGTTAGTAAACTTCAGTATGGAATGCATACGACCTAAAAGACTAGCCGTGTGATAGGAAATGGAGCATCAAATAATCACAATATAAAGAAGAATCAATACGCTTAGCTAACCATCCACAGCCGCCAGATACCCGATAAAACGACCAAAATCAAAGCTGCAGGCGTCAGTACTTTCCAGCCCAGGTACATGAGTTGATCGACTCGGAGGCGAGGATAGGTCCAGCGTACCCAGATCTGAACTAGAATCAGTACGGCTGCTTTGGCCAGAATCCAGAACATCCCCGTACAATTTCCCCAGAAGGTGCCGGGTTGACCGGAGGTCCAGTCGGCCAGTCGTACTGGGCCGATGTTGGGTAGGGGCGTATTCCAGCTGCCCAGAAACAGCACGGCTCCCAGCATACTCACCAGCATCATCATGGCGTACTCACTCAGGAAAACCAGTGCCCAGCGAAAACCGGAATATTCCGTGTGGAAACCGCCCACAAGTTCCGATTCCGCTTCGGGTAAATCGAAGGGAGCCCGGTTACATTCGGCCAGTGAAGCAATGAAATAAATGATGAAAACAACGAAGAATAAAGGCATCCGGAATATGTTCCAGCTCAGGAAGCCACCGTTGGTGGTTACGTCCATTCCCCAGCTTTTAATCCCCAGAAAATATACGGGTTCGGGGGAATAAATGCCTTGTTGAAAACTCATTTCCTGTAAGTCCAGACTCTGATTAATCATGACCACGCAGAGGATGGATAAACCCAGCGGAATTTCGTAGCTGACAATCTGAGCAACCGAACGAATGGCTCCGAATAAAGAATACTTATTGTTAGAAGCCCAGCCCGCCATCAGAATACCCAATACATCCAGGGAAACGATGGCCAGTAACCAGAAAACACCCACCGATGTAGCTGAGCCAATCCAATCGGGACTGAGCGGCAATACCGCGTAGCCCAAATACGCAGCCAGGTAAATCAGGCAGGGAGCTACCAGATACAGCCAGCGATCGGCCAGTTTCGGAACAATATCTTCTTTCTGTAAAAGCTTCAGCAAATCAGCGAATAATTGCAGCAATCCGTAGGGACCTACTTCGGTGGGGCCAAGCCGGTCCTGAATGAAGCCGGAAATTTTACGCTCGGCGTATACGCCCACGACTACCGTAGCCAGAGTAAGGGCAAGACAGATCAGTAATGCAGGAAGCAAAACGGTACAAATTTTGGGTGTAAGGCGACCGGATGGGCCGCTTTCGTCCGCAAATCTACTTCCTCTCGTTCATTTAATATTTAGAATGAAACTAAAAAAGGCCACTTTCTTGTGAGAAGTGGCCTGCCAATGGAATCGGTAAAGCGAGGCTTACTGTACTTTTTTGAATACAATTTCTTTGACGCCTCTGTTCAGGCCTTTCCAAACCATCAAGGGAGCCTTGGGTTGTACCTGAAAAGAAAAGTTGTCTCCGACAACGCCCAGGTCTTTCAGCAGTCGTTCTTCTTCCTCGGGGATGTGCATACCGTCTGGAAAACTGTAGTCAAAAAAGAAGAAGGCCTGAGGACCTTGCGAGCGGAATAAATAGTCAGGGTTTACCAGTAAGCTAAAGTAAACCGGATAGGTTTTATTCTTCAGAGTAATGGTTCCTTCAAATTCGGGGTGCTTTGCTTGGACGGGCTTGTACCGGGCCCTGGTAGCCGGGTAGAGCTTGAGCGTAGCAAAATCTTTAAAAACGGTGTCTTTCCGGATGCCTAAGGGCTGGGCTCCGTAAATTTTCGTTGCATTGATGTGAAGCTCCTGAAGTACCCACGTGCCAACCGCTTGGGCGGCGGTTTCTTTTATAATCTCCACCGTTCGTTTTTCAATATCAATTTTGGCCGGGACCTCTTCTCCAGGACGAGTTCCGTCTTCACCCTTTTTACACTGCGTCAATAGCAGGCAGGACAGGGCAAGCAGATATAGTTTTTTCATGTACGTAGTGTTAGAAGGTTTACGCCAGTCCAGAGAGCAGGCGGCTCAAAAATAGCCCAAAGCCACGTAGTGAAAGCAGGTCAAAACTTAAGAAGTGTCAAATTTATAATTTGATAATGAAGGTACTGCGGGTATTACTCCGCTCGAAAAGAGGTCAGAAAACAAAAAAGGCCGTCTCTGTGAAGAAACGGCCTTTTTTAAGGATTGGCTCAGACTAAAACTCAGCTGATTTCGGATACCGGGGGAAGGGAATCACATCCCGAATGTTACCCATACCCGTTACGAACTGAATCAGCCGCTCGAAGCCCAGACCAAAGCCCGAGTGCGGAGCCGAGCCGAAACGACGCGTATCCAGGAACCAGTCCATGCTTTCGGGTTCAATACCGACTTCTTTCATCCGGGCTACGAGTTTTTCCAGGTTGTCTTCCCGCTGGCTACCGCCGATCATCTCGCCGATACCGGGGAACAATACGTCCATGGCCCGTACCGTAGGTCCTTTGTCTTCCGGACGATCCACTTCCTGCTTCATGTAGAAGGCCTTGATTGCCCGGGGGTAGTGCGTCAGGATTACCGGTTTTTTGAAGTGTTTTTCGACGAGATAACGCTCGTGCTCGCTTTGCAGGTCGATGCCCCATTCCACCGGATATTGGAATTTCTTCTCCTTGTGCGGTTTTGACTGAAGCAGGATCTCGATGGCCTGCGTATACGTCAGACGCTCGAAATCGTTATCGATGACAAACTGGAGTTTTTCCAGCAAGGGCATGGGGCTACGCTCGTTCTGGGGTTTGTTTTTCTCTTCTTCGAGTAAACGTTTTTCCAGAAAAGCCAGATCTTCGACACAGTTATCGAGGGCGTACTTGATCACGTACTGAACGAAATCTTCCGCCAGATCCATGTTATCGTACAGATCGAAGAAGGCCATTTCGGGCTCAATCATCCAGAACTCCGCCAGGTGACGTGTCGTGTTGGAGTTTTCGGCCCGGAAGGTTGGTCCAAACGTATAAATTTTACCCAGAGCCAGAGCGGCCAGCTCGCCTTCCAATTGACCGGATACCGTCAGATTAGTCTCTTTGCCGAAGAAATCTTCTTTATAGTTGATCGAACCGTCCTCGTTCAGGGGTGGATTCTTGGGGTCAAGCGTTGATACGCGGAACATTTCACCGGCACCTTCGGCGTCAGAACCCGTAATGATGGGGGAGTTCCAGTAGAAAAATCCGTTATCGCTAAAAAACTTATGTACCGCAAAAGCCAGGGCATGACGCACACGGAATACCGCCGAAAACGTATTGGTACGGGGCCGTAAATGAGCAATTTCCCGCAAAAATTCCAGCGAGTGGCGTTTAGGTTGCAGCGGGTACGCGTCCGGATCAGCGGTACCGTATACCTCGATGGACGTAACTTTCAATTCTACCGTCTGGCCCGCTCCCTGCGAATCGACGAGAATACCCGTAGCAGCAATGGCGGCACCCGTGGTTACGAGTTTAAGAATATCTTCCGGAATCACGCCCGCCTCCGCTACGACCTGCAGGTTATTAATGGTCGAGCCGTCGTTCAGAGCAATAAAATTGACATTCTTGCTTTCCCGTTTGGTGCGAACCCATCCCTGAACCGTAAGCGTCTGATCCACAAAACCGTGGTGACGGAGGTAATCTTTAATTTGATATTTCATGATAAACTGCGATGAGTGACGGCAGATCCGTCGATAGAATAGATTCGCGAAATTAGCTACTTCCGCGTACTCGCCGAAAAAAAATCCGGTACACAACCAACCTTTCTGTAAAACCGGACCTCTTTTGTGCAGAAAATGCCCGTATGGACCACCTTCCTGACCTGATTCAAGCCTGTCTCCAGCACGATCGCATCGCTCAGCGGAAGTTGTACGATCGGTATAAGAAACCTATGTACTCGCTGGCGTACCGCATGACGGGCGACTTTGATACGGCTCAGGATGTGTTACAGGAAGCATTCATCGACATGTTTCGACATTTGTCGGATTTTCGGGGCGAGGCAACGTTTGGTCGCTGGTTCAAGACAATCGTGATTCGAAAAGCCTACCGACACATCGAAAACCGCAAGCTCTGGAGTACGGAAATTCCGGAAGAACTGGTATCCGATACAGGGTACGCAGGCGTTGAGGCCGCTCACCTCGAAAAGGCTCTGCTGAGTTTACCGGAAGGTTGCCGAACCGTGTTTCTGATGATTGAAGTGGAGGGCTACTCGCACCGTGAAGTGGCGGAGGTGCTGGGCGTGACGGAAGGTACTTCCAAATCACAACTACACGCGGCCAAGCAGAAATTACGGAAACTATTACAATCACCCGCCTTACTCAGTTAAACGTATGGAATGGCCGGTATTACCCGAATACGAACCCGATGAACGGGTATGGAATACTATTGAAAGTCGGCTCGACTACCAGCGGGAGTTACCCGAGTACGAGCCTGCCGAATTCTTATGGGGACGTATAGAGCCTGCGTTACCAGGAAAAACGCGTCGCATGGGCTGGCAAATCGCCTCATTGGCCGCCGGGATACTACTGATTTTTGGCGTAAGCCTCTGGTACCAGCCTCAGGAAACCCCCATTGCTGTACAAAGTGAAACGGCTCAGTGGATCGACTCGAAAAATACCAGTCTGGATCAACAACAGAACCGACTGGAAACGTTGTGCGAAGTACAGCGGCTAACCTGTCAGCAACCTGAAATTCAGATGATTCGTACGGAACTAACGGAATTAAAACAAGCCAGCGAGCGATTGCACGAGCAGACGGGTCTCTATCACAATGATCCGCAGGTGGTGGCTTGGGAAACCCAACTGGACGAAAAGCGGGCCGAATTACTCAAACGCCTGGCCGAACTGATTTAACGCTATGAAATTAAGGCGATTACTAGGATTGATCGGACTCCTGGCCTGGCATGCTCAGGGGCAGACCACGCTTCAGGTAGCGACCCGAACGATTGAACAGCATTACGAATCCATTCGCAATCTGACGATTACGGGCGAACGGGCCGATATTGACATTCGGGTTTGGGACAAGGAAACGATTCAAATCAACGTGAATCTTTCGGCTCGGCATCCCGACCGGGCGGTAGCTCGTAAGGAACTCGAATCGCTTCAGTTTACGGGTGAAAAATCCGGGAAGCGACTGTTTTTGAGAAACTTCTTGATTGCACCAGCTTCCGGTAAACTGACCTCTTCGTTCAAAACTAGTATGGTCATTTGGTTGCCCGCCAAGTGTCCGCTAGTGGTGAAACAAAACTTTGGTTCATTGAAAGTTACTGGGTTACAGGCTGATTTTCAGGCTAGTACAGAATTCTCTAAAATAAGTCTGAAAGCCATACAGGGAGAGGTACAACTGGAAAGCCACTACGGTGATCTGGAAGCCAGTAATCTGTCGGGGAAAGTCAGACTGAATACGGAGTATACCAATCTGAAACTAAGCGATGTCCAGGGAAGCTGTACCGTTCGTTCGCAGGGTGGGGAAGCCGAAATACGGGCCGATCGACAACTGGTAAAGCTCGAAGTGAAAGCTCAGAAAACGAACATCCGCTTACTGAATCTCGAACAAACGCCTTTTACTTATCAATTGCAGGCCGAATACGGTCAGATTGAATTACCCCGTAACGCCAACTTTACCTGGCAAACCAATACACCTACGTTACGCAAAGTGGTTTTACACGCCCGCAAAGGAGGACTTATTGATGTTCAAACCACTTTCGCCACGATCAGCCTCCATTAATTACGATGAAGAAACGTTTACTAACCCTTCTATGGCTTGCCGTTACCCACGTTTTGTTTGCTCAGGATAGTACACAGGTCATTCAGTTTTCGATGGAAACGGATACGATTACGCCAGTTCGAAATCGGCTATTGGATACGTACGGCGATGTGTTTCAAACGCAGGTTCCCGCCCGTGGGATATTCAAAATCATTGCACCCCTGGGTACGGGGAAAACGGCCTTCGCTTCTCAAGTGGTTGTTCCGAAAGGACTGAACGATCAATTTCAGGAACGGATAGGATCTTTTAGATTGGGTTATGAGCGAAAGATAGCTCCGGACTGGTCAATCAATGCTGAATTGGCCCTGCCAGCAGGGGTGGGCAGTTATAGGGTAAGTTCGGTTCGATTGATGCTTGAAACTCGCTGGTATTACCGCATGAAAGAGCGGATTCGTACCGGAAGAAGCGTAAATAATGTATCCGAGAATTACCTGGGACTTTCTTTGGAATCTACCTTCCGTTTCATGTTTGAACGGTATCCCGGACAACCGCAAACCGGGTATAGCAATCAGGATATTGCTCTGGTATATGGAATTCAACGACGCTTCAAAAAGCGAGGTCTTATTGATTTTTCTTTACGGGGCGGAATAAGTACCAATCGGATACGGGACGTTTTTAATATCAATTCCGTGAATCCCGAACCGATTACCTGGTTTGTGGAAACCAGAACACTGATTGGTTTGGGATTTACCCGATTTTCGCAACCCTCATCCTCACAGTGCGAAATTCTGAGCTGTTTCGAACCCGTTCGGTCGCTCTGGAAACTGGATTTAAACAATCCTATTCGTATTTCCAATGGAACTAGTTTACTGCGAACGTCCGTGGCTTACGAACGGAAGTTGGGTTCCAGTCCCTTTTCCGTACAGGCGGAAGGGGGCGTTTACGGACGAAGTTCTCGGTATCACGGGGACTCTCGTCAGGCGTTGGTATCGCAGGGAAGTGGCTTTGATGAAAAACAGGTCCAGGGAAATATCGCGTTGGAAAGTCGGTATTACTACAACCTGAATAAACGAATCCGGCGGGGAAAACAGTCCGATAATTTATCGGGTAACTTTCTGACACTGGGGATGCAGCGGGAGCACTGGCTGGGACGCGTCCGCAACTACGGAGGGGGAATAGAGGATGGCGTAGCAGTGGAATGGAAGAAACGCTCCACGTACCATCAATACTTCACCGATGCTTATCTGGCCTGGGGTCTGCAACGACGCCTATTTACGAATGGTTTTCTGGAACTGAAAACCGGGTTGAAAGTACCGCTGACCACTTACGCGTCTAATCAGGAAAGGTACGTATCTACGACGTCAGGGGGTGCACTAGAGCGAGTGGAAACGAACCAGCGACTATACGCTCAACGTCAGAAGATGACTCCCTGGAGTGTTCACTTCTTCTTCGATCTGAAAATCGGTCTGGCCTGGGCCAAACGCAAGTAAATCATTCCGCTTCTATCCAACCCTTTCGCCGCTGTTATGAAAAAGCTTCTACTCCTCTTACTACTGGGAACGTGTATAAACCCGCTTTTTGCTCAGGATTCTACGCAAACCGTTCAGTTTACCACGGAGATGGATACGGTAGCAAGCACGAAGAAGCGACTGCTGGATACCTACGGAGACGTTTTCCAGACGCAGGTACCCGTCCGGAGCGTGTTCAAAATCATGGTGCCGGTTGATTTGCTGCGTACGTTGAACGGAGCCCAGGTGAGTATTCCCCGGCAAAACGGACAAAGCGTGGTTCAACAGTTATCCGATGTGGTGCGGGTAGGTTATGAACAAAAACTCAGTACGGCCTGGTCGATCAATGCCGAAGCAGCCTTGACCTGGAATAGTACCGGAGGCGTTTCGTACGTTCGGGGTGAACGTGGTGGCTTGTACTCAACCCTCTATCCACTCAATTTGCGGGTACTGCTACAACCTCGCTGGTATTATCGCATGAATCGACGCATCCGGGAAGGAAAAAGCGTAAATAACGTTTCAGATAACTACCTGGGACTGTCCCTGGAACGCCGGATACCGATTCGAACCGAGTCTCCGATTAGTCCCTATGCCTCCCGGCCTTCGCATACGCAGGAAGTGGCTCTGGTGTACGGTTTGCAGCGACGGTTTGGTAAACGTGGATTCGCTGATTTTACCATTCGGGCTGGAGTGGCGTCCAGTCAACTGTACAGTCGCTATTTACGGGCCAGTAGCTGGGAACCCTTCATTGAAACCCGTTCGCTAGTAGGTTTTGCCTTTGCGGGCCAGTCGCAGGCGATTTCCTCCCGTTGTGAACTGTTTCACTGCTTTGAACCCGTTCGTTCCATCTGGAAAGTAGATTTAAATAACCCCATTCGCTGGTCGCCTCATGCTGGTCACCTGCGTACGACGGTTGCGTATGAGCATAAACTCGGAACGTCTCCTTTTTCCCTACAAGGGGAGTTGAGCGTTTACGGCAAATACCAGCAAAGCGAACGTACCTACGCTACGGATTACCCGTATGCCTTTCGTGATCATCTGTTACAGGGCGGCATGGCTTTGGAGGCCCGATACTATTATAATTTGAAATCCCGTATCAACCGGGGCAAGCAATCTGATAATCTATCCGGAAATTTTGTGACGCTGGGCATTTCAAGTGAACGCTTAGGCAATCGAATCGAACAACGGGAGGGCAGTTTACGGGAAGGTGAAAAAAGAGTCTGGAGTACTCACCAGATCCGCCAGACTTTGAGTGATGGGTATCTGGCCTGGGGTACGCAGCGTCGTTTGTTTTCCAATGGTTTTTTCGAATTGAAAGCTGGTGTTCGACTGCCCCTTTCTACTTACGCCCACAATACTTACCAGGAAAAACGCTGGTATCAATCCGGGGAACCGGAAGAAGTAAGTCGTCATTCGAACGAGGTGTACCACGGGCGGGCTTACTCAATTCGTTCGACCGCTTACGGCTTCGTGGATCTGAAAGTTGGTCTGGCCTGGGCTAAACGCAAGTAAAATTGTAAGAATAGGATTAAATTCTCAGGAACGGGCGGGCTTGCGGGGGCTTGTCTTTTGGTGAAGGCTTGTTCGGTACTTACTTTTGTTGGTATTGATCATCACTAGCTCTTAACCAATTTTGAAGACAGGTCTGGCCCGCTTTCTATCGTTTGTACTGCATCCGCTACTCATTCCGACCGTATTGTGTGGAATCCTCTTTTATACGGCACCCTTCACGGTCGCCAATCTGGAAAGTTTTAATGGGCAGGAAACCATCGACTTTTTTGGCGTAAAGCTCAGTTTCAGGTTTGGGCTGTTGCTACTGGTGTTTTTCTTTACGTTCCTGATTCCCGGGTATTTGCTGTACGTCTTATATCGGTTACGAGTGATTCGTAGCCTAACGATGGAGCGGCTCGAAGATCGCCGAGGCCCGTACCTGATTATTGTTCTGCTGTATACGCTCTTTTCCTTTGCTTCCTTGCGGTACCTGGTTTTGCTGCCTCAACTGACGGTGGTGATGGCCAGTATCACCTTTTCCGTTTCCTGCGTATCATTCATCAGTCTATACTGGCAGATTTCCGCTCATGCTACCGGAATGGGTGGAGTCATTGGAGGACTGATTGCCCTGACGGCTCGTTTCGGTACGACCTCTTTATTGGCCCCGCTAGTCGTATTTATTTTATTGACGGGCTTGGTAATGAGTGCTCGCCTGCAGCTCAATGCTCATACCCCCCGGCAAATTCTGGCGGGCTTATTGCTGGGCGCGTTCATCTGTGGCACTACCTTCTACACCTTCTGGCAGCTCGATCTGGTCTAAAAGCAAAAAGCCATCCCCGATCAAAAGGATGGCTACAATGCCGGTCATAAAGCATAGGCGTGCTTTAACGTGCAAACTATTGTTGCTCGCTTTCCTGCATCTTCTGGCGGTAAGCTGCCTTGATGACTTGGTGACGGCGAGTGATTGACGGCTTCGTAAACGCCATACGTGAACGGAGCTCACGCATTACGCCCGTTTTCTCGAATTTCTTCTTGAAACGTTTGAGGGCCTTGTCAATGCTTTCGTTTTCTTTAACTTGAACGATAATCATGTGTGTTATTCGGCAATTTGAAAGGTTCAACTCCAAAACAGGATTGCAAATATACGGTTCTATTTTATATTTTCAAGAGTTTATTGGCAACTTTGGCGAACAATTGCGATTCGGAAAAGTATATCTTTCGAATTGTTGTATGATCTGTCTCGTCCAACAGGCTCCTTTTCTAGAGCTTACCGCTTTTTATCATGACTCGTCTTGCCATTATTGATCTGGGTACCAATACCTTTCAACTGCTGATTGCCGAAACGCAGGCGGCCGGTTTTACTATTTTGCATGACTCCAGCATGCCCGCCAAAATTGGCGAAGGTGGTATTTCTGATGGAAAAATTACCGAAGCCGCGATGGATCGGGCCGTCGGTGTACTGCGGGAGTTTTGTCAAATTACCAACCAGTACGACATCGCTCCCGAAAAGATCGTAGCCCTGGGTACGAGTGCTGTTCGCAATGCCACCAATCAGGAAGAATTTTGCGAACGTGTTCTGAATACTACGGGTATTACCGTAACCATTGTACCGGGCGAAGAGGAAGCCAGTCTGATTTACGAAGGGGTGAAGGCCGGTACCGTACTGAGCGAGCAAACTTCCCTGATAGTGGATATTGGCGGAGGCAGCGTCGAATTCATTCTTTGTAACGCCAAAAAAGTTTTCTGGAAACAGAGCTTCGAAATTGGTGGACAGCGACTGATGGACCGTTTTCAGCAAGCCGACCCCATTCTGCCCGATTCAATCAGTAAACTTTACGAATACCTGGAGCAACAGCTAGTACCCCTTACCAACGCGGTGCACCAGTACGAACCGAAAGAAATCATTGGTTCAGCGGGGACGTTTGAAACGTTGATTGATATAGAATCCATGCGGAGTACGGGTCATTGGCCGGATCCAGAACAGGTAAGTTTTGAGTTGCCCATGGCTTCATTCATCGACTCGTACGAAAAATTTCTGACGCTTGATCGGGACGCTCGTTTGCAGATTCCTGGGATGAAAGAATACCGCGTAGACATGATTGTAGTGGCGTCCTGTTTGATTGCTTTTCTTTTACGCAAGTACCAACTCAAACAAATTCGGGTTTCGCTGTACGCTATGAAAGAGGGCATGTTGTCACGAATGAGCCAGGGGCAGTAAGCATTCGTTAAAAAAACTGAATGCGGTACGAATCGCCTGCGTTTTGCGTATCTTTCTTACACAAGGGGGGCTTCCAAAGCAAATACAAACCGGGTTTGCCAGGAAATACCCCTTGAATCTCCCAAACCTTGAACGGATTGAAGGATTATTTTCAGGATGAAAAGACGACGTGTGATTAAGGGTTTAGCAGCCATGCCGCTGTGGTTCATTACGGATAGACAGGATCCCGTCAAACGGTATCCGGTGGAGAAAACGGAAGCGGAGTGGAAACGTTTACTAACCCCAGAGCAATATTTTGTAACCCGCCAGAAAGGTACAGAACGAGCCTTTTCGGGGAAGTACTGGAACAACCGGGAGAAAGGTACCTACCTCTGCGTATGCTGTGGGGCCGAGCTCTTCAAGACCGACGCTCAGTTTGATACCGGAAGCGGTTGGCCCACGTTCTCCCGGGGCATAAATCCGCGTAATCTGGAAGAGAGCACCGATACGAGTTACGGACTAGTACGTAAAGGCATAGCCTGTAGTCGCTGCGGAGCTCACCTGGGCCATTTGACGAACGACGGTCCAGCTCCGGGAAAGTCTAAGTACACCATTAATTCAGCAGCATTAACCTTCGAAAAGGGTAGATAATTGATGGAAACCGGCTCCGTTAGGGGCCGGTCTTTTTGTATTAATTCTAGATCAAGCGTTAGGACTTAATTCTAGACTTTATTGATAAAGTCAAAATATAATTTGGTGTACGTTTTGAATTATTACAGGATATTTGTTATGTTTCCCATTCTGTAGATGAATACTACTAAAGCCAGTCTTTTTTCCTGCGTTTAAAAATATTGATTAACACTTATGCAGTTTTCTTACGATGACTACCAGACCGAAGGTTTCTACGATGAAATGTTCGACGCCCAAGGGAATGTGCGGCTAGGGTACGACGCCTTCAAACAACGCAGTGAACAGCTCAGTATGGAAGAAATGACGCGTCGTCATCAGGCCGCTGAGCGGGCTCTGATGGCGATGGGCATTACATTCAACGTATACTCCGAAAATGAAGGAACCGAGCGGATTATGCCGGTGGACATCATTCCCCGGATCATTCCGAGTAAGGATTGGAATAAGCTCGAAAAAGGCCTTATTCAGCGGATCAAGGCGATCAATCTGTTTATCGACGACGTCTATAATGAGCAACGAATCCTGAATGATGGCGTAGTACCCCGGGATTTGATTGAATCCTCCAAGAGCTTTCTTAAAGCCTGTATTGGACTAAAACCACCCAAAGGGATTTGGTGCCACATCACGGGTACCGATCTTATTAAAGGGGACGATGGCGAGTACATGGTGCTGGAAGACAATCTTCGCTGCCCCTCGGGGGTATCGTACATGCTCGAAAACCGGGAATTACTTAAGCAGACCTTCCCGGAAGTATTTGCCCGTACCGATGTGCGGCCTGTATCCGATTACCCCAGCCGTTTGTTGCAGATGCTGCAGCATATTTCCGGTCGTCCCGATCCGACCGTATGCGTTCTGACGCCCGGTATTTACAATTCGGCGTACTTCGAACATTCGTACTTGGCCCAGCAAATGGGGGTAGAGCTGGTGGATGCCCGCGATCTGGTCGTACACGATGGGTACGTGAAAATGCGGACGACCAAGGGCTTTCAGGTGGTCGATGTCATTTATCGCCGCATCGATGATACCTTCCTGGACCCTCACGCGTTCAATCCGGATTCGCTGATTGGCATTCCAGGTATTTTCGATGTGTACAAGAAAGGTCGCGTAGCCCTGGCCAATGCCCCGGGTACGGGCGTGGCCGACGATAAAGTGATTTACGCCTACGTACCCCGGATCATCAAGTATTATCTCGATGAAGAGCCCATTATTCCGAACGTGCGTACCTACATCTGCCGGGAGGAAGAAGACCGCAAGTATGTGCTGGAAAACATTGAGCAACTCGTGGTGAAAGAAGCCAACGAAGCGGGTGGATATGGAATGCTGATCGGGCCCAAGGCGACGAAGGAGGAACACGAACTGTTCCGGCAGAAAATTCTGGCCAATCCGCGTAATTACATTGCCCAGCCCACCATTTCGCTTTCGCGGGTACCTTGTTTGATCGAGGGAGCCATTGAGGGTCGCCACGTCGATTTACGCCCGTACATTCTTTATGGCGACGAAATCAATGTCATTCCCGGTGGACTGACGCGAGTCGCTCTTAATAAAGGGTCGCTGGTGGTAAATTCCTCGCAGGGAGGCGGCAGTAAGGATACGTGGGTGATGTGGTAACACAATTATAAGTACGATTCAATAGTTCTAACAAAAAGATTCACGGGTCATAGAATTTGGATGAATCCATCACTTGCTTCCCGTAAAAAGGTATAATTTTTGTTTCGAATGTTACTGCCACCGTAGTTTTCCATTTAAAACTGCGGTGGCAGTGACGTTTAATAACCCTAGTGTAAAACCTTCACAGACCTGAGCCAACCGTTCGGCAAAAGCTTTGTATTAGTCCGGGAACTGCTTCCCGTTTACTTTAGTTGAGTAGGCAAACAAGGAAAGATGATTCAGTCGATATACAGGGGGCATCCGCAAAAACTCAATGTATGTTAGGCTGGCAGGCTCTTTTTACACTTTTGTGGAGTCAGCTTTTATGAGTTAATTTACTGGTAGATACAAAAGCGTTTGTGCCGCCCACATAAACATGTCTATAATTACTTCTATACTTCATCGGATTACATGGCCTGTTTTACGGGTGAATGTTTCTTCTCTGCCAATTCCCGTTTTTGAACAAGTACTCGAAGAAATGTTCTTGCTAGCAATGGGTTCGTTTCGTAGTTTTTGGATGGTTCTGATTCGTGTGTATTCGGGCAAAAGCCTAAATGAATCTACGTCTAACGTATCGTTCTGTTTGTTGCCTATCCGGTAGCGTATCATTTACCACACCATTGATTAGACTCAGATGCGGTTGAAATTCTGGATATTGTTGATGTTGGGCGGAGGAATTCTGATTGAAATATTGATTGGTATTAACGGGCATCGTACCATCCGGCGGCTCGTCATTACCAACAATTGGATTACGCATACCCACGTCATTCTGGAAAAAGCCGAGCAAATTGATACGCGTTTAACGCACATTGATAATGACTTACGAGGACATATCCTAAGTGGAAATCCATATTTTTTGGCCGATTTTAACCGGAATGCCCGGGAGCTAATTGATCAGTCCAAAGACCTCAATGACTTCGCCAAAACCGCCGATCAGCAACGAAGAATCCGGGAATTAAATCGAAAATTAGAGCATAAACTGATGCTGGGCCGGAAACTCTTTATTCAGGCCCAGATCGAAAACGGAACGACCCGACTGGATTCCGGTCGTATTTACCTCGATCAGACCTACGAGATCCGGAGCCTGCTGGTTCAGATTCAGGAGGATGAACAGACTTCACTGGCCCACCGGGTAGGGGAAAGTGAACGTTCGGCCAATGAAGCCCTGCTTAGTATCATCATCGGTACGCTGGTGGCCGTAGTAATTATTCTCGGAGCGGTTTATCTGCTCATTCGACTGCTGCAAAGCCGTACAAGTCTGAATCTGGAATTACAAGCTAATGAAAAACGGCTACGCGAAATTCTGGATGCCGTTCCGGCAGCGGTAGCCGTATATGATGAACAGGGAAAGGTCTATTACACCAATCGGGTAACGCGTACGTTACTGAAACAATACGCATCATTCCAATCGTATGACGACCTGTTTAAGAGTTTACCCGTTTACCAGTTCCCAACTGGAATACCCTATCCCTTCGAAAAAAGGCCTTATTTGAAAGCCCGTAGAGGACAAGCCGCTCAGATTGATGATTTGGAGCTTCGGATTGGTGATGAGCGTACGTTGTTACTAAGTTCGGCGGTGCCCATTTTTGATCTCGAACAGAATCTGCAATACGTAGTTTCCAGTTACGTCGATATTACCGATCGCTTGTTGTCGCACTCTCGTTTGAACGAAGCGAAAGAGATGGCTGAAAAAGCGGCCCTAATGAAGGAGAACTTCCTGGCTAACATGAGCCACGAAATCCGTACGCCGCTCAACTCCATCATCGGCTTTACGAACCTGCTGGAAACCACGCCGCTGACGGCTGAGCAAAACGAGTATTTGAAAGCGGTCAATACAGCCAGCCGTAATCTGCTTACTATCGTTAATGATATTCTGGACATTTCGAAAATTGAAGCAGGCATGCTGCAATTCGAAAAAATTCCGTTTAGTATCATTTCGCTGGTACAATCAATCAAGATCATGTTGCAACCGGCTGCTTATGACAAGCAGCTCGAACTCGACGTACAGCTTGATCAGAAGCTCCCACCGGTTGTACTGGGTGATCCGACGCGGTTAACCCAAATTCTGCTGAACTTAGCTTCCAATGCTATCAAATTCACGGAAAAAGGTCGCATTGAAATCACGATTCGCTGTAAACAAATCGAGGACCAGCAAGTGTGGGTAGCCTTATCGGTGAAAGACTCGGGCATTGGCATCGCCGCAGACGTATTGCCGCATATTTTCGAACGGTTCCGTCAGGAAAGCTCGTTTACCACGCGGCAATACGGCGGTTCCGGGCTGGGACTTAATATTGTTAACTCGTTGGTAGATATGCAGGGCGGTCGTATTGAAGTGGAGAGTACACCGGGCCTGGGCTCACTCTTTACGGTTGAAATTCCCTACGAAATTGCCGAACCTACCTCGCTGGAAGATTTTGGTTCCTACCACTCCACGCCGTACGAAGGACTGAGAAAAATCTCCGTGTTGGTAGTCGAGGATAACCCCATGAATCAGAAACTGGCAACGGCCGTACTCGGACGCATGGGCTATTCAGCCGAAATCGCTGAGAACGGTGTAAAAGCGTTGAAAAAGCTTCGGGAAAAAAGCTACGATTTGATTCTGATGGATATTCAAATGCCCGAAATGGACGGGTACGAAACGACGCGGCAGATTCGCAACGTGTTGCATATAGAAGTACCGATTGTAGCCATGACGGCTCACGCCCTGGTAGGTGAACGCGAACACTGTCTAAAGGTGGGTATGAATGATTTTATCTCCAAACCCTTTCAAATGAGTGACTTGTATAAAGTGGTTCGCAAGCAATTACAGGTACAAACGCCCGCCTTTGTCCCCGCCACTACTGAAATGAACAGCCCAATGAATACGATGAAAATAAATCTGGATTACCTGCACGAAGTAACGGGTGGCGATCATGAATCGATGGCCGATTTATTGGCAGTTTTCCTCGAAGAAACGCCCGTACAACTAAAACGAATGAGTGAAGCTCTACAACAGCAGGATATTGTTGAGGTAGGAAAAATTGCCCACGCTCTTAAGTCGCCCGTACAAATGATTGGAGCGGTGGAAGTAGTACCCGCCTTCATTAAATTACAGGAACTGGCTGCAAAAAACGGTGATTTATTTACCGTACAAAGCATCGTTAAAGACGTCATTCAACGAATGGAAACGCTGCTGCCCATGGTTGAAGAAGCTCGAAAAGAGTTTTTGCCAACGGTGTAATCAGTATAAAGAATAAAATTTTCGTAGGAAGGAAAATGAGCTAGACGTGGGCTATTGATCTACGTATTTCTCCAAGAACACCAGTACCACTTCGGGTTTCTATGCCACCGAATGTGGTACTGGTACCTCGTACGAAGTCTTCAAAAGCTGGCCTATGAGCATGCTCACCGAAGTGGGTTGGGGCAAGCTTGCTATGTTTAAGCAAAAAGCGGACTGGCGTATTCGTAGCGGCTTTGTGCTTATAGGAATGGGTTTGCCGGCTGGCTACAAAATGCCACCTTGGTTTGGATTTTGGTCTTTTTGCTGATGAGAGCTCAATGGCCTGACTCGTTAGGGTAAGACATACGGCAGCGGCCTGTGCTAGAGCGTCGATACGACCCTTTGATGAATCACTTCTTTGATGAGCATCAACACGGGTGGCGGAAAAGTGCAAAAAGTGTACGTTCCTGAATCGGTACAATCCCACAATTAATCCCTAGGTTCGCAGGTATGTTACAAGCGTACATCGTGGATGGATTACGGCTTCCCACGGGGAAAGCCCAGGGCTACTACAAAAATGTACTCCCTGAGCAACTCATGGCTGAGGTATTGCGGGACTTTCGACGCAGGTATTCCGACTTGGTTTTTGATGAACTGATCGTTGGAAATGCCCTTGGTACGGGAGGCAACATGGCCCGCTATGCCTTACTGGAAGCCGGTTTTTCACCCGCTATTCCAGCTACGACCCTTGATCTGCAATGTGGAGCAGGCTTACGGGCTCTGGTAGCAGCCGAAGCTCAATTGAAAAGTGGGATGGCTCAGAGTATACTGGCGGGCGGAATGGAAAGCAATAGCCTGGCTCCCCGGCGACAGTATCAGCCCCGCGACCCCCGGTACATCGACGCTGAGACCTTCTATACGCAGGCCACGTTTGCTCCGGCCTCGTATGGGGAAGCCAGCCTAAGGCAGGCGGCCCAAACGGTGGCAGAAACCTACGAACTTTCCAAAGAAGAACTGATGCGTTGGACCGTGCGAAGCCATCAGAAAGCGGAGCAGGCCATCGAAATTTTAAGAGAAATTCGAGTCCCTTACGGGGCTATTATGGAAGATCAGCCGCTACGAAAATCCTTTTCGTACGACAGTCTGGTCCGTACCCAATCCTCGCAATTAATCGACCATACCAATACCGCTCACCTGCACGACGGAGCCGCGGGTATTTTACTGGTAAATGATACCTTACGGGCTGAGTATGAGCCCCGATTCAGACTGGTTGCCTCGGCTATGGCCGGGGGCTTACCTACGCTGGCTCCGGCGGGTGTCATCTGGGCAACGGAAAAGTTACTGCGACAAACGAGCCTATCCATTCAGGATATTGACCTGTTTGAAATCAACGAATCCTTTGCGGTCAAACCACTGGCCTTCCTCAAGCACTGGAGGATTTCTGAAGAAAAAGTAAATATATTTGGCGGAAATTTGGCGTACGGACATCCCTTTGGGGCTTCCGGAGTGATTAATACCATTCACCTAATGCGAGCCCTGGCCCACACCGGGCAAAGGCTCGGCCTGGTAACGGTCGGCGTCGCGGGTGGTTTGGGTATCGCCCTTTTGATTGAACATCTGAATTCGTGATTCTCCAGAAAATTCTTCATACGGCCGGAAAATTTCCGGATAAAACGGCACTACAATACGGTCGCCGGAGCTACACGTATGCCGAACTAATCACGGAGATTCAGACGCGGGCGGGAGCGTACCAAGCCGGCATTTCGCAAGCAACGGTTATCCTGGCTCAGACCGAGGCTCTGGAAAACCTGCTTGATCTGCTGGCCTGCATGGCCTTGAAAAAGGCCGTATTGTTTGCCTCTTCGCAACTCACGAGTGATCAGATTGAAGGCTTACGGCAACGCGAAAAGGCCTATTTGTTGGAGCAGACCTGGCCGAAATCTGAGGAAAGCATACGAGCGGAAATTCAGCCGACTACGCTTACTGATCGATTTCTGGGTGTACTCACGTCCGGGACCGAATCCGTACCCAAAGTAATCTGGAAAGATTATCAGAGCTGGGTAACGGCCTTTCCGCACCAAAGTGATGTATTCGGTATTACAGCGGATGATCGACTACTGGTACTGGATGCTCTGAGTTATTCGGCGAATCTCAACAGCGTATTGCACCTGCTCTGGCAGGGCGGAACCATCGTACTGACTTCGCTGAAATCAGCGGGGAGCTGGGTGCAGCAAATGCAGGACGAGCGAATCACGTCGGTATTCATGGTGCCTTCGCACTACCGTTTGTGGGCACGCTCGGGCGTATCGCTGCCGCTGCTTCGCTCGCTGGTGAGTGCGGGGGAAAAACTGGAAAAGTCGCTGGCAGAAACGCTGCTTCAGGTCAGTCCGCAGGCCCTGCTGACTGAATATTACGGAGCGGCGGAGCTAGGGCACATTAGTTATCAGCAAAACGAAGAAATACTTCAACACCAGTTTTCCGTAGGGAAGGCTTTTCCGGGGGTACGTATCCACATTGTTGACCAACGCATCCGGGTTGAAAGTCCGTACGTGTCACCCGATTACCGGGGAATCAATACGGTGTTTGACCTGGGGCTGATGGACGATGACCGGCTGGTACTGATGGGCCGGGCTGGACGGATGTTTAACCGTCGGGGACTAAACATCTTTGCCGAAGAAATTGAAAACCGGGCCAAGGAACTCCGCTTTGTTCAGGAAGTAGCCGTAGTAGGGCTGCTTCGTGAGGATCTTTCGCACGAAATTTATCTGGTTTTTTCGGCGACGTACCCGGGGCAGAACTCCGTTCCGTATACTCGTCAGCTCAAGGATCACCTCTTGCAGTCCCTGCCCCCGGCTAAACAACCCCGTCGTATCTTCGAATGGCGTAATCTTCCCCGAAAGGATCACGGGAAGATTGATTACCAAGCCATCGTACGCACCCTTGCCGACGAAGATTCTCCCGAAATTCTTGCCTTACCGGCTTAAGGCCGGCTATCGCTCCGTTGTCTGGTTCAAGCCGACTATGGACTCTCTTTCTTCTTTTTTTATTCAACCTTCGTCCGTGAGGTAGGGTTCGCCATGGCTGGTTGAAATTCATCCCATACCACTACACGTGCGGAGAAGCTAATGTATTGCATGAAACGTATATTTATAGGCGTTACTTTTTTGATTCCTTTTCTTTCCCAGGCTCAGGATAGTACGAAAACTGTTGGTTTATCCGAAGTAACGGTCACAGCCAATTTACAGTCAACCGAAATTCGCAAAACTGCCCGTAACGTCACCGTCATTACGGCTCAGGATATTGAAAAAGCTCCGGTGAAGACACTCGATGGTATTTTGCAGTACGCTCTTAATGTGGACGTACGTTCCCGGGCTCCGCTGGGCGTACAGGCCGATGTCAGTATTCGCGGGGGAAATTTTGATCAGACGCTGATTCTGGTCGACGGCATCAAGATGAACGACCCGCAAACGGGCCACCATTCGCTGAATTTGCCTTTTCCCTTATCTACGATTGAGAAAATTGAGATTTTGCAGGGCGGAGCTTCGCGGGTATTCGGGCCCAGTGCGTTCTCGGGCGTAATCAATATTATCACGAAGAAAAACCAGCCAAGCCAGGTCAATGTGGGACTGGCCGGGGGAGAATATGGATTATATCAGCTGAATACGTCGGTGGGATTAACTACCGAAAAGCAATCCACGCTGGTGGCCGCTGAGAAAATCCACAGTGACGGATATGCTCACAATACCGCTTTCGATCGCCACAACCTGTACGGACGGACCGCCTTGTCGCTGAACAAAACAACGCTGGCCCTGCAGGGGGGCTTTATGGATAATCAGTTTGGAGCCTCCAACTTTTATCATCCCAAGTTTTACAACCAGTATGAACAGGTTAAGCAGTATTTCGTAGTCGCCCAGGCTGACCGGCAGCTCACTCGCCAGTGGTACTCGAATCTGACTGGTTCGTGGCGGCGGCATTTTGATTTGTATGACTTCGATAACTATCGCGAAACCAAGCCCGCTTCGGTAAACTTCCACCAAACCAATGTATACAATATCGAATGGCGGAACCGATGGACCCACGCCTGGGGCACTACGTCCTTCGGAGCCGAATGGCGGCGGGAGAGTATCATCAGTAATCGCTTGGGGGATGCTCTGGCTAAGCCCAAAGCCGTACCTGCTTTCTTTGGTCAGAAGTACACCTTCGGTAAAGATCGCGATAACGTGAATGTGTATCTGGAGCACCTTAAACGCTGGGAACGTCTGACCTTAGTAGCAGGTACGCTGTTTAACATCAACTCTCAGTTTGGTAACGAATGGTATCCGGGCGTCGATCTTTCTTATACCCTAACGGACCGCGTGAATGTATACGCCAGTGCCAACCGGGCGGTGCGTTACCCGACGTTTACGGAAATGTACCTGAATTCTTCCACGGTGATCGCCGACCCGAACGTACAACCTGAAAAAGCCTGGAGTTACGAAGTGGGTACCAAGCGTTTTACGGCTGTGGACCAGCTGACCCTTTCGGCGTTTTACCGGCAGAGCAGTACGGCCATCGATAAAATCAAACGCCCTGATCAGGCCGTGCCGCGGATTGAGAATATTCGTAATCTGAATACTTTCGGCGTGGAAGTGGCGTATACATTGCAGATTAGCCAGGTAGTGAACAAGCCTAATTATTGGCTGCAGCGACTGACCTTTAACTACGCGTACATCTCGGCAGATCAGAAGCAGCTCAACTTCCAGTCTTTTTACACACTTAACTATTTGCGGCACAAGCTGAGCTTGGGTGCGAATGTTCGACTGGCTAAAAACCTTACGCTGGATGCCTGGTACACGCTCAAAAAACGCGAAGGCGACTATCAGTGGGATGCCAGTACGCCGCCGCAGCCCTACGCAACGATTCATCTGGTCGATACGCGATTGTCGTGGACGCAACCCAAGTTCCGGCTTTTTGCCGACGTAAATAACCTGATTAATCAGACGTATTACGAACATGGCTTTGTCCAGCAACCCGGTCGCTGGCTTACTGGCGGAATATCCTTGACCTTATAAAAAGGACCTTGAAGTAAAAGGCTGGTAGAGATACCAGCCTTTTTTTGGCGTTACGGCGACCGATGGTGAACATATAAAAACCGTTTGCTAAAAAAGAGAGACGATATAAAGTAAAAATTGTATACGTTTCTTGCTCGTTACGAGATAATTCCGCTATCTTTGTTCAAAAGGTGTACGAATTGACTAAAAAAAATGGATAATACTTCTGCTCAAGAGCTGACGCAAAATGATTTTTTTGCCCGGAATCTGGTTCAGCTACGTAGCCGATTGGAAGGACGCGTATCCCAACAACGGCTGGCGGATGAATTAGGACTGAAGAAATCGACCTGGGCGGCATACGAGTCCGGTCGGGCAGAACCCCGCTATGGTGATCTGATTAAAGTTGCTGACTTTTTTCAGGTAAGCGTAGATGACATCCTCCGAAAGGATTTAAGTAAAGAGCCCCTGAACATGCCTAAAATTCCTGAGCTGCGGGTACTGGCCACGACCGTGGATACCCAGGATCAGGAAAACGTAGAGTTTGTACACGTGAAGGCTCTGGGTGGTTACGCCGAGGGATATGGCGACATTGACTTCATTGGTAAACTCCCCACGTTTCACTTGCCCTTTTTGGCTCGTGATCGTAAATACCGGGCTTTCCCTTACGAAGGTGAATCGATGCCTCCCTTACGGGATGGTGCGGTGGTATTCGGTGAATACATTGAAAGTTGGGAAAGTGTGAAGAACGGTAGTATTTGCCTAGTAGTAACGAAGAATGAAGGGGTAGTTTTGAAAATGGTTTATAATTACCTGGCCGAAACGGGCGTACTGGTGCTGAAGTCACTCAACGAACGTTTTGCTCCGTATCCGGTCCGTCGGGAAGACATTAAAGAATTGTGGCGATTTGCCGGATTTTTCGAGAATAAATTCCCGGCGTGAGACTCGTAGGAACAGTGAATAATTTTTTTAACTAAATGTCTTTATTTTTTGTATAAAAATAAATTTATGTTTTATATTTGTACAAAAGATATAGACTTAAGGAAGTCTCAAATTAATCACTGTTCCTATGAATTCATCCCTTTCAACTGATACGGTGCAGTTGGGTCAGCCCGCTCAGAAACTCAAGTCTTATGAAATTGAACGCGTAGACGAAGAAACGGGTGCTCTGGTTACGGAAAGTAAATTTCTGTATCTGGAAGGTCACCCTCGGGAATACCGTTTCAATGGTCAGAATGGACAATTCAATTTATACGGCGAACGCATCCTGACCGATTCCATTGGCAAGCCGATTACGGAATTTTCGTTTCAGCCGATTGCTTACCGGATTTTTGAGGATACGTTATTTACGCGAAGCGAACGAGAAGTGTGGGCGGAGTTTTTCTTTATCGATGCCGATAATTGCGTGGCGTCTCTGATGTTCAACAATACGTCGGTATCGGAGCTGTATCGGATGATGCAACCCGTTTTCTACGAAAGAAAAACACTTTGTGATCTGATTATCACCATCAAACCCGAAAAGGTGACCAGTAAAATGGACTCAGGAAAATCCTGGTACATTGCTCGGTTTTCGTATCGGTCCGGTGAAGTCGAGAACGTACGTCAATATCGTGACTTTGCCCGTGACCATCATTTATACCGGGCAGAAACGCTGACGGATTCAGCGATGCACCGGATTGTTTCCAAATACTATAACCGCTTACCCGAGCCCGAAATGGTATCATTACCCGAACCAGTGAAGGAATTGGGCTCAAGTGCTGCTTAAACGTGAACTAGAAAGTCCGCCTGTGAGAAAGAATAGATGCAGGAGAGAGGAGGCGGACTTTCTAGGAAAGCGTAACGTTTTCGTTAACGGGCTTAAGTCTATTAATCACGTCACGTAAAACGATGATTTGCTCTTTCAGTAAAGCAATCACTTCATCACGGTCACTGACCTGTTTTTCAAGGAATTGAATTTGTTTTTGTAGTAATTCCACGCCGAGTAGGGGGCCTTCCGTTTCCGCATTGATGCTTTCAGACGGTACCACAGGCATAAGCGTGATGTACGTCTGACCCGTGCCACGAAGTAGCCAGTTACAGTCCAGATCATGGTAAACCGTGGCAATGGAAGTAAGGGTATCATAGCTGGGCTGAGTTTTCCCCTTAAGAATCGAATACAATTTAGCGGGTTTCGAAAACCCTAGTTCCTGACTGAAACGGTAAGGCGTCAGCTTTTTGAGCTGGATGAGGTGAGAAAGTCTTTCGTAGATAGTCGTCATTGAAGATGATTCCATAGTGATGCAAGAGTTGTTGTGGCGTGCAGCAAAAGTAGTCAATCGTTTTTTAAATTCTTGCGTCAACTGCTCAACAAATTTTTGATGTTTCTAAAATAACGGGAATAGTTCCTGATACTGAAATGATCAAACTTCATTCTGAACCTATACTGGGCCGCTTGTCCTCGCAACCTTCGGTGGAGCATCAATTGTTGCAGGGCCTGACATCCCTGAGCATACGTCAGGCAGCTATGCCTTCGGCAAGTATGCTGGAATTATATGAACACTTACGGGAAAATTCCACCTTCGGCACAGCCTGGCGGTTTCCTAAGTGTAGTGAAATTGGGCGAAGGCTGGGAAAAGATACGGTAGTAAAGCTTTTGTGCGTAACCCTAGCTGATTTATCGATGGCGGCTCAGGCAGACTGTCGGTTGTTGCCCGCTCAGATTAGCTCGCTGGCCGAAGAATTGGCTCAGCAATTTCCCTACGAAAGCTACCGTGAATTTGTGGTGGCGTTTAAGGAAGTACGTTCACGCGTGAGTCGTTGGCGTAGACCGTTAAGCCGTCGCCGCATTGTGCAGCTGCTGCATAGTCACTTCGAGCGGCGGGCTGAATACCTGGAACGTTTTCATGGCAGTTTTTCCGAGAAAAATACGGCCTACCCCCAACGGGCCTAGTCTATAGATTGTTTTAACTAACTGAGTACCAAAAAGAAGTAAGCCATGCCTTCAAAAATAACCCCATCGCCGGTTCTTCCCGTTGAAGCAATGGCTTCAGTCGCTAGTCGTTCGCGGAAAGTAACGAAGGTGCCTAAAGATCTTATTGAAAAAGTTTCGCCGCAGGTCTGGCAGGAAGTTCAGGCTCTCAAGCAGGAATACAAAGAGCCTAAACGCTGGCCAACGCGATTGCTACTCGATACACCGACGCTGGATTATCTGATCCGTGACGCATACCGCCTCTCTCAAACGGCCGTAGTGGCCATTAATGAGCCGGGTACTGTGTGTTTCGTTAGTGAATGTTCCTGGCTGGAGCTGGCTGAAAAAATGAAACAGGGCTTGTACGGAATCCGGGTCAACTTTGGTGAGTTCATGCAACAGGTCATGAATCATTATAAGTTACAGTTACTACCCATGGATGCCCAGGCCCTTGAAAAATACCGTAATCTGACGGCTCTGACCGCCCCAGCTAAACGCATTACCTGCGGCTGGCTGGCTGCTCAGGCCTTGGCAACCGGAGCAACGCTGATTTCCCCCGACGGTCATTATGAGTTATACCGTTCGCAGGGATTGAAACAGCTTTGGTAAGTTCGAATTGTCTATTCTACCCACCTATACCTACATAGGCCCAGTCTGTTTCAGGCTGGGCCGCTTTTTTTGCTAGCCAGGGTATCAGCTTTTAGGGAAAATGGAAAAGAAATCGTCGAAAAAGGCCTTCCAGTATGATCTGGACTTTCGGAAAACCAACTTTCGGGAGCATCCGGAATTGTATCGCGTAGGCGTAGGAGAGCAGGGGGTATTGTTAGTCGAACCGTATAAATCAGAAATCTTGCCCCTGTGGCGATTTCGGACCGAAGCCATTGCTCAGGAATCGGCGGAAGCGATTTATAAAAAATTTGAAACGTATCTGGCCGAGCAGGATTTTGTGGGAGCAGATATGGCCCGGAAGTATTTGCAAATGGGCTTTACGCGAGCCCGACGGTATGCCAACCACGCCAGCGGAAAAAAGTATACGGAAAAGGAAAGCGATTATGAACCCGAAACTCGGGCGTATCCGTATTCTTCTGGAAGTATTCACAAGAAAAATCCGCTCCGTCCGCAGGAAGAAGATGCATTGACCAGCGAAAAAGCAAAGGCGGCCACGGTCTTTAAAGCGTACTGGGATCAGGCCCGGCAGCACCCGGAATACTTGAAGCAAAAAGAAGCATTTAACGAAAAGTACGTAAGAGGAAAGTAGCTGAAGTTGAAAATCTTCCCGAAAGCCCTAAGCCTTCGGGAAGAACGATCGAGCGATCGTTGATAATCAGGCAACCAGACGCCAGGGCTCACCCTGATTAAAATCAAAGTTTACGTCTTTCCAGGTTTCCAGCAGAAACTGATACTTTTTGCGACCTTCGGCCAGAAACTCCAGCGTCGTTTCGAACCAGAAAATATCGTACGGTTCTTTCTTCTGAACGCCTACGAAAATAAACTGCTTTCCCGTACCTCCCAGGCTATCCAGGTAAAAGGCCGCCTGTCGGTCATACTCCAGATTATGACACTGATTGATAAAATCCTGGTAGGAATGGGCCGAAGTCGTTTTTAAATCCAGCACCACCCGGTTCTGATATACCATATCCAGACGAGCCTTACAGAGTAAATCCGTGGCCGGATCCGTAAACAGTTGGGCGTGCTCCTTTTTGGAATACTGACGGTACCAGTTAAACGCTTTATGGGAACGCAGGTTTTTCTCTAGCAAAGCCAGTCGTTCCTGGTCTGCGGTATGTACCTCAATTTGCGGAACGTTCGGCTCGAGTAGCGTTGCGTGCAAAGCCCGGCCAAAGGTGGCAGTCCGGGGAGGGATATACGATTTCTTACCAAATAAATAATCCCGGAAGCGGCTTAGGTCGCTATTTGAGATCCGGCGAAGCTGCCGGTAGCTTTCTTCATTCATTTTCGTCTCCATTGCTGATATAATTCCAGTCCCTGTGAAGTAGCCTGCGATAATTCGCGGGCCGTAAGTTTACAATCCCGATAGATCTTCATTCCCTCGGGCGTCAGGTGCCCGTGCCGAGCTACATCCTGACGAATACAGAGCAATGCGAATGATTTATTAGACATACGGGTGACTGAAATTAAGAGGCAATTTTACCCGGTGTGAATGGAATTTCGTCGGCCACTTTCGGAGCCATATTGCGTAACAACGCCTCGGTCTGATTGAACGCGTGGGCGTACGCAGCGGCTGAAGTAGGTACGCAGCCATAGGCATACAACATACCGGGCCAGTACCGAAGCCGCTGAATGGCTGGGCACTCTTCCCGATACGCCACGATCGTTACAAAACCGTCTTCCTGACGGAAAAAA
This sequence comes from Siphonobacter curvatus, assembly GCF_002943425.1. Taxonomy (NCBI): domain Bacteria; kingdom Pseudomonadati; phylum Bacteroidota; class Cytophagia; order Cytophagales; family Cytophagaceae; genus Siphonobacter; species Siphonobacter curvatus. The sequence goes on from NZ_PTRA01000001.1 coordinate 1,138,490, forward strand.
TGTTCGCCATCGGGCGTCTGATAGAACAAATCTCGTTGAATAATCATCGCGTGGAATGGTCAATAGTTGATATACAAATATACATAAATTGTTGAATATTTGACTCAAAAAAATAGATTTTATTTCATTTTTTTACTTTTAATGCTGGCAACTATGCAAATGTTTAGGTATATTTGAATAAAAAAGACAATCACTGATGGAAGAAAATATTGTTCGTCAGAAGACGGTGAAGGACGCCGATCGGGAATTTGAACGGGCGTTGCGTCCCCTCTCGTTCGACGACTTTACGGGTCAGGAAAAAGTGCTGGAGAACCTGAAGATTTTCGTTCAGGCGGCAAAGCAACGCGGCGAAACGCTCGACCATGTATTGTTACACGGACCTCCGGGTCTGGGCAAAACGACGCTCTCTCACATTCTGGCTAACGAGATGGGAGCCGGGCTGAAAGCGACGACCGGACCCGTACTGGAAAAGCCCAGTGATCTGACGGGCGTGCTGACTACCTTACAAACGGGCGACGTACTGTTCATTGATGAGATTCACCGGCTCAATCCTGTGGTGGAAGAGTATCTGTATTCGGCCATGGAAGATTACCGAATTGATATTTTGCTCGATTCCGGGCCTAATTCCCGAACTGTACAGATTGGCCTGAATCCCTTCACCCTGATTGGAGCGACGACACGGGCGGGATTGCTTACTTCACCGTTACGGGCCCGGTTTGGTATCAACTGCCGCCTGGAATACTACGACGCGGATTTGTTGTCAAGTATTATTACCCGCTCTTCAACAATGTTAGGTACGCCCATTGAGCCGGAAGGAGCCATGGAGCTGGCCCGCCGCAGTCGCGGTACGCCACGGATTGCCAATAATCTGCTGCGTCGTACACGTGACTTTGCTCAGGTCTTGGGAAATGGAACCATTACGCGGGATATTGCCTCGCTGTCGTTACGAGCCTTGGAAGTAGATGAAGGAGGGCTGGACGAAATGGACAACCGAATTCTGCTGGCGATTATTGAGAAATTCAAGGGAGGTCCGGTAGGTCTGTCCACCATTGCCACGGCTATTGGGGATGAAGCGGAAACCATTGAAGAAGTGTACGAACCTTTCCTCATTCAGGAAGGATACCTAATGCGGACACCCCGGGGCCGGGAAGCTACCGAAAAAGCCTATCGCCATTTAGGGTTTGATTTTCCTACAAAGACAAACTCCTTTCAAATCGCTGCTTAATTCTTTAATAGGCGAGTCTGAATTCTATACATTTAATGCAAAAAGAGTCGATCCTATCGACTCTTTTTGCATTAAAATTAACTTGTAATTAGAAATAATTTTAATGATTATTGGGTCTAAAATACACCAAGAGGTTAAGTCTTGTGTTAAGCATTGAACTAGTAGTAAATGATTTGTGATAACTGCTAATATTGCGATATTTAGCCTATGGATTTAGCCGTATTCCCTATAAACACACAATTAAGATAAGAAATTAGGCTTTAGTAAAAGTTATACTGATTAGCGAAAAATATTGACCTAAATAACTATGCTACTGAGATCATTTAAGATTCAAAAAATAATTTGTAGTATGAGTATGCTGTAAATTTTATAATTTCGTATTCCCAACTGAATGGGAATACGAAATTGAAGTAAGTTTGGCGGCTTGACTTCAATGTATATAATGTAAAAGCGTTGATGTTTCTGACATCAACGCTTTTTTTATACTAAACAAACGTCTATTTAATAAAGTTACACGACGTAAAGTATTGTAAGATTAATAATCTGTAAAGACAGATAAATAGGGTTAATAAGGGATAGACAGATTTAGCCATCACCTCGATAGCTAGGATGGTTAAGTTTCCGTTTTACGCACGATTTGTAGCTTCGCTGAGTGTTACAGGTAAATCTAGTAAACGGGCCACTCGCATTTCAGCTTCTCTAAACTCACTTTCCGTACAAGGATCGCAGGCTAGTTTTCCTAGCGTATCCGGACGCATCCGAGTTCGTTCAACCAATGGGTTAAACTCATATAAACAAATAATTTTCACTTCGTCACCCTGGCATTTGAAGTACTGGCCACCGCCTTTCGACTTCATAAAAATGGTTTCTTGACTCATAGCTATTATTGGGTTGAATACTGTTTAAATATCTTTTAAGTAAGTACGTATCATTAGGCAGCAATCTGGCCTGTTAAAGGGAATAAACGGGTATCGATTTCTGGTCGAATTCGTTCGGTAAAACGTCGCTGAACGAAACTATTTTGCAGATACTCAGGCAAGCTTGCCAAAAACTCCCGATACGCTGCTACACCCATCGCTTTTACTACGTAAGCTTCATGTACGGCGTTGATATGATCAACAATGTCAAGCAAACAAACGTTAAAAAGCTTAAAATCCAGGTCTATGTTTACAAAGCGTTCAATTTCCCGATTCGTAGAGGAAATACGTAACCTAGAAAACAAATCCAGAAACGTCGTTAAACCAATACGATCGGAAAGTTCTTGCCAGTTTTGTTGACTAAATTTTTCCAGAATCTTACCCGTACGTTCACTCCGTAACGCAATAGCAGGGTTGGTTTGTAATTTCTGACGTAGTGAACGCAGTTGTAAGGTCCGCGTCGTACGCAAAAACTGTCCCACCTGAGCCTGGGCTTCAAAGGGAGTATCGGCTAATAACAAACCCGGTTTACGATGCCCACGCGGCAGTCGGTGCACATGGTAATGATCCAGCGGGCCATCGGCGTAAAAACTCAGGTAACGGGGATAATACGAATTAGCAACCAATCGGCTGGTCCGTCGGCGGATATTCATCTCATCATTGGTCATGACGCCTTGAGTAGCCAGAAAGGCCCGTAGGCTGTACCACACACAGTAATAGGCCTGCGGGAAGGTCCAGTGTAAGGCATTCGACAGAAAGGAATCATCACCCATGGAAGCGGTATTCCGCAGGGCATATTCGGTATTCCAGGCATTCAGTAACATCCGCTTGGTCATATCCAGACTCGCCTCGTTCATACGAGGAGCGTAGTTACGAAATCGGTCCAAATCAGCTAATTTGCTGTTCTCTTCGGTATGCCGGATATGGTAATGAATGCCAAAAAAGTGGTTCAGAAAAACGCGGGCGGCAATGGACTGTTTCCACTGCTCATCCTCTTCCTGATGTATCGCTAAGGATTGATTATTTTCTTGCATTTTTTCAAGGAGGCTTATGGATTAATAGAACATCCTTTACCAAACTTATGTTCCTTAAAGATAATTATTTTATAGGATATAGTGTACTGATAATCAATATATTGATCCCGAATTTGTTGTGGTTTTGAAATATTTTTTTGGCTTCAAAAAAACAGGATTCTGGCAGGATGGGTTTGGCTCTTTCTCGAGCAGAAATTAGAGCGTTTTTACGTCAGAAATCGTCGGAATCCAGCCCCGTCGCCCATCCGATAAACGAATGAATTCGTGGGCGGCAGCAGTCCCCAGTACATCAATAGTTGTTCCCTTGGGAAGCGTATCCACTACGGCTTCCGTCAGGCTTTTCCGGAAGATTTCTATCGTCGTAAGTTTCCGTCGACTGAGCCGTTTATCCGTAGGCTGGATACTGCTGGCGAGTACATATCCTCGCTGGCCTTCGGGCATTTGTACGCGGAAGTATCCCTTGGTGGCCGCTTCCACCCATACGATCGCGTGTCGGGGCAGCCGCTGACGGGTGGTACGCGATGGGGGTAAACTACTGAAAAGGGCGGTCGCTTCCCGAGTTCGTAAGGTATCGGCGGATCGTTTGGAAACCGTAGCGGCGGGAAATTCCGGAGCCTGTACGTACGGGAGTGGATCAATCGCCCCGCCCGAGCGATAAATTCCAAAATGCAGGTGCGGAGCCGTCGTGATGGCGTTGCCCGTATTGCCAACCGTTCCCAGCGTATCACCCGCTTGTACACGTTGCCCGGACTGGACCAACTGCTGATCGAGGTGAGCGTAGTAGAGCGAGAGATTCAAGCCATCGGCGGAAAGATGTACGACGTTACCTCCCAGCGGATTCGTACCCGTGCGAGTGATGTAACCCGGTACCGAAGCCAGCAGGGGCGTGCCGCGTGGAGCAATGACATCAATTCCCTCATGTGAACGGGCTCCGCCATCGCGAGCGGCTCCCCAAAAGCTGATGATGTGCTGGGCGGATCGTCCCGCCACGGGGAAAGCCAGCAGGGGTTCTGTTCGTAAGCGAAGCGAAAACTCACCTTCGGGTTGTGAGAGCTGCGGTTGCAGGCGGAGCAAAAGCGGCGTATCGTCCGTCGCCTCCCAGCGGAGGATTCGGTTTTTTTCCGATACATACGCCAGACGTTGAGGCGAGGCATTTTCCCGGAGCTGAAACAAGTCGAGAAAGTACAGACTATCCGTACTGTTCAACTGAACTTCCAGCCGCCGACCCGCAGGTAGGATAAACTGGTACGTAAACACCCGCTGACCACCCGCCGGGAATACGCCGTCTTCCCGAAACGGCAGTGAAACAATCAACGAATCGTGGAGGGCCGTTTCGCCCGCATGAAGCCACTGCTGTACGGCTTCCGTTTCAAGCATGCCCTGTTTGCGTAAAGTCCGGACGTAGGTGTCACGGGGAGATTGTTCACCCAGGAGTCCCTGAATGACCGTACTTGGTTTATTACAGGCACTCAGCAAACCAAGCAGCAGCAGCGTGACCAGTGTAGATGATTTCATGGCTAGACTAAGGATAATCAGACGGGTATCCCAGAAAAGAGAATGCCAGAGGGAAAAGCCAAAATCAGGGTGGTTTTTTGGGCCAGACTAGGGATGCGTTCACCAGATCGCGTCTTTACAGCGAATGATGCTGTATCGATGCTATGAAGAAAATCCTTGTTTTGGCCAGTTTGCTGGTTAGTCTTTCGTTTCAAACCCTCGATTCCCGGAAGCAGGTCTTCCTGATTGGCGATTCGACCCTGGCTACTAAACCGAATCCACAAGACCCCGAACGGGGCTGGGGACAAATGCTGCCCGAATTTCTGGATGAGACCGTAGTGGTTCGTAATCACGCCGTTAACGGTCGCAGTACGAAAAGTTTTATCAACGAAGGTCGTTGGAAGAAGGTACTGGATGAGCTACACGCGGGGGACTGGGTGCTGATTCAGTTTGGGCACAACGATGAGAAAAAGGAGGATTCTACCCGATATGCCGATCCGCAAACGACGTACCGCGAAAACCTGACCCGTTTTATTCGGGAAACGAAAGCGAAGGGAGCCCATCCTATACTGATTACGCCCGTGATGCGTCGCCGGTTTGACGAAAAAGGAACGGTTCAGGATACGCACGGCGACTATCCGGCGGCAGTAAAAGCCGTGGCTCAGCAGCAGAAAGTACCTCTGGTGGATTTGCATCAAAAAAGCCGTCAATTGCTGCAAACCATGGGCGTAGAACCCTCCAAACGCCTGTTTTTGTGGTACATGCCCGGCTACTTTGCCAGTCGGCCCAAAGAAGTGAAAGACGATACGCACTTTTCAGCGTACGGGGCTGCTCATATGGCTGCTCTCGTGGCCGATGGCCTGCGGGAAGAAAAAACGGAACTGGCAAAAGCTTTGAAAAAGAGTCCATTCCAGGAAAAACTGGCCTACGAACTTCCCCAGATTTATCAGCCCGTTTTCCGGAAAGATACCTTTCGGATTGAAACCTACGGAGCCAAAGCCGACGGACAGACTCTGAATTCTACCGCCATCAATAAAGCCATTACAACCTGTAGTGAAGCCGGTGGGGGTACGGTGTTGGTCCCCTCGGGCTTGTGGTTAACGGGACCGATTGTCCTGAAAAACAACGTCAATCTGCACCTGCAACGCGGAGCTTTGCTGCAATTCAGTGATCGTAAAAGTGATTATCCGCTGGTGAAAACAACCTGGGAAGGACTGGACGCCATTCGTTGTCAGGCTCCCATTAGTGCTACCGACGTACATGACATTGCCATCACGGGCGAAGGTTTTATCGACGGAGCGGGAGATGGCTGGCGAGCCGTGAAAAAAAGCAAGTTGAACCCACCCGCCTGGGAGAAACTCGTGGCCTCGGGCGGTGTCGTAGATGGCGAAATCTGGTACCCGTCCGAGCAGTCACTCAAAGGGGCTAAAGTGAAAGGAGCGGTAAGTCTGGCGAATGGCTTTGATTTCAAGAAGTCCGAAGAAATCCGGGATTTTCTGCGGCCTAACATGCTGAGTCTGACGCGTTGCCAGAACATTCTGCTGGAAGGCGTTACCATTCAAAACTCACCCGCCTGGTGTGTTCACCCGCTGTTATGTCAGGACATTACGCTGAAAAACGTGACGGTACGGAATCCCTGGTACGCCCAGAATGGCGACGGACTGGATCTGGAATCCTGCAAAAACGCTCTGATCGACGGCTGCACCTTCGACGTAGGGGACGACGGCATCTGTATCAAATCAGGCCGCGATGAAGAGGGTCGCAAGCGGGGAGTACCGACCGAAAATGTCATTGCCCGCAACAGTACGGTCTTTCACGCCCACGGCGGTTTTGTAGTAGGAAGCGAAATGTCGGGCGGTGCCCGGAATCTATTCGTATCGAATTGCTCGTTTCTGGGAACGGATGTCGGACTGCGGTTCAAAACTACGCGTGGTCGGGGTGGTATTGTGGAGGATGTGTTCATCTCCGATATTCAAATGACCCGCATTCCCGGCGAAGCCATCTTGTTTGATATGTACTACATGGCAAAAGATCCCGTTCCGCAGACGGGTGATAAATCCGAACCGCTGCCCATTGAAGCCAAGCCCATCAATGAAGGTACGCCGCAATTCCGTCGGTTTTTCGTTCGGAACGTGGTTTGTAAAGGGGCCGAAACGGGAATCCTCGTACGGGGTTTGCCAGAAATGAATATTCAGGATATTCTGATTGAAAATTCGGTAATCGAATCCAATAAAGGGTTGGTTTGTATTGAAGGACAGCGTATTACGCTAAAGAATGTACAGCTGCTGAGCAAACAGATGCCGGTCATGCAGGTACAGAATAGTCAGGCTATTACGCTGGATCGGATTGGGTATTCGCCTGCTTCTTCGCTCTTACTGAAAGTTTCGGGAGACCGTTCGAAACAGGTCGAATTGTTACATACGGATACTTCCAAGGCTAAAAAAGTACGGGAAGACGCTCGCTAAGGCGGACCTTCTGGATAGGAATGCCTTTCTTTGAGGCCGATTAACTCCGAGAATTATGGATCCGAAAGAATTACGTTTTGTGAAAGCTGATGACCTCTCCTGGGAAACCGTAGGTGAAGGCTTACGTCGGAAAGTACTCAGCTACGATTCCAATTTAATGATGGTTAGGGTGGATTTCGAGCGGGGAGCAGTAGGGACGATTCATCAGCATCCACATACGCAGATGAGCTACGTGGAAAGCGGTGTATTTGAAATCATCATCGGCGAAGAACGTCAGATGCTACAGAAAGGCGATGCCTACTACATTCCGCCCCACATGCCCCACGGAGCCGTGTGCCGAGAGGCGGGCGTACTGGTGGATGTATTCACGCCGATGCGGGAGGATTTTGTATAAAGTTGGTGCCACGGGTACCCATGCGGGGAACCCCATAGAAAAAGGGTTACGGAACACCTTCCGTAACCCTTTTTCTATGAGTTAAATAACCCTTACTTTGGTAATAAAGAAGTTAGGTGAGCTACAAACTCATCACTGTTATAATTAGCCATTCCTTCGTTCCGGTCTACAATCTTGCCGTTGGCATCGATCACAAACGTTACGGGAATCGCCTGCGTTTCAAATGCTTTCGGTAGCGGTCCGGTAGGAGCGTACACGGGAAATGAATACCCTTCTTTCTTGATAAAATCACGGGCGGCCTGAAGCTCCTCGTCTACGGTCAGCATCACAAATTCTACCGGTTTACCCTGCATTTTTTTGTACAGCTTTTCAATGTCTGGTAACTCCGCCCGGCAGGGAGGACACCAGGTCGCCCAAACGTTCATGAATACGACTTTCCCTTTCAGTTCCGAAAGATTGACTGTTTTGCCGTCAAGCGTTTGTAGCGGAAAATCACCCGCCTCAGTTGTGGCCGTTTGAGCTGGTTCCGCAGTCTTGTTTTCGGTGTTTTCAGCCTTGGGTGAACTCTGACAACCCGTCAGCAATAACCCGGTAATACAGAATAGCATCGCTAGTACCGACACCGTATTTTTTCTAAAGTTCATGAAACCATTAGTTATGTGCCCAGCTCATCGTCCGGGAGCAATTTCCTACCTACCTGTTACTTGCGTAAAGATAAGCAAACCCTACGGCTTCCGGGCTATTCTAGGTCATTACATCGCATCGACGGGCTGAGGATGGGTAGGCTTGGTTAGCTTGCCAATGGTAAGGCCCTGGGCGATGAGTGAGAATACTACCACGAAATAGGTGATGGATAGAAATAGTTCATTGTTTAGGTGACTGTCAATGGAAAGGGCCAGAGCTACGGAAACACCACCGCGAAGTCCACCCCAAACCAGAATTACCATCGATTGACGGTCGAGTTTTTCCCGAAAAGGAATAATGCGGGAAGGAACGGCGATGGAAATCCAGCGAGCCAGCAGCACAATCACGATGGCAATCGTACCCACCAGCCAGTATTTACCCAAATCAGGGATCAGAATCAGTTCGAAGCCAATGAGTAAGAACAGACAGGCATTCATGATTTCATCAATCAGTTCCCAGAATTTCTCCAGGTAATCCTGCGTAATTTCCGACATCGCCTGCGTCTTTCCGTAGTTACCAACCACTAAACCAGCCGCTACCATCGTCAACGGACCAGAAATGTGCATAGCCTGAGCCAGCAAATAACCACCCATTACCACTGCCAGCGTAATCATGACGGATACTTTATAGTCATCGATACGTTTCATGGATTTGGAAGCAATGAAACCCAGAATGAGACCGACCAGCAGACCACCGACTGCTTCCTTCACGAGTAATAACGAAATAGAGGCTAGTGAAAATTCCGTACTGCTTTCGCGGGCCATTTCCAGCAACGTCAGGAAAACAACGACGGCTACGCCATCATTAAAGAGCGATTCACCTGCAATTTTGGTTTCCAGAGATTTAGGGACACCCGCCGCTTTTAGAATACTCAGTACCGCAATGGGATCGGTAGGGGAGATCAAAGCTCCAAAGACCAGACACTGAATGAGCGGAATATCCATATGTAAAAATCCCAGCGTAAGGTAGAGCAATCCGCCCACGAGTAAGGTCGACAGAATAACGCTGATGGTGGAGAAAACAATAACGTAGCGTTTTTCTTCCCGCAAATCGCCAATGTGAATGTGAATCGCCCCGGCAAAAAGCAGGAAGTTCAGCATGGCTCCCATGAGAATTTCCTCCAGGTTGGCTCCTTTGATAAAGCGGGCGGCATCATCGAAAAAATGCGGCCAGAAGCGTCCAAAGCCTACCAGGAGAACGGAAGAAACCAGAGCCATGACCATGATACCAATGGTAGCGGGCAACCGTAAAAACCTAAGATTCAGATAGGAAAAAATAGCGGAAACAACGATAAGAACGGAGAAGGTGTAATACAATTCCATAGATACAAGGACGTTGGTATGTCTTAAAAAGTAACGTAGACGCTAGAAAGATGTTTTTTCGGGCGTACAGAATCGAGCCCTTTTGGGATTAGAAAATTTTAATGTTCGTTGGCGTAACCAATTCTTGAAATCCGTGCCAGATACCGTATTACTACGACTAAACGCTGGTTTTTCAAAGAAAGCCTATGAAAGAAAAACGGAGAAGTGGCAAGCCTTCGGTTACTAAAACTAAGACCGTATAAGAGATCCATAGGCTATGAATTAAGGAACGATCCTACAGAGAATGCCCGGAATTGCCGCAGGTTTTTGGGCTGATTCCTCTATCTTTGCCCCCCGAATTCCGTTTTCTCAAACTTCGATTTTTCGAAAAACCTTTTATGGCCGAACAACAGGAACCCGCTGGCTCGCTCAAGGACATCATCGCCCATGCCAAGGAGTACGGCTTTGTTTTCCCCTCCTCTGAAATTTACGATGGCTTACAGGCCGTATACGATTATGGTCAGTATGGCGTCGAACTGAAAAATAACCTCAAATCGGTCTGGTGGAAAGCCATGACGATGCTGCATGATAACGTCGTAGGAATTGATGCATCGATTTTCATGCATCCGCTTACCTGGAAAGCTTCCGGTCACGTGGATTCGTTCAACGATCCCATGATCGACAACAAAGACTCCAAAAAACGGTACCGGGCCGATCAATTGCTCGAAGCAAAAGCCGAAGAATACGCCAACAACGGTCATCCTGAACGCGGTGAAACCTTGCTGAACCGCATGGGTCGTCTGCTGGACGCCAACGATCTGGAAGGCGTACGCGAACTGATCATCTCCGAAGGTATTGTTTGCCCGGTTTCTGGTACCGATAATTGGACGGAAGTACGCCAGTTCAACCTGATGTTCTCGACCCAGGTTGGAGCCGTATCTGACGATGCCAGTTTGATTTACCTGCGTCCGGAAACGGCTCAGGGTATTTTTGTGAACTTCCTGAACGTACAGAAAACGGGTCGGATGAAAGTTCCCTTCGGTATTGCCCAAATTGGGAAAGCCTTCCGGAACGAGATCGTAGCTCGTCAGTTTACCTTCCGGATGCGGGAGTTTGAGCAGATGGAAATGCAATTCTTCTGCCGCCCCGGTACCGAAATGGAATGGTACGACAAGTGGAAAGAGACTCGGATGAAATTCCACCAGGCCCTGGGAATTCCAGCCAGTAAGCTTCGTTTCAAACCCCACGACAAGCTGGCTCACTACGCCAATGCCGCCGTGGATATTGAGTTTAAGTTTCCTTTCGGCTTCCGGGAAATGGAAGGTATTCACTCCCGTACGGATTTCGATTTGAAGAGCCATCAGGAGCTTTCAAAGAAAAAACAGCAGTACTTCGACAACGACCTCAACGAAGACGGCAAGCCGTACGGAAATTACATTCCATACGTAGTTGAAACGTCGGTTGGAGCCGATCGTCTGTTCCTGGCCGTACTGTGCAATGCGTATACGGAAGAAACCAGCGAAGACGGTAAAACCCGTACCTACCTGAAACTGCACCCGGCTGTGGCTCCCATCAAAGCTGCGGTATTACCCCTGGTGAAAAAAGACGGCCTACCCGAGAAAGCCCGCGAAATTCAGAATCAGTTGAAGTACGATTTCAACGTATTCTACGAAGAACGCGACAGTATCGGAAAACGCTATACCCGTCAGGATCTGATTGGTACGCCGTTCTGTATTGCCGTGGATTACCAAACGCTGGAAGACAATACGGTCACCATTCGTCACCGCGACTCAACCGAGCAGGAGCGTATTGCAATCGCCGATCTGAAAGCAAAAATCGGTCACGCCGTATCGCTGGAGCGGGTTTTAGAAAATTTATAATCGAGTTTAGTGAGACAGAGCCCGTATTCTTCAACGCAGGAATACGGGCTCTGTCGTAAATCAGAAAAAATGATTGTTGTACACGTTGAATCCGTACAGTCGGCCGATGCTCAGTTTTTACTAGCGGAAGCAGTACAAGAACTACAACGTCGCTACCCCGATTTTCCGGCGAATGAATATCATTCCGCCGAAGCTCCGGGTTCAGCCTTTGTCATTGCCCGCATCGAAGGAAAAGCGGTAGGGTGTGGAGCCCTACGACCTTATGTTCCGGAGGTAGTTGAAATCAAACGAATGTTTGTATTGGATAATTACCGTCGGCAGGGAGTATCCCGGCGACTGTTGGAAACGTTGGAGGAAGAAGCTCGTCGCCTGGGTTACCGTCGCGTTATACTGGAAACGGGCGTTCGGCAACCCGAAGCGATTGAACTGTATCGACGTACGGGTTACGAGCAAATTCCTAACTACGGCTATGATGGTGAGGATAGCTTGAGCGTGTGCTTTGGTAAAGACTTATAATGTTCTGGCACAGGTTTTTATAGTAAGCCATTTTTAGCTAGTATTCTTAGATTTTGAGGAATTTTGAGAAAAAAATGAGAAAAAAATAAAAAAAATAGTGAAAAATTTACTCTCAATATTCGCTTGAGGCAGTTTTTGGTAAGCCTCTGAACGTCAGCGATACTAATGTTAAATAAAAAAAGGAATACCTTAGAATAACCCGTAGTCAGGCCTTTCGGACATCCGAAAGGCCTTTTTCGTACCAGCCATTCTGCCTATCTTTAAGAACCTCATTGTGACAACAAACCGAATTTTATGCTAAGAAAAGTTCTTCTAGCAGGTTTTTTTACCTGCTTCCTGAATGTATCTTTTGCCCAACGAGCGGCGGTTGAACAGGAACCCAAAAGCACCCGACTGGAGCGTTATACCAACGACGTTCTGGACTTTGCCGAACAGCATTTGCACATTCGGTATCGGTCGGGTGGTACTACGAAAGGGGGTTTTGATTGCAGCGGATTCGTCCGGTTTTGCTTCAAAAACTTTGGAATGTTACTCCCTCATTCCAGTGCTTCCATGAAATCATTAGGGCACGAAGTCGCCAAGAAAGATTGCCAGCCCGGTGATCTGATTTTCTTCAAAGGTGGAAACTCGCACAGTAACCGAATTGGACACGTAGGTATTGTATCGGAGGTAAAAGACGGAAAGATTCGTTTCATCCACTCGGCTTACAATGGCGGCGTTCGTTTTGACTGGCTTGATCAGGAAAAGTACTACCAAACTCGTTTTTCGGGACTTCGCCGGGTTATTGGCGTACTGGATTTTCTTCCTTCTGAATCGTAACTAGTGTATACAGCCATAAAAAAGGCGATCGTTTCGAAAACGATCGCCTTTTTGCTTAGGTACGTATTGGTTAGGCCTGTTCGAACTGACGCAGGAAACGAACGTCATTTTCGGAATACAGTCGCAAATCCCGAACGCGGTATTTCAAGTTCGCGATCCGCTCGATACCCATGCCGAAGGCAAATCCTGTGTATTTCTTGGAATCGATACCGCAATTTTCCAGTACGTTCGGATCAACCATACCCGAACCAAGAATTTCTACCCAACCCGTTCCTTTACACTGATTCTGCGTTCCGCCGCAAATCCGGCAACCACCGGGGCGGTGCATTTCGCAGGAAATATCCATTTCTGCACTGGGCTCGGTGAAAGGAAAGTACGAGGGACGGAAACGAACCTGTACCTCCGAACCAAACAGCTCCTGGGCAAACTGATATAAGGTATCCTTCAAATCCTTGAAGCTCACATTCTCATCAATGTACAAGCCTTCGATTTGATGGAAAAAGCAGTGAGCACGGGCCGAAATGGCTTCATTGCGATACACGCGACCGGGCATAATGCTGCGTAAGGGTGGCTGCTGCGTTTCCATCAGCCGAACCTGGATATTGGAGGTGTGCGTGTGCAGCAGAATATCCTTACCGGGACCGTTTTTCTCGATGAAAAACGTATCCTGCATTTCACGAGCCGGGTGGTTCTCGGGAAAGTTCAGAGCCGTAAAGTTATACCAGTCTTCTTCGATCTCTGGTCCATCGGCTACGTTGAAACCCAAACGTTCAAAAATTTCGACAATACGTTGACGAATCAACGTAAGGGGGTGCAGACTACCCGTCTCGTTTGGAATCGTGGGTAGGGTTAAATCTACATCAGGTGTAACCTGTTGACTTTGAGAATTTTCCAGACGTTCCTGGGCAGCTTGGAAGGTCTCCTGAGCTAAATCTTTCAGGGAATTGAGTTCCTGCCCCATGGCCCGACGCTCTTCCGCAGGAACCGTTTTCAGTAATTCAAACAAACCTGCTACGGCTCCTTTACGGCCAACGTAGGCTATCCGGAAATTTTCTAGTTGTTCCTTAGTATCAATAGTATACGCCGTGATTTGCTGGCGAATTTCGTTGACTTGCTCTATCATGTCACAAAAATAACTTTTTGCTGGTTTGAATAGCCAGAGAATTTTTGTTTTTCGGGTAATACGTACAAATACCTAATTTTAAAAATAGAGTATATTTTACTGGTGTTTTATACTTAATTTTTTACACCTTTGTTTTGTACTTGAGTTACGTTTTATTCCTAATGCTAATACCATGTATCCAACCCCTTCTCTAGAATTTACTTCGAAAAACTGGACTGTACCCGAGGGTACGCTACCCGTCTTTGATCGCCGCGTTCAACACCTTCCTATGCAGGATATTATTCTGATCCAGGGAGATGGAAACTATACGCTGTTTTATTGCAGTAACGGCAAACGTATCATGGTTTCGAAAACCTTACGGGACTATGAAAAACTCATGACCGAAAGCAGTTCATTCTTCCGGATTCATAAATCGTACCTTATCAACCTAGCCTACGTACAGCGATATGACGTGAAAGGCGAAGACTGTGTATGGATGAAAGACGGTCAAATTATTTCCATTGCCCGACGTCGCAAACATCAGTTCGCGGCCTATATGAGGCAGTACTTGAGTCATTAAGTATATTTTACTGATTGACACTCAAATAGTACAGTAACGCAAAGAGCCGCTAACTAGTTAGCGGCTCTTTGCGTTACTGTAGAATAGTACTACATTCTAAACTAAAATACTTTCATGCCCAAAGTCACTTGCCAGTTTTTCGATTTCTGTTTGAAAGGATCGCTACCGTTGGGCGTACTGATATTTACAAACCGAACATTAGAAAGACTGTCTTCGTAACGAACGTCTAGCGAGAAGTTACCAATATCCAGGCCACCACCGAGCTGGTAACCCCAGGCAGCCTGATTAAACGTATCGCTCACACTACCTTGGGTATACTTGGTAATGGCTTCTTTGATACTCTCATTCGAGCCGATCAGAAAAGAAGCTACTGGACCCGCATTTACCCGAAGCGGACCAAATTTCAATCCCAGCAATACGGGCACATCAATGTTCTCGGTTTTTACCTTTACCTGCGTAGGACTGCCTACCGCTTGTCCATTGGCATCGATGGGTTGTACCAAATACGAACCTCCTTTACCTGTATACAGTACCTCGGGCTGTATATAGAGCGTTCGTCCAAAACGCATATAAATACCACCTACAAAACCAGTACGGGTATCTAGGCTTTGTTTGAGATTTTCCCGGAGCGTGGATCCACTATAGCTACCATTGGCTACAAAGTTGCCCGTTTTAAGTTGGGCTAAATTCGTTCCTGCTTTAATTCCCAGTTGAAACCAGGGTTTGTCGCTTTGGGCGAAGGTTGAAGCAGCCGACAGACAGAGAAAGCTGCATAGTAATAAGTACTTTTTCATGGATATAATGGTAATACGTTGAAGAACTATGGTAAAACGCTGTACCACCGGTGTTTTGTTATAGAAATGGTCCGAAACCTTTTCTGTATCCTTGTTTTTGAACGTTTTCTAGCGTAAATTACTAATCGGCAGAAAGCTAAAAACTGCCCGTTTACATCTCAATGGCGAAAGTAAAAACCTCTTATTTCTGTCAGAATTGTGGGTACCAGTCGCCCAAATGGCTGGGAAGGTGTCCTTCCTGTGGGGAATGGAATACGATGGTCGAGGAGATCATCCAGAAGTCGGAACCCGAAAAAGGCCGCTGGCGACCTGCTTCAGCGGGACCGAATATTGCCGCTCGTCCTAAAGCCATTACCGAAATTGATTACAGCGAACAACCCCGGGTATTGACCCCGGATGCTGAGCTAAACCGCGTACTGGGCGGAGGGATCGTTCCTGGCTCACTGGTACTGATTGGGGGCGAACCGGGGATTGGGAAATCCACCCTGATGCTGCAAATTGCTCTGAATCTACCGGGCATTCGGGTACTCTACGTTTCGGGTGAGGAATCGGATCAACAGATTAAAATGCGGGCTGAACGATTGGGGACGAATTCCGCCAACTGCTTCATTCTCACGGAAACGTCCACGCAGAATATATTCAAGCAGATCGAAAATTTCGAACCCGATTTATTGGTCATTGATTCCATTCAAACCCTGCAATCCAATCTGGTCGAATCCGGAGCAGGGAGTGTATCGCAGGTACGCGAGTGTACGGCGGAGCTGATGAAATTCGCGAAAGAGTCCGGAACGCCCGTATTTATGATTGGTCACATTACCAAAGACGGGAATCTGGCCGGACCCAAGGTTCTGGAACACATGGTGGACACGGTACTGCAATTTGAAGGCGATCGCCATTTGGCCTACCGGATTTTGCGAACGACCAAGAATCGCTTTGGCAGTACCTCCGAGTTGGGCATCTACGAAATGCAGGGGAGTGGGTTACGACAGGTAAGTAACCCTTCGGAAATTCTGATTTCCCAGCGGGAGGACGCCCTGAGTGGTATCACGATTGGTACCATGCTGGAAGGAAATCGGCCCTTGCTGATTGAAATTCAGTCATTGGTATCCATTGCCACCTACGGAACGCCCCAACGTAGTAGTACGGGCTTCGACGCGAAACGGCTGAATATGTTGCTGGCCGTTCTGGAGAAACGCGGTGGTTTTCGACTGGGGGCTCAGGATGTTTTCCTGAATATTGCCGGAGGTCTGAAAGTGGAAGATCCGGCTATTGATTTGGCCGTCTGTGCTTCGCTGGTTTCTTCGTACGAGGATATTGCGATTCCGGCTTCAGTCTGCTTTGCGGCGGAGGTAGGGTTGGGAGGCGAAGTACGGGCCGTAAACCGAATTGAAAATCGGATTGCGGAGGCTGAAAAACTGGGCTTTAAGGAGATCTGGGTTTCCCGCTACAACGCCAAAGGACTCGACCTGGATCAGTACAAAATCCGGGTACGAACGGCCTCTAAACTCGACGAAGTTTTCATTTCCTTATTGCGGTAACTTGAGTAAATCCTTGCCCGCTTCTTGACTTGCACGTTTTTTGACGGTAATAAGGGATTGGTAGTCAGTGAATTAATACGTCAACCAAACTTTATTGCCGTCATGAAATGTCTTCTTTATATCTGGTTTCTGAGCGGAACGATGAATCCGAACACCCAGGAAATGCTTACTGATTCGGGGGCTCAAGTGTTGAACGCCCGCGTGACCGAGGAAGTGGTACGCGTCGATCCTAGGGTTACGACCGTACGAACCGAGCGGCGGGCTCGCCTCGTTTATAAGAATGATCCCACCTTAGCAACAGCCTTTGCTTCGAAAGCCACCAAGATCGAACGAATCCCTGATTCACTACGCATATTGAAACCTAATCCTAAAGCTCAGGCCGAACCTAAAGATGCCTTTATGCGGGAAAAGCAGGATTGGATGGATCGGATTAGTCTCCAGTTAACGGAGCTTGATCAGGAAATTCAAATGGTACAGACTAACACACCACGTTCGGGCCGATTAAAGCAGTTAAAAAATTTACATCTGAAAACGCGGGAGAGCCATGAGGTAATGGACAAGGCTAATACAGCGGACCAATTACAGAAAGCGATTCGAAGTGTTAAACCGATTTTAGCCCAAACCAACCGATATTTATCCGCGGGCTAAGCGAAAAAGGCGTATGCGTTCGTTAGAAAGAGGCGATTTATTTTAAAAAGGAAATTCATCCATTCAAATGATCCTTTCTCCACTAATAGAAAAAAAAGTCAGTATTTAGGGAAGTCCGCTATTTTTGACTTAGCATTACGCACGTTTTTAACCAACATTAACCATGACTAAATTACGTATCTGGGCTGCTGCGGCGGCTTTGGTGTTAACATTGAACGCACAGGCTCAATCCGTTGATGAAATTGTAGATAAACACATCGCTGCTCGTGGGGGTGCTGACAAGCTTAAAGGCATCAAAACCTTGATCATCGAAAACTCGATGAGTATGCAAGGTATGGACATCCCGATGAAGCAGATGATTGCTACGGGTCGTGGCATGCGGATGGAAATCTCAGTGATGGGCAATGAAATGATTACAGCGGTAGACGGCGATAAAGGCTGGACCATCCGTCCTGCGATGATGGGTGGTACGGGTGAACCAGAAGACCTGCCTGCCGAACAAATCAAGAGTTCAGCCAGTCAGCTTGATCCCGGCGGACCGCTTTTTAACTACAAGGAAAAAGGCACGAAGGTAGAATTGGTAGGCAAGGAAAAAATGGATAAAAAAGACGCCTATCATCTGAAAATCACGACGAAAGATGGTACGGCTGTCGATTATTTTCTGGATGCGAATACGTACCTGCTGGCAAAGCAAATTGCACAGTTGAGTATGCAAGGTCAGGAAGTAAAGCAGGAAATGAATTTCTCTGATTACAAAGAAATTTCCGGCGTTAAATTTCCGCACACGATGGAAACGGCATCACCCATGGGCGGTGATATGACGATCATTACCAATAAGATTACGGTAAATGGTCCGATTGATGAAAAACTGTTCGCGAAGCCGACCAAGTAAGCCATATCATTTTCTGTAAAAACTTCCGTAGGACTACTTACGGAAGTTTTTTTTTGCCCAACCGTCCGTATGAATAAAAACAGTTTTGGCTGAAAAGGCGTATATGCAAAGGAGTAAATCCTACGTTAGCAGTATTCGAACCTTCACACTACATACGATGATGAAAAACTTTCTGTCGATCCTGGCCCTGAGCGTTTCATTGGGAGTCCAGGCCCAGAATTTCAATGGAATTGCCCATAGTAATGCCGCCGGTACGAACAAGGTGTACACGAATCCGGCCTTGATTGCGGGTTCACCTTACAAATTACACGTTAATCTTTTCTCGGGAGGAGCCAATATTTCCAATAACTATGCGGACTGGGTTGGCCCCTACAAATTAAACCGTCTCGTATTTGGCGGTATTCCTAACGCGTATCGGAATTCAGACGGAAGCCCTGCCCTCGAACCGGAGTACTTTCGGGAGAATCTGAACGGTAAACCCAAGGATGGTACGGGCTGGGCCGAAGTACGCGGTCCGGGCGTATTGATTGGGCTGGGCCGCAACCAGAGTATTGCGATCACGAGCCGGGCCCGGGCGTCCATTCAGGCTTTTGGTGTTTCGGAAAACTTTCTTTCGCTCGTTCGGCAGGGTTTCGATTTCGCTACCCTATGGAATATTACGAACGTAGATAATAAGTTTTCATTGAATGGGAATATCTACGGAGAATTGGCTTTCACCTACGCTGCTACCCTCATTGAAGACGGCCCTCATCAGTTGAAAGGAGGGGTTACCGTGAAAAAGCTGGTGGGTTTCTACTCGGCTCACATCCGAAATCGGGAATTGACGTACCGCGTTATTGAAGATCCTGAGCGGCCCGGTAAAGGACTTTTCGTGATGGATCGGATGGACGCGGATTTCGGCTATACTACTCAAGAGTCCATCAAAGACGGGGTAGGACTACGCAAGTTTTTAGGTAGTAAAATGCCGGGTTCCGGCTGGGGATTTGATGTAGGGATGGTCTATGAATTTAATCCGGATTATGACGAAGAACCCTACCGTCTGCGACTGTCCGCCGCTCTGATGGATGTAGGGTCAATCCGCTACGAAGATCGGTCCAAGATCAAAGGATACACCATTTTACGCACGAACCGAACGATTCAGGAAGAGGATTTTGCGAATATTAAAGGGAGTGATGAACTGGTACGCCTCATCGAAAGTAAAATGGAGCTGCAACCGAATGAGGCCAAAACTAGTTTTACTTCAGGATTACCGATGTCGCTGAATACGAATGCTGATTTACGGTTGAATTCATCCCTGTACGTAACGGTTTCGTACCTCAAGGATTTGCGAAATGTGAACGTATTATCGGCTCGTCAACCCACAGTTTTTTCAGTAGTGCCGCGTATTGAAACCGAGTCAGGGTTAGAGGTGGCCGTACCCCTCACCTGGATTTTTCAGACATTTTCACCGGGCTTGTCCGTACGATTGGGACCGGTTTTTGCGGGTACGGACAACCTGATTGGTTTAGTAAGTAATAGTCGGCGATTGGCTCCTAAAGGTATGGATGTATACGCTGGCTTAAGTATACCTTTGTTTAAGCGAAACGATCGTTAACAAATACCTACGCGTGCATTAATCAACGAACAAACCATGAAGATTGGAATAGTATTCTCCGGAGGAGCCGTACGCGGATTTGCTCATTTAGGGATTTTGAAAGCTCTTCAGGAAATGGGCATTTCACCGGATTATATCTCGGGGGTTAGTGCAGGAGCTATCGTGGGAGCATTTGCGGCCAGCAAAATGGAAGCCGAAGCTGCCTACGATTTAATTGAACGTAGTAATTATAAAAGCTACCTGAAATTGGCGTTTAGCCGGATGGGTTTTCTGAAGCTCGATCGGGTAGAAGACCTGATGCAAAAGCATCTACCCCATACGTTCGAAGAATTGGCTCTGCCGCTTAGCGTCAACGCCACGGATCTAACGACGGGTAATGAAGTATTTTTTAATTCTGGTCCTTTGCTCAAACCCATTCTGGCTTCCTGCTGTTTGCCGGGTATTTTTGAACCCGTATGGATTAACCAGCAGCAACTGATTGACGGCGGAGTACTGAATCAAATGCCTTACGAGCCGCTCGAAGCTCACTGCGACATACTAATTGGTTGCCACTGTAATCCGATTGGTGATCTGGAAAGTCCGATTACCTCTATGAAAGCCGTGGCCATGCGAAGTTTGTATCTGGCGATGGCGAAAGCTAGCCATTTCAAGTCCAAGCGTTTTGACGTATTCATCGAGCCGCCGCTCTTACAGAATTTCAACGTTTTTGATACCAAGAAATCCAGAGATGTTTTTCGCGTAGGCTACGAATACACGCATCAGATGGCTCCGGAACTGGAAAAACTGAGAGAACAATTGAGTTTTTAATGAAGAAGCCCCGAAGCAAGATTGCTTCGGGGCTTCTTCGTTACTTAAGACTTTTACTACTAATTGTACCCAGGATTTTGTACCAGCTGGCTGTTTACATCCGTTTCGCGTTGCGGGATCGGGTATACCAGATTGTTAGCATTAAAGGAGATTGCCCCAACTGAACGACGAGTACGCTTCAGATCGTGTAAGAGATGGCCTTCAAACATCAATTCTAATTTACGCTCTTTTAAGATTGCACTAAGCGTAAGACTAGTTGAAGTAAGGCTTGGCAAGTTTACCCGATTACGGATCAAATTAATATCCGCTAAAGGCGTTGCTCCAACGCTTGTATTGAGGCGGAAATTAGCTTCAGCCCGCGTCAAATACATTTCAGCTAAACGAATAACGGGAACGTTCGAGTAGATAGTACTGAACTTCTCCGTAAAGAAGTCGTCTCCATCCTGATAAAATAAATCCGCACGTTCATCTCCTTGTTCGTATTCATTAATATGATTGGTTGTTACGTAGATATCCCCTCTGGATTCAATCGAGTAGAAAGTACGAAGAGAATTGTCGCCATCCTGAGAAGTCACCTGTGTGGAAAAAATGTTCTCGGGAGAGTTCATGTTTACCAGGTTAAATGAAGCCGCATAATTTTGGTTCAGAGCATATTTGTTACTCTGAATAACGCGGTTAGCCGCGTCGCGTGCAGCCGCATAATTCTGCTGCATCAAATACACGCGAGACAGGATACCAGCGGCGGCCCATTTCGTTGCTTGACCAGTCATTTTACCTGAAGTGCTGGTCGAAGCTGCATCTGGTAACAGCGATTCGGCAGCTAGTAAATCTTCAAGAACCTTTGCATACACTTGTGCTACACTATTCCGGCTTACGTAGGAACCGTTGTTGATCTCAGTGGTAGGGGTGAGCACCAGTGGCACACCTGGATTAACGGTGTTATCGCCATCGCCCCAGGTTTTAGCAAACAAACGAACCAATTCAAAGTAGACACTGCCCCGGATAAACAAAGCTTCCCCCTGAATCCGGTTCTTTTTTGCTGCGTCAACCTTATCAATGTTCGCTAAGACGTTGTTACAGATGTTAATAGTTTCGTATGAATTTAGCCAGATGTTAGACCCATACAAATTATTGGTAAGAATTTTCTTATCATAAAACTGACCAGGGTCTACAAATGTACCAAGCCACTGTAGCTCGTTCGTAGCAGCAAGCAGGTCAGATGACATTTGAATCTGTCCTCCCCATACGTAGTACTCGCCTAGAGCATCATAAGCACCAATCAAAGCGGCTTCAACGTCCTTTGAGGTCGTCAGAGCAACGTCTTGGTCAATTGATTGAGTAGGAGCAATATTCAATTTATCTCCGCACGAGGACACCGTTAGAGTAATCGCCGCGAGAAGTATATAGGTGAAACGTGTTTTTTTCATTGAATTGAATGTTAAATATTCCTTCAACAGCATTAGAATCCAATTTGTAGACCAACCGTAAGCGTCTTTGCTTGGGGTGCCGAATAGAAATCTTGTCCTGCTGCAATATTTCCTGAAACAGCATCGGTGCTAACTTCAGGATCCCAACCCGTGTACTTGGTAAAGGTCAGTAGGTTTTGGGCCAGGAAGTACACGCGGAGCCGATCCACCTTTAAACGGTTCAGCACAGTTTTGGGAATCGTGTATCCTACAGAGACATTACGTAAACGCACGTAAGATGCATCCGATAAATAGCGACTGGATACAGCGGTACCATTCGCTCCAAACAACCGGGGTTGAGGCGTAGAAGCATTGGGGTTTTCTGGGGTCCAGTAATCTAATTCAGAAGCTAAATGATTATCGAAATAATCACCAGAAGCTCTTTCAAACTTACCGCCTGCCATATACACCTTATTACCAAACTGCCCGTTGAACAGGATGCTCAGGTCGAAACCCGCGTACGAGAAGGTGTTCGTAATCCCTCCAAACCAGGTAGGAAGAGGGCTTCCAACAAATACCCGTTGTGCTTCGTTCGGATCATTGGTTGTGGTACGATCACCTTCTGTATCATTTCGGTAGTAGAGGGCATCTCCATTCGCTTTATCTACACCCGCGTATTCAATCATATAAAAAGCTCCTAATGGCTGACCCGGATACGCTCGGTTAACCTGATCAAAACCACCCGTGATGGGGACAGGTTCTCCGGAAGGACTCTTATCGATTTCTACTACCCGGTTTTTGTTGTTCGAAATATTCAGGCTGGTCGTCCACTTGAAGGCTCCGACCAGGTTTTGGCTATTCAAAGTAAATTCGAAGCCTTTGTTTTGCATTTTACCCACATTTCGTACCTGGTCCGGAAATCCAGCCGTGCCTGGAACGTTTACCGACAGTAATAAGTCATTCGTGTTTTTAATGTAATAATCGATCTCCCCATTGATTCGGTTATTTAAGATTCCGTAATCCAGGCCAATATCTGTTTGGGTAGTAGTTTCCCATTTCAAATCCTGGTTTCGCAATTGACTGGGCGACTGACCAGCTACGCCAGCATAACCCGAAGAAGACCAGAGGCCTAAGGCAGGGAAGTTGCCAATTTCAGCATTACCCGTTAATCCATAACTAGCTCTTAATTTTAAGAAGCTCAGGGCTTTAGACTCCTGTAGGAACTTTTCTTCGCTAAGAATCCATCCACCGGAAATAGCAGGGAAGAATCCATATTTAGAATCGTTACCAAATCGGCTTGATCCGTCTACCCGACCGCTTAAGCCTACTAAGTATTTGTCAGCAAACTTGTAGTTAGCCCGTAGGAAATAAGAAAGGAACGAAAACCGGGTACGCGTGGAGGAACCTCCTGTGATATCCGCAGCGGAAGCAATTTGCCGGTATGCGTTGGAAGGAAATTGCTGTCCTTCCACAAAGTTTCCATCAATTCGGGTTTCCTGATAAGACATACCAAGCGTAGCCGTAATGGAATGAAGGTCGCCAATTGCTTTATTGAAACTGAAGTAGTTATTGGTGTTATAGTTCATGACCTGTGAGTAACGACTTTCTCCCAAGCCATTGGCAGCCCCTGATACGTTACGAACTGTTTGCGTACCGTAATAGGTGTTTTCGTTCTGATTCAACAGATCAACCCCTAGTTCAGAGCGGAAACTAAGCCATTTGGTAAAGTCTACCTGGCCATATACGTTGCTGATATTACGGAAAACTAAGGTCTTGTAATCCGAATATTCAGCGGATATGAACGGGTTGTAGTAGATAGGGAAGTTCGCCGAAGTTCCTGGAGGTGTACCTGAAATCAAGCCAGTCCGGGGATCAATCAACGGAGTGATGGGCGGAATAGCTACGGCCTGCATGGGCGTCGAGAAGGCATTGTCATTGGAAACGCGATTCTGTAAGGTCCGAGCCAAACTCATATTCATGCCGATCGAAAGCCAGTTGTTGGCCTTATGATCCAGATTAAGCCGGCCGCTAAAACGTTCCAGCGAGTTTTTGATCAGAATCCCTTTCTGATCCAGGTATTGACCCGAGATGTAAAATTTCGTCTTTTCATTACCCCCGGAAATGTTCAAATCCGTCTGACTGAAGGGAGCATCCTGAAAAGCGGCTCTTTGCCAATCATACGTAGCTTCGCCGGGAGTTGTACCGGCGGCTGAACGATTAATAATGGTATTGAGCGAATTAGTTGAGTTGGTATTCGCTGCAGCTACTCTAAAATAAGACAACCATTGCTCCGCGGTCATATAGTCACGGAGGCGGGTGGGCTTACTGGAGCCGTACTGGAAACCTACGTTGACGTTCGTTTTACCGGCTTTACCGCGTTTGGTAGTGATCAGTACCACGCCATTCGCAGCACGAGCTCCGTAAATGGCACCAGCTGAAGCATCCTTGAGGATTTCTAAGGATTCAATATCCTGCGGGTTCAAATCGGCAATCGGGTTGGTAGGGGCCGTATTATTGGAAAGGTTCTGCGTATTAATGGGAACGCCATCTACTACGTACAAGGGCTGGCTTGAAGCAGAAATCGATGAAGTACCCCGAACGCGTACCGAAATACCCTGCCCTAACTTACCATTTCCTTGGGTGATCTGCACCCCGGCTGCGTTTCCCTGCAGAGCCGCTTCAAAAGACGGGTTAGGAATATTTTCAAGTTTCTTAGAGTCAACCTTGGCAATATTTCCCGTTACGTCCCGCTTGATTTGCGAACCGAAACCTGTTACTACGACTTCGGTGAGTTCGCGGCTGTTTGAGCCTAGTTGTACATCAATCTGGGTCTGGTTACCCACGGCAATTTCCTGGGTAATCATGCCGATGAAACTGAAAACCAAGGTAGAATTATCCGGTACGGAAAGCCGGTACGTACCGGTAGCATCGGTATTAACGCCGCGGCTAGTTCCTTTGGCTTGAACGCTTACGCCAACTAAAGGGGTTCCGTCTTCTGAAGAGGTGACTTTTCCCGTCACGACTCTGTCTTGGGCAATTGTACTATAGCCGCTCAACAGTGCTCCGACCAGGAAACATAGATGTAACAGTCTTCTCATTATGGTTAAGAATTAGAATTGGAAATTCTTACAAAAGTATAAACAAATTCAAACAAAGCCTGAGCTTGCATACATATATAAATTTTAGAATAATGAGGGAGAACTTCCTTGTAGTACTACTGAAATCTTTTATTTATGATTAAAAATTAAATATTTTATTTGGATAATGCAATGTTTGGCAAGTGTGATAATTATTGTAATAGTTATATTCTAGCGACTGGATACGTGAGGTAGATAAATATACTTAGGTAGTGAACTTCTCTTGTACGA
The DNA here is from genome assembly GCF_002943425.1 of Siphonobacter curvatus. Lineage (NCBI taxonomy): Bacteria > Pseudomonadati > Bacteroidota > Cytophagia > Cytophagales > Cytophagaceae > Siphonobacter > Siphonobacter curvatus. Next base: position 1,163,948 of record NZ_PTRA01000001.1, read on the forward strand.
TTCTAAGATGTAAGTTTCATAAATCCTAATGGCTCTCCTGAAAAATTAATTCAGTAGCTAACTTACCTCTTTGAATGAAAAATTACGCTTTCGCCCGGGACGAAATACAGAAGGAAGCCTAAGGAAAATGCTGACTTCTGGCGGAAGGTTCGTACTTTTGAATCGGACTCGTGGCGGAGCAGAATTTTCGCTATCTTTCTTATTTCTATGCTTTCCATCAATAACTTAAGTTTCTACTTCGGCAGTCGGGCGTTATACGACGAAGCCTCTCTTCATATTAAACCCAAAGATCGCATCGGATTGATCGGGGCCAATGGTACGGGTAAATCTACGCTCTTGCGGCTCGTTGTAGGTGAGTATACGCCCGACGGGGGTACGATTTCCAAATCCGGTGATTGTTCCATTGGCTTTCTCAACCAGGATTTGTTGAGTTACGAATCGAGTGAGTCGATTCTGAACGTAGCTATGCAAGCCTTCGAGCGGGAAATGGTGCTCCAGAAAAAGATCGACGAAGTGCTCCACGAAATGGAGACGAATTATCGGGATGAGCTCGTCGATAAGCTGGCTAAGTATCAGGAAGAGTTCGAAGCTCTGGATGGGTATACGATTCAGGCCAAAGCTGAAGAAATTCTCGAAGGTCTGGGCTTTAAAACCGAAGAGTTACAGGTACCGCTCCAACGCTTCTCCGGGGGCTGGCGGATGCGGGTAATGCTGGCAAAACTGCTTTTGCAAAAACCCAGCTTACTGCTGTTAGATGAGCCTACCAACCACTTGGACTTACCCAGTATCGAGTGGGTGGAAAATTACGTCCGTAACTACGAAGGAGCGGTCATGATTGTTTCGCACGACCGCTATTTCCTCGACAACTGTGTCAATATTATTGTAGAAGTATCGGGAGGGAAGCTCAATTATTACCCCGGTAACTATTCATTCTATATCGAAGAAAAAACACTGCGAAACGAAATCCAGCGGGGAGCGTACGAAAACCAGCAGGCCAAAATTCGCCAGACTGAACGCTTCATCGAACGCTTTAAAGCCAAAGCCAGCAAGGCTCGTCAGGTACAAAGCCGCGTGAAATCGTTGGAAAAACTGGATTTCGTGGATGAGGTCATCGACGATACCGCTCGAGTGAACTTCAAATTTACGCTGGCTACTCAGCCCGGTAAAAATATCTTCCAGCTCGAAGATGTTTCAAAGGCGTACGGCGAAAAACGTATTCTTACTCATACGGACGCGTACCTGGGTCGGGGTGATAAAGTCGCTCTGATCGGGGCGAACGGTAAAGGAAAATCGACGCTGCTGCGGATCATCGCCGGTACGGAATCCATTGAAGGAAAACGGCAGATCGGTCATAACGTGGCTTTCGCTTTCTACGCTCAGCACCAGCTGGAAGCGTTGAACATCGAGAATACACTCATCGACGAATTACGGGAAATGGGTACGGACAAAACGGAAGCTCAGTTACGGGGTATTCTGGGCTGTTTTCTATTCTCCAGCGACGACGTATTCAAGAAAATTAAAGTACTGTCAGGGGGTGAAAAATCGCGGGTAGCTTTAGCGAAAATGCTACTTTCGGAAGCTAACTTCCTGCTTCTGGATGAGCCGACCAACCACTTGGACATGATCTCAGTGAATATTCTGATCCAAGCCCTGCAACAATACGAAGGAACCTACGTGATTGTCTCGCACGACCGGTATTTCGTGTCGGAAGTTGCCAATAAAATCTGGTACATCGAAGACGAGCAGATCAAGGAATACCCCGGTACCTACGATGAGTACGTGCTCTGGCAACAGGAACGCGAGGCCATCCGCAAAGAGTCAGGTGCCGCCCGTACCGAAAAACCAGTCGAAGTAAAGGTGGCGAAACCACAACCTACGGTATCGGATACGGAGCGGAAACAATCCCAGCAAAAACTCAAAAAGTTACAGCAGCAAGTGGAAGAGCTGGAAGGTCAGGTTAGTAAGCTCGAAAAACAAAAAGCAGATACCGAAGCTCAACTGGCTGATCCGGAGATTTATCAAAATACGGTCAAGTTCAATGAGGTTCAGAAAGCATACGACCGGGTGAAACAGCAGCTATCCCAAGCTAACGACGCCTGGGAGTCGGCGATGATGGAAGTAGAATCCCTGGAAAAGCTGGCATAATCCTGCAGATTGATAAGAAATGCTGAGGATTCGGGTTTTAGCGGAGATACTTTGATCCACTAAAATGCGAGTCCTCAGCGTTTTTTTATACCCTTATGAAGCGAAAATCCTTTATGAAAGTGCTAACCTCATTTGTACTGGCAATCGGCCTTATTTTTCTGGTAAACCAATTGATTGCTCAGGCCCTGGAAAATAGTCGGCGGGAAGGACCGCTCCGCTACGAAGATTTTATCTACGATGCCTCCGTCAAAACGCCCTTGCTCTTTGCTACGGGTGCCGTAGTTAGCAACGACGTGCTGCAACCACCCGTACTGGACCTGAATCAGGGAGGAACCATGCGGCTAGAATTTGACTGGCTGGGCAAGGACCAACCGCAGTTTCGGGCCAAGATTTTGCATTGCAATGCCAACTGGCAGCCTTCGGCCCTGAACGACGTCGAGTTTTTACCCGACTTTAATGAATTTCCTATCTACGACGTCAAAGTAGCTCAGGGTACTAAAGTGGGTTACGCTCATTTCTGGCTGGATTTGCCCCGGGTGAAAGTGAGTGGAAATTACGTATTGGTAGTCTACAAGGGCCGCCGGGAAAGTGATGTTGTATTTACGCGGCGATTCATGGCTTTCGACCAAAAGGTAACCGTTGGGGGACGTGTCAGCTTTGCACAGGATATTCCGCGTCGCAATACGCATCAGCAGGTTGATTTTGCCCTGAAGTACGGAAATTATCCCATTCTGAATCCCAAGCAGGACGTGTATATCGTGATTCGTCAGAATTACCGCTGGGATCGTACCGTGGTGGGATTGAAGCCGTATATGGTTCAGGAGTTTGACCGCACGCTGGAGTACCGTTTCTTCAATAATGAAAACCTGTTTCCGGGAAGCAATGAGTTTCGGGTGTTTGACATTCGGAGTCGGCAGGTGAAGGGCATTAACGTAGCCCGACTGGATTTCAATCCCAATTTCAATGCGGCGTTTCTCTTCCCGGACGATGGACAGGCCGGAAAGTCGTATTTGCAGCAAAATGATCTCGACGGACTATTCGCCATCTCCACACGGGATGACTTTGGCGATCCAGACTATTTCCCCGTTACGTTTACCCTGCGTTCATCCGAACGGGAAGATGGAAAAGTGCCGTACGTAGTGGGAGGGTTTAATTTTTTCGAACTCTCGAAAGACAATCAGATGCACTATGAACCTTCGGCACAGGCGTATCAAGCTACGATTTTGTTGAAACAAGGCGTTTACAATTACATGTACGCCGTGCCTGAGGGAAATAAAGCAAATGAAGTACCCATTGAAGGGATGCATTCCATGACGCAGAATACCTACGAAATCTTCGTTTACCACCGCTCGCCCGGCAGTCGGGCCGATCAGCTGATTGGCTATCAGGTGATTCATAATTAAGGGAAACTTGTTACCTACAAAAAAGAGGGAGCTTCACTAAGCTCCCTCTTTTGGTAAATCCTGAATCACTGAAAAGCTACACGTTGAAACGGAAGTGCATAATGTCACCATCCTGTACCACGTATTCTTTTCCCTCAACCGCCATTTTACCAGCATCTTTGATAGCCGCTTCTGACTTATAATGATCGTAATCGGCCAATTTGATTACTTCTGCCCGGATGAAACCGCGTTCAAAGTCCGAGTGAATAACGCCGGCTGCCTGTGGAGCTTTCCAGCCCCGCTGGATCGTCCAGGCCCGTACTTCCTTCACACCTGCCGTAAAGTAGGTAATCAGATTTAACAGGGCGTAAGATGCCTGAATAAGCTGGCTCAGACCAGATTCTTTTAATCCATATTCTTCCAGAAACATCTGACGTTCGTCCAGATCTTCGATTTCGGCAATCTGAGCTTCGATGGCCGCACAGATGACAATCACCTGAGCGTTCTCTTCAGCTACGGCCGTTTTCAGTTGCTCAACCCACTCGTTCGTACCCTGACTCAGGCTGGCTTCATCCACGTTAGCTACGTAGATGACGGGCTTGATCGTCAGCAAGTGCAGATCGGCTACGGCTGATTTCTCTTCTTCCGATACCTCAACCGTACGGGCTGATTTACCTTGCTCCAGCGTTTTCTTAAAGCGGTAAAGAATTTCAACTTCGGCTTTTGCCTTCGCGTCACCGCTGGCACGGGCAGCTTTCTCGATACGTTGCAATTTCCGGTCTACAGCCTCCAGATCTTTTAACTGCAATTCGTAATCGATGATTTCCTTGTCCGATACTGGATTAACGCGTCCTTCGACGTGAACAATATTATCGTCATCGAAGCAGCGAATCACGTGAATGATGGCGTCTACCTCGCGGATGTTAGCCAGGAATTTATTACCCAGACCGGCTCCCTGACTGGCTCCTTTCACTAAACCAGCAATATCTACGAATTCAATGATTGTAGGAATTACTTTCTGCGGGTTAACCAGTTGTTCGAGCGTACGGAGGCGTTCGTCGGGTACTTCCACTACGCCTACGTTGGGTTCGATGGTACAGAACGGATAGTTGGCCGCTTCGGCCTTGGCACTCGATATCGCACTAAATAACGTAGACTTTCCGACGTTCGGCAAGCCCACGATTCCACATTGCAAACCCATGGGTAACGAAATATATTGATTTAAACTCAGTGATGATACACGTGTAAGAAGTTGGTTAGGCCGCTAATCCGGCGTCCTTAAGCCTTCTATTCCACAAAGGTACGACTATATAAACGAAAAAAGCCTTCGCCACAGCAAAGGCTTTCTTAAGTTCTTCACAATCAGATAAAACTGTTAGGGGTATCAGTTAATCATAGCAAACAGATTGTGGTTAATCCCATTTCAGGTCGCTGCGGTACTCGTCGTCTTCTTCACGGGCAGCAAACTGCGTGAAATCGAATTCCGGCATCAACTCCGTCTTGACGTGATCTACGGCGTTTTTGAGAGCGTCTACAAACTTATCAAAATCTTCCTTGTAGAGGAACATTTTGTGTTTTTCGTACGCAAATCCATCTCCCTGGGGGTAACGACGACTTTCAGTAATGGTAATGTAGTAATCGTTGGCACGGGTGGATTTCACGTCGAAGAAGTAAGTCCGCTTCCCAGCCTTTACACGTTTCGAGTAGAGTTCTTCTCGTTCTTTTTCAGCCACAATTTTGGAAGTTTATGGTTTGAGTCGCTGGTAAAAATAGAAAGAAAGCGTTTGGTCGCAAAAAAATCGTAGAAAATAAGGTAGGTATTTCTACAAACCGTATAATCTATGGTTAGACCCTGGCAGCAAGAAAGGTCAGCTTTTTTAGTCGGAAGGTTAAAAAGAACGATCAAAAACCTTTTGAACAGGTTTCAGTTTATTCTTCTACCCGGTATTAAATCGGCAGAAGATTTAGTGCTTTTTTGTACCGCCCAATATAATAAAAAATAAGTGGATGTCAATTTTCAACCTGTGGAATTTATATAACTTTATGAACAATCTTTTGCCTAAAACGTGGAAAATAGTACCAGTTTCAGAAATTTGTCGTACGTTTGTAGCTGAACTCTACTCAGTTCAAGGCAATTCGCCCAAAGTGCTCCCGCCGCTGCTGAAGCATAACGTTAGTTCTTTGAACCACAAAACGAACTGCCTATGAATATATGGACACGTAGAGCGGTAACAGCAATGTTACTGAACTTAAGTATATTGCCCTGTATCGCTCAGGCTCATTATTCGGTGTATTACAAGAAATACCCTCCAGTCAAAAAACCACTGGGGAAAGAATATCGGGGTCGGGCTACTTACTACGGTAAACAGTACTTTGGTAGAATCACCGCCAGCGGCGAACGTTTAAAAAATGGTACGTGTGCACACAAAACCTTACCATTTGGTTCAATGGTGGAAGTGACTAATCTCAAAAATGGCCGTAAAACCATCGTCAGAGTAATTGATCGTGGGCCATTTGGAAAGAATCGAGATATTGATCTTTCCTTTGATGCCGCAAAAAAATTGGGTATGACTCAAGCCGGCGTCGCACAAGTAAACCTTAGGGTAGTGGGTACAAACGGTATCGTTTTACTCCGACCCAACAAATATCTTCTCGAAGATAACGCCACGATTACCGCCAGGGCGGACATGGCAGCACTAGAGTAGATTTTAGGGAGGTACAACAAAGAGTGTACCATTACATGTTTCAGCGGCAGCTTTTCTTAACCGCAAGCTTCGTTCAGTGGATAGAGATAACTGGTTCAGTCTCTAAAAACTTTCCGGAGGTTGCGGTTCTTTTTTTGCCCATACTTAAAAGTTTTTAGCTGCTCTCCCTAAACATTACCCGCTTTTTCCGTTATTCATTTAAGGTTACAAGAATAGTTACTGGCTAAGGTTGAAAAACACTTGGGAAATGAAAGCTATCCCCTATAAGTTAAAAATAGCTTGCCGGATCTGATTGCAAACCTCCTAAACCTGAATCACTCGTACCGCATGGCCCTGGATCTTACCAAAGCCCGAGAATACGGAAACATTGAATTTCTGGCCCGACAAATGGTGGAAGGTTTCATCACGGGTTTACATAAATCGCCTTTTCACGGCTTTTCGGTGGAATTTGCTGAACATCGCCTGTACAATACCGGTGAAAGTACCCGGCACGTGGACTGGAAAGTATACGGCAAAACCGACCGTTTGTATACCAAACAATACGAAGAAGAGACGAACCTTCGCTGTCATTTGTTACTGGATACGTCTTCGTCCATGTATTATCCCGAAAAAACGAACGGCAAAATTACCTTCAGCATTCTGGCGGCGGCGGCATTGGCGTACCTGCTCCAGAAACAGCGGGATGCCGTTTCCTTAACCACCTTTTCGGAAAGCGTAGAAGTGCAATTGCCAACTCGATCGACGGCCTCGCACATCCATAAGATTTTTCTGCAATTACAGCAACTGCTCCAGCAACCCAAACCCAACCGGAAATCTTCCGTGGCGGAGGTCATTCACCAGATTGCCGAACAGGTGCATCGCCGCTCGCTGGTGGTTATTTTCAGTGATATGTTCGATGATATTGAAAATTCGGATAAGCTTTTCTCGGCCCTGCAACATTTGAAGCACAACCGGCACGAGGTATTACTCTTTCACGTCAGCGATCGCCAGACGGAAGAAGAATTTGCCTTTGAAGAACGGCCGTACGAATTTATTGACCTGGAAACGGGCGAGCGGGTACGGGTACAGCCGGGGCAGGTACGGGACTATTACCGTAATGCCATCCAGAAATTTTATTACGATCTGCGGATGAAATGCAATCAATATAAGATTGATTTTATTGAAGCAGACATCTCGCAGGGCTTCGATCCGATTCTTTCGGCGTATTTAGTGAAACGCTCTAAAATGCGTTAGCAAGGGACACGTGTCCGTTCCGTCGTCTTTATACCCGATCCGTTCTTTTTATCTCTAGACCATGATTCGAAAACTCATTCCGCTAGTAGTCTTCACGGCCTTTTCGGCCTTCGCTCAAAAACCATCCACCCCTCAAAAGCCCGGGATGGTTTCCTACACCTATCGTCACAGTTTCCAGCGAGACGTAGCCGCTACGCTGGATACCGTTAAAGCATTAGGCATCACGGATATGGAGTTTTCCAATCTGTTTGGCCGTACGGCTCAGGATATTCGAAAACTACTGGACGAACGGGGCATGCAGTGCTCATCATTTGGGGTAGGGTATCCCGACTTTCTTAACAAAACGGCGGAAGTAGCCCAGAACGCCAAAACGCTGGGAGCTAAATACGTACGCGTTGCCTGGATTCCGCACGAAGGACCGTTTACGCTGGCCATGGCGGAAGAAACCGTAGCCAATTTTAACCGAGTTGGCAAAATCCTGAAAGAAGAACACGGCCTGACCTTCTGTTACCATAACCACGGGTTTGAGTTTGAGCCTTACGAGAAGGGTACCTTGTTTGACTACATCGTCCAGAAAACGGATCCTAATTACGTAAGCTTCGAAATGGATATACTCTGGACGTATTTTCCCGGGCAGGACCCGGTACAGTTGTTAGAGAAGTATCCCAAGCGCTTCAAGCTCATGCACCTGAAAGATTTACGCAAAGGGGTGAAGGGTAACTTATCCGGCGGTACGCCCGTTGAAAACGACGTGGCTCTCGGGACGGGGCAACTACCATTACCAGCCATTATGAAAGCAGCGAAAAAAACCAGTATTCAACATTATTATATAGAAGACGAAAGTCCGAACATTAAAACCCAGGTACCCCAGACAATCGCGTATTTGAAAACGCTGAAATAAAAAAAGAGCAACTGTTACGACAGTTGCTCTTTTCATTTAGGATTTTTTCTTGGCCTGCTGATTCAGCATAAACTCAAAGTAGTTTTCGAGTTCTTCGGCGGGAAGCTTCCGGGCAATAATCTTTTTGTCTTTGTCCAGTACGTAAATGGTTGGCGTTGCCTGGGCATCAAAGGTTTTCAGGTAATCAGTATAATGGACGGTCTGAGCCGTCTTCGGATCTTTGTGTATATCGATGACGTTCGTGAAATCCTGAATCTTGAACTCCTGGATGAATTTTCGCCATTCCTTCGGGTCACGTCGTAAATCCGTTGCGTAGATCTTCACGCCCCGGTTTTTATACTTCTGATAGAAGGCTTTGAGTTTCGGCATGGAATCCCGGCAGTGTCCGCAGTCATCCGAATAAATGAATACAATGGTATAGTTGGCTTTAAGATCGTGCAGGTTCATGGGTCGACCCAAGGTATCGGTCTGATACATGTTCGGAATGGTTTTTCCAACCAACAGAGGCTTCAGGATGGCAATGCGGTTTTTGAAGTTAGTCACCGTACTGGAATCCCAAAGAGCGGGTTCGCCCACGTAGTACTTTTCGCCCATGTGAACGAAAAAACCATCTACTCCTAATACTTTTGATTGCTCGTACCGACTGGTCATCCAGTAAGCCAAATACCGACGCATTTCCGTTCCTTTGGCCCGGCTCATGATCTTATCAGCATCTTTACTCAGCGAGTCGGGGGACTGATACACCAGATTTTCGAAGAAATTTTCCAGTTTTTGCTGAAGAAAAGGCGTCCGCAGGAGCCGTTCATCACTCAGGTCAATCCCGTCGAAGTAATGATTTTTGTAATAGCGGTACGCAAAGGTAGAATCCGGACGGCCGTTAGGCAGGAGTGGGGCCGGGGGAATTTCCGGTTCGGCTGCAGCTTTGAATAACTGAGCCGTAAACGAGCCCGCGTGTTCGCGAATGAATTTCTTGCGATACTCCGTCAATTCTTTTTGGATCGCTTTGATCTTAGCCGCTGCGGTCGGATCTGACTGAGCCGTTTGCCGCAACTGCTGTAAGGGTTCGATCCGACTTTGCATCTGATGGTTAAAGGCATAGAAAAGTTCATTTTCCATGGACCCTACGACCTTCATCTGCTTGGGCGGATTACCTGCGGCTATACTTTCCTTGTCGGTAATGAGTTCAAAGTCCTGATCGGCATCGACAATTAAATCGAATAGTTTCCACTGCGAAATAGAAATGACGTACAGACCTTCGGGTAGCTTCTGAGAGCCTGTGAATATAACATTGCCCTGAGCATCGGCTTTAGCCGTATCCTGTACGAAAAATTGACCACTGCCGAGGCCCGTATAGTAGGCCAGATAGCAGGTACTATCCCGTAAGCCCTGAATACGAGCCGTAATTTTATAGCCGCTCTGAGCCGATAGGGTATATGCTAGAAAACTAAGTAAAAAGGTAAAACAATAACGAAGCATAGGAGAATACAGATTGTCATTCAAAGGTAAGGTTTCACGTCTAAAGTTGCCGACCTTTGGCAGCCATCTTACAAACGTTTAAGTACACCTATCTATGTTTTTTTTACTTTCTAAAATTTTGTTTTATCTGTTAATGCCTATCACTTTTTTAGCGTACGGGTTACTAACAGCGGCTTTTTCCAAATCTGCCCGCCGCAAGCAATGGGCTATTTGGGCAACGTTGGGGTGGCTGTTTATCAGTACTACCGACGTTATTACGAATGAATTGGCACTAGCCTGGGAATATGCCCCAGTAACCCTGAAAGCGGATGAAACGTATGATATGGCCGTAGTATTAACCGGAGGGATTACCGGCAAAAAAGATGGAAAGGTGTTCTTCGGTAATTCAGCGGATCGAATTCTCCAGCCCTTGCTTTTATACAAAGCAGGAAAAATAAAAAAGATTCTGATTTCGGGTGGGTCGGGTATTGTATCGGCCCAGGCTGATTCTACTTCGGAGGGCAAAGCGGCTGCTCAGTTACTACACCTAGCCGGGATACCCCAGTCGGATATTATCCTAGAAGGAACCTCCCGCAATACCCGCGAAAATGCCAGGAATACCGCTAAACTATTGGGCCAAAGTACGCCAAAGATATTGCTGGTAACTTCAGCCTTTCACATGCGTCGAGCCGTCGCCTGTTTTCAAAAAGAAAACGTACAGGTTAGGCCTTACCCAACGGACTTTTTCGCCTCTGAGCGACAAACTGCCTGGGATTACTTGTTGATACCGAAGGAATATAATCTATTCTGCACCTATCGCATGATGCACGAAATAGTTGGGTACGTTATGTACTGGGCCATGGGGTATCTTTCCTAAGAGGAAAACAGATAGAGTAAAGAGCCAGAGAAACAGGAGCCTCCTGCTCGATACTCTATCAGGCTAATCTTAGGAAAGAATGTGTACCATTCGTAACAGATCGTCCGAAATGGGCTTATCCTTAGTAATACATTCGATAAAGGGCGTATAAACCAGGCGATTGTTGACAATACCCGTCATTACGTTTTTCTGACCCCGGAGTAAGCCTTCAATAGCACCCAGACCCAAACGACTGGCTAGAATGCGGTCGTAAGCGGACGGAACGCCGCCCCGCTGGATGTGGCCAAGCGTTGTCACCCGAATATCCACTTCAACGTCAATACTTTTCTTAATCTTTTCGGCGATTTCGGTAGCCCGACCTTCTTTTTCTCCTTCAGCAACTACTACGATGGAAGAAGACTTCTTCTTCACAAAGCCCTGCTTCAAGGTCTTAATAACGGATGAAACGGGTTCAGAAAGATCTTCCGGTACCACCACGAACTCAGCTCCACCGCCAATACCCGATTGAATGGCAATGTAACCCGAATCGCGGCCCATTACTTCGATGAAAAATACGCGATCGTGCGAATCAGCCGTATCCCGGATTTTGTCAATCGCGTCGAGTGACGTATTTACTGCCGTATCATAGCCAATGGTATAGTCTGTTCCGTACAAATCGTTATCAATCGTACCCGGAGCACCTACCGTTGGAATTTTAAACTCATTGAAGAAAATCTCAGCTCCGGTGAAAGTACCATTTCCACCGATGGCGACTAGTCCTTCGATGCCCAAGGCTTTCAGGTTGTCGTAAGCCTGCTGGCGGCCTTCAGCCGTAGTAAAGCGACGTGAACGGGCGGACTTCAAAATAGTGCCTCCCCGTTGAATTATATTAGAGACATCGCGGGATGTCATCGGATAAATATCACCTTCGATCATGCCGCTGTACCCCCGCCGAATACCAAATACTTCAACTTTGTGGTACATGGCACCCCGTACGACCGCCCGAATGCAGGCGTTCATGCCTGGAGCATCTCCCCCGGAGGTAAACACTGCAATACGCTTCATATTTGTGGTCAAGCCCGTGTTAGATTATTTTGGTTACAAATGGGATTACGGAAGTTTTGAGCACGCTCTCGTAAACTTGATGCAAATTTACAGCTTCTTTGGCTGGATTGGCTTTATGAACTTCAAAAATCAAAGAGTTCATGGTAATTTAATAAGATTCAATCTTATTTTCCATGTTTTTACGTACATAGTGGCACACTTTATCAGTTATTTTTCGAAAATTTGGTGTGTCCTTCCATCTTAAATAAATCCAATAAACATTTATCATTATCGTACTAAATGAGAAGGGTTTTGGCCCTTGGGGAAACCCGTATGAAGAGAGTTATCACATTTATTTCTATACTTTTAGGAGGAACTGGATCTGAGGTTTCGGCTCAGTTTTTGCTGGGGCAGACGGGTAGTAACTACGCAGGCATTCACGGGATATACGCCAACCCCGCCTCGGCTGTGGACTCCCGTTACAAAGTACACGTTCACTTAGCCGGTTACGAAAACTATCTCTATAACAACTACTTAGCCTGGGAAGCTCCGTACTCACCGGTTGCCATGCTAACGAATACCGTTTCTTCCAAGTACCGGGGTCCGAGCAAAGGAATCATCTTTCGCGACCAGGAATACTTGCGGGAAAAGCTCAACGGTCGCGACAAGCACTTGCGGGCGGGGGGGGAAGTTCGGGGACCGGGTGTACTGATTACGTTGAATGAAAAAAATGCATTTTCCTTCAATACCCGTATTCGGGCCGGGGTGGCTGTAACCCATGCCTCCCAATCGGTTGCTCAGTTAATCAAAAACGGAACGACGATAGGGCGGGCTATTGAACCCGAAGATTTCGGTACGCATGTGTACGCGAACACCAACGGCATGGTCGAACTTTCGGGAAGCTACGCCCGCGTGATGTACGATGAAGACGAAGATTTTGTGAAAGTGGGCGTAACCGTGAAACGCGTCATTGGTCTGCACCAGGGACATATTCTGGGTCGGAATATTGATTATGAGTACGTTCAGGATCCCACGTACGCCACAGAAGCCGCCGTTCGTCTTAAGTCCGTAGATGCTCAGTACGGAATCACGAATGAGGGGGCTCTGCAAAGTGTTAGCTTTTCTCCGGTCTGGCTGTTGGGAAACGCTCCGGCGGGTAGCGGCTGGGGAGCCGATCTGGGAATGGTCTATGAATATCGTCCGGACGTTCGGAAGTATTCCTACCGGGATCGCTACGGAGTACACCGTGACGCAAGCAAGAATAAGTACTTGTATCGGATTAGTGTATCCTTACTGGATATAGGACGGATTTTGTACAAGAATCCCAATTACGTGGAAGCGTATAAACTACAGCGGCGGGATGCCATTTTAGCGGAGGATAACTTCACAGGGATGCAGGGAATCGATGGCTTCATGTTGGGCCTGAACCAAACCCTAAACCCTTCCGAAAGTGAACGGATCGCCTCGTATCGTACGGCTCTACCCACGCGTTTGCAGGCAAGCATTGATTACAACGTCAAGGAAAAAATATACGTCAATGCCATGCTCATGCAGGGATTCGTCTCCAATAAACGGGCCGCATTTACCATGCCCTCCGTACTGGCCGTAACGCCGCGGTACGAAGGCAAATGGGTAGAAGTAGCCATGCCGGTAGCGTTGACGGATAATTACAGCCGACTGGCTCTGGGGCTGGGAGCCCGCCTGGGTATTCTTTACTTCGGCTCGGACAATCTGCTTTCTACGCTCAATATCGGCAATCCCAAAGGAATAGAATTTTATTTTGGTGCCCAGATTCCCATCTATCAGAAAGCTCCAGAATCGAATCTGAAGTGTTACCCGCAACGGGAAAAGCGAGGCTTGTTCGGATTTCTAAAAAAGAAGTAAGTACGAATGCAAAAATCCCCGGACTGTTCAGTCCGGGGATTTTTGTTTAACTCTTAATCATTCCGATGCCGATCAACAACAGGCCCGTTCCTAGTAACAGAAAAAAACCAGGAGCCAGCCAGGTAGCCAGCGGAGCATCAATCCGTGACTGTCCGGGTTTATCGAGAGCATAGCGAATGGGCAGCGAACGTCCTTGTAAGTTGGTCCGAGTAATGCGTAAGGCGTAACTCTGACCCGCTACTTCGTAAACGATCCGGCCATCTTCTACTTGACCAAACGTGCGGCCCGTGGTTTTCATCCAGCTCCGACGTTTCTGCAAGACGGTCCAGCCAATGAGAAAGGCGATGGCTCCAATAACCGTGACGATAACTCCAAAAACTACCATTCAAGCAACGAATTAAAGAATATATTGACTCAGGTCGCGATTCTGTACCAGTCCTGCCAGCCGTTGTTCAACGAGTTCTTTCGTAACTACCACCTGAGCATTCGGTCCGATCTGATCTGGAATGTCGAAGAGTACATCGTTCAGTAACTGACTAACTACTGTTTGCAAACGACGGGCTCCGATATTTTCAACTTCCGTATTTAACTGGAACGCCACTTCGGCCAAGGCATCGAGGGCTTCTTCGTTAAAGGACAAACTTACCGATTCGGCCTGTAACATGGCTTCGTACTGGCGAGTCAGGGCGTTACGGGGTTCTTTCAAGATTCGTACAAAATCACTCTTGGTCAGGGGTTGTAATTCCACCCGAATCGGGAAACGTCCCTGTAATTCCGGAATCAAATCGCTGGGCTTGGAAACGTGAAACGCTCCTGCGGCAATGAAGAGAATGTGATCCGTATGAATAACCCCGTACTTGGTATTCACCGTCGAACCTTCCACAATGGGCAGTAAGTCCCGCTGAACGCCTTCCCGGGATACATCCGGACCGGAGCCACCACTTTTGGCGGCGACTTTATCAATTTCGTCAATGAAGATAATACCCAGGTTTTCGGCTTTGCGAATGGCCTCTTCCTTGACCTCATCCATATCAATGAGCTTGGCCGCCTCTTCGTCAATCAAAATACGTTTCGCTTCACCGATGGTTACCTTCCGCTTTTTGCGTTGCTTGGGCATCATCCCCGAAAGCATTTCCTGAATGTTCATCATGGAACTCTCGTCAATGGGACCACCCATGACACCAATGTTGGGAGAGGCACTTTGCTGAACGTCGATTTCAATTTTGCGGCTGTCCAATTCACCCGTACGAATTTTTTCGCGGAAACGCTCCCGCGTCCGTTCGTTGAGTTCCGCATCGGAGGCATTTTCGGGTGAAACACTAACGGAGGACGAATGGAAACCCGTGGGTTGTTTGACCGGTGGAATCAGGGCATCGAGGATGACCTCTTCCACGGATTGAGCCGCCCGTTCTTTCACCGACTCTTTTTTGGCCGCCCGTACCATATGAATGGCCTGTTCCACCAGATCGCGTACCATGCTTTCCACATCGCGACCTACATATCCTACTTCTGTAAATTTAGAAGCTTCCACTTTGGTAAAGGGAGCATCGGCAAGCTGGGCGAGCCGGCGGGCAATTTCGGTTTTCCCGCAACCCGTAGGCCCAATCATCAAGATATTGTTGGGCATGATTTCCCGCTGCATTTCTGCGGCAGCGTTCATCCGACGCCAGCGATTCCGCAGGGCGATGGCCACATTTTTCTTCGCTTCGTGCTGACCAATGATGTATTTATCTAATTCCGCCACGATCTGACGGGGGGTAAGTGCTTCGAGACTTTTGGCTTCTCCGGGAGTCATAGATGAATTTCTGTAAAACGGTACATTCCTGGTTATTCAAATGGAGTACGCAGGAAAAATCAACAAATGTGTCAGCAAAACGAATGAATGTTAAAGCTGACAAGATGGCAACGGCACACAACGAATCTGCAACAAGTAAGCGATACAAAGATGGTACCAGAAACCAGATTCTAAAAAATCATGCGGGCTGACAGACCAGCAAAGGTGTAATTTTGGCGGTATCTTGTCAGGCCATCGGACGGGATACCGCCTGACCATACGTCACTTTTCTAAACCTATTTTTCATATGGCTGTCCGTTACGATACCGTTCGTAGTCTGGCCCTGGAATACCCCCACGTAAGCGAAGGACTTGCCTATGGGACGCCTTCGCTTCATTTGGGCCGCAAATTACTTGGTCGTTTACAGGAAGACGGCCAAACACTGGTCATGAAGCTGAATCCCGAGGAACGAGAAACGTACCTGGAACAGGCTCCTGATACCTTTTTTCTGACGGATCATTACCGAAATCATCCCGTCATCCTGGTAGATTTGACGCTGGTGCAATTGGAAGATGTGGTGCTGCTGGTAGAGAAAGCCTGGCGGTTTCTGGCCTCAGCCCGGCAACTGAAAGCGTACGGACAGAGAGTAGGGAAGCAATGAATTGACAATCAAGAGTTAAACGTAAAATTTTTAACGTCTGTTGTAGCTGATCTTACCGCATGCCAGCGTTTATTAAACGTATACGTCCAGCAAGCTGCATATCAAAATCAGATTTCATACCCCTTCATCGCTTTGCTTATGAGAAAGTGTATTTGGCTGGCTTTACTTGGGTTAGCTCTAGGCGGTTTTTCTTGTCAACGGGCAGCCTTAGATCCCACCTACAAGCCGGTGCTTTTTGTTATGAAAAAAGGCGATCAATGTCTGATGCTTACGGAAGGGCAAGCCTGGCCCGGCACCCCGTTATTTGACCCGAACCAAAAGGTGCAGTACTTGCTGGATAATCAGCCCACGGGGAATACGCAACTTTTAAAAGCGTTGTTAGCCCAACAGCAAATCAGCAAAATCATGGTTGGAGAGTCCCCGCGAAAAAAAGAAAAAATGATAGCGTTTACTACCAGGCCCTAAGCTCGAATCAATAAAGAAATGCGGGCTATGTGGAAGGTCTTTTTCGTCACGAGAAAAGACAAAATCAGTACACGGTCGTTGCTGATGAAACGACGAGTCTTTGGTTGGACAAAATATCTTCCTTTACGGCAACGTTAAGGCTAAAGCAAGTCCTTGCGGCCCCCGTATTAATTTTTACTTAGGATTGAACTTTCTTTTTGGCAAATCCTTTAAAAACTACAAATTTTGTAGGGAGAATCGTTTGATTTAGAGGGCTTGTCGGGGAATTATGCAAGAAGTCAAAAAAGGAATTATACAAGGAGTAATTATACTAGTGGCCTTCCTCTACCTGGCCAAATTATTTTACTTACAAGTGATTGATGAAGGCTACTCGGAAGCAGCCGTAAGCAATGCTATTGAGCAGGTCGTCCAGATTCCGTATCGGGGTCAGATTTACGACCGAAAAGGCAATTTGATTGTCTACAACACACCGACCTACGATTTGTTCATCACCCCCAAAAAAGCCCGCATTCCGGATACCCTTCGTCTGTGCAATTTGCTGGGGGTTACCAAAGTGCAGTTTGACAGTATGTACAACGTGGCCAAGACGTATTCCAAGTTTAAGCCTTCCTTGTTCATGCGTCAGCTTTCCGTCGAGGATTTTGCTCGTATTCAGGATGCCATGGTGGATTATCCTGGTTTCACTTTCGAAACCAGTGCGTTCCGTACCTACAATACATCGGCTCTGGCGAATACGCTCGGGTACGTAGCGGAGGTAAGCCCCAAACAACTGGAAGATCAGGAAGAACGCGGTGAAAATTACTACCGTCAGGGGGACTACATCGGACAAAGCGGTCTGGAAAAACAGTACGAGGAAACCCTTCGGGGTCGTCGCGGGATGAAGTACATCATGAAAGACGTACACGGCGTAGTGAAAGGGCCCTGGAAAGGGGGAGCGGCGGACGTTGTTCCCATTGCTGGAAAGAACTTGTATACTTCGCTGGATGTAGAATTGCAGCAGTACGCGGATAGTTTGTTTCAGAACAAATCGGGTAGTTTGGTGGCGATTGATCCCAGTACCGGCGAAATCCTGGCCATGGTATCGGCTCCCACGTACGATCCAAAAATGTTATCGGGACGGAGTTACTCTAAAAACTATCAAAAACTGGCTCTGAATCCGTTCAATCCCCTGCTTAACCGAGCCTTACAGGGTACCTACCGACCAGGTTCGACATTTAAAACCATCGAAACGCTGGTGGGTTTGCAGGACGGAGCCATTACGCCCAGTACGGTGTTGGGGCACTCGGGTATCCGCATGAACTGTCACTGCGGAAGTAGTTCAAGTACGCTGCACCGGGCCATTCAGATGTCCTGTAACCCGTATTTCTACCACGTATTCCGGCGAATCATTTACAACAACGACGAAACTAACGTTTTCAAGAAATCGAAAGTAGGGTTGACCCGCTGGCACGATCGGGTTGCCAAGTTCGGAATTGGCCAAAAACTAGGCGTGGATTTACCCTACGAACGCAAGGGACTCTTGCCGGATGTCGAGTACTACAACAAACGTAACAAAGGCGAAAACAATTGGAAATTCTCCAACATCTACTCCGTGGGTATTGGAGAAGGTGAGTTGCTGGTAACGCCGCTGAAACTGGCCAACGTGGCCGCCATTATCGCCAACCGCGGCTGGTACATCACGCCGCACCTGGTTCGGGCCATTGGTAACCCCAAGGGCGATCCACTGCCCGAGTTCAAAGAAAAACATTCGGTAGATATTGATTACCGGCACTTCGAAACCCTGATTGCGGGTATGTCAGATGCCGTTCGGGCGGGTACGGTGATGCGGGCCGCCTACATTCCGGACCTTGAAATCTGCGGAAAGACGGGAACTTCGCAAAACCCGAAAGGCCCTGCGGATAACTCCGTATTCATCTGCTTTGCTCCGCGTAACAATCCTAAAATTGCGATTGCCGCGGTGGTCGATTACGGAAAGTGGGGGGGGACGACTTCGGCTCCCATTGCCATGATGGTGGCCGAGAAGTACATCAAGGGAACCGTGAGCCATAAAGGACTGGAGCGGGAACTGATGAACAAAAATCTCCTGTACCTGCCGCCGCCTTCTCCCAAGAAAAAGCCAACGCCTCTGCTGCCCAAAGACCGGATTCTGATTGTAGAAAATGGAAAAGTGAAATCGGTACCGACGACTAAATCAGCTTACCCCCAGTTTTCGGTATATGATTTCATTACGATGCAATAGGTAAGGTTTGAATCATCTTTTAAAGAATAAGAAATTGGCTTCCCGCGAGAATAGTGTTTTAAACCGACTGGACTGGATTACCGTAGCCCTGTACGTGGCCTGCGTGGTGGTAGGCTGGCTGAATATCTACGCCGCTGTTTATAATCCCGAACAACCCATCAGTATTTTTAATTTCGATACGAATTCCGGGAAACAGCTGGTATTCGCGGGTTTTGCCGTTTTTATTATCATTGCCATTCTGGTGATTGATTACCGATTCTGGGAAACGTTCGCTTTTTTCATTTACGGATTCGTCCTGCTGCTGCTGATTGCCGTACTCTTTCTGGGGGCTAATATCAAAGGTTCGCACTCTTGGTTCCGGATCGGACCGATCGGTTTTCAGCCCGCTGAGGTCGCGAAGATGGCCACGGCTTTGGCGATAGCGAAGTACCTCAGCACGCCCGGAACCAATCTTACCCGGTTCAAGGATCAACTGAACGTGGGAATCTTCATGCTGATTCCAATGATTTTGATTCGAATTTCCGACGAAACGGGTCAGGCTCTGGTGATTGTAGGCTTGCTACTGATGCTGTATCGGGAAGGGCTGCCGGGGATTTATCCACTCATCATCATTGTGGCGGCAACGTTACTGGTTCTTTCGCTGACCGTCGAAACCCTAAACATTGCTATTGGACTGGCCGTTGTCGGGGCTTTAGTCATCTTTTTTCTACCCCGCTACCAGCGAAACCGAAAGACGTATACGGCCATGGGGCTCATTTACGTGGGGTGTATTTGCATGGTATTAGCGACGGATTTTATTATTAACGACGTGCTGGCTCCCCACCAGCGGTCCCGAATTGAAGTACTGATCGATCCCAACAGCCATAAACGCGGGGCGGGCTGGAACGTGATTCAGTCCAAAATTGCGATTGGTTCGGGGGGGATTTTCGGGAAAGGCTTCCTGCAGGGTACACAAACCAAGTTTGACTTTGTACCCGAGCAAAGTACCGACTTTATTTTCTGTACCGTAGGGGAGGAGCACGGGTTTATGGGTAGTATACTCGTCATTGGTCTACTGGTTGGGTTGATCCTGCGATTAATCGTACTGGCTGAACGACAACGCATTAAGTTTGCCCGCGTGTACGGCTACGGCGTTATCTCGATATTTTTCTTTCACTTTCTGGTCAATATTGGCATGACCATTGGGTTGATGCCAGTCATTGGCATTCCTTTGCCTTTCTTCAGTTATGGCGGGTCAAGCTTATGGTCCTTCACCATTTTGCTATTCATTTTTCTAAAGCTTGACGCTCAGCGTTCTCAAATTATGTCCCGGGTGTAAGCGTGCCAACCGCCAGACCATTCCTTTTCACCTTTCAGCCTAAAGTGGTGGGCGGGTTGACCGGGATCGGCGTATTTGGGAGGAACAACTTCCTACGCCTATGCCGATCCTGCAAACCCACCAATTGGAATTTTATTTCCGCAAGGGTCAACCGATTGTTCGTCAGGTTGATCTAAGCGTACCCAAAGGCTCTATCTTCGGATTTCTGGGTCCGAATGGGGCCGGGAAAACGACCACTATCCGGCTTATACTGGGTCTGCTACGGGCGAGTGGCGGACGCGTGGAAATCTTCGGTCAAGAGCTGGAGTCCAACCGTTCCGAACTGTTTCAGAAAATTGGTTCGCTCATTGAGCAACCTTCGCTGTACCTACACCTGACGGGTGAACAAAACCTGGAAATTGCCCGTCGGTATACCCAAGTCCCCCCTTCCCGTATTCCGGAAGTCCTCGCCATGGTAGGCTTACAGGCAGCGGCCCGGAAGCGGGCCGGAGCGTATTCGCTGGGCATGAAACAACGCCTGGGACTAGCCATTGCCCTCCTGCATCAGCCCGAACTGGTGATTCTGGACGAACCCACGAATGGCCTGGATCCCGCCGGGATCATTGAGATGCGGGAACTGCTGAAAACCCTCAATCGCGACCACGGTATTACCTTCTTTGTATCAAGCCACCTACTAGCTGAGGTGGAGCGGATGTGTACCCATGTAGGCATCATTCATCAGGGGAAGTTACTGTTTCAGGGAAGTATAGAAGAGCTGCAATCGGCTCAGGTACAGAAACGTAGCGTGCAGCTTGAAACCAATAATGTGGACCAGGCCGAGGCCTTACTCCGCCAGCAGTACCCCGTTCAACGGCTTGCCAATGGTAAACTTAGTATTCCCTTCGAAAGTAAATCGCAGGTAGCGGCTCTGAATCAGTCGCTGGTACTGGCGGGCTTTGAAGTCTACGAACTCAACCTACAGGGAGCCGATCTGGAAGAAATGTTCCTGGAAATCACAGGGCCACTCCGCATGGAGTCGCTGGTATAAAGTTGATTTTGAAGTTTGTTGATTCGGAGTTTCGTTATTCACCTAGACCGAGTTTGGTCCTGCTTACTGGCCGACTAGGAGTCCATGAGCCTTCCAGGCTGGGCCCCTCCACGCCTGACGACAGCCTGCTCTAAAGCCACCGCGTTGCGGCGGTCATAGGTCGTTCCGTTGCCATTCCATGGTGGCCCCATGGAATGGTTTCATCCGCAACGCGGTGGTCTTGAGCAAGAGGAAGTCAGCGGTGGGCGTGCCGGCATGGAATGCTCCGTATGCGATGCCCGGCATGGAATGCATACGGACTAAACAACCATCCGCATTTACAGGACGAAAAACAACCCTATTATAATAAGAACTCATACTGTATAAATTGAACCCTTCTATAACCTCAACACAAAACCCATGCTCCTCACCTATATTCCTCAATCCTTTCGCATTGAAATGCTGAAAACCCGCAATACCGCCGCTTTCTGGCTGACGGTGGCGAGTGCGGCCTTCGCTCCGGTACTCCTATGTATTGGCTACCTGGCCAAACCCCAAAACTTTTTCATGCCAGCTAAAGCGGCCATCAGTGCCTGGGATTTATTTGCGGGGCGTTGCTGGCAAATCAACATTGCTTTATTCCTGCCTTTTTTCATTGTACTCATCAACAGTATGGTGGTGAATATTGAACACCGTTCCAATACCTGGAAGTACGTTTTTACGCAGCCCTTCCCCAAAGCCTCCGTTTGGTTAGGAAAGCTGCTGCTCATTCAGGCGTTAATACTGTTGAATTTCATTCTGTTCAACCTTCTCATTTTAGTAGCCGGGTTCATTCTTTCGTTCATCAACGAAAAATATGGTTTTGGTAATCAGGGACCTGATCTGATGATGTGGCTGAAAGCGACGACAAAAGCTTATCTGGCAACGCTGGCGATATCGGGCATTCACTACTGGCTCGCTACCCGAATCAAGAACCTCATCGTACCCATCGGTATGGCGTTGATGGGATTAGTGCTGGCAACCGTTCTATTACAACAGAAATGGGAATACATTGACTGGTTTCCGTATGCGTATACAATTCTGTCTGCTCGGTTACAGCCGGAGGGTCTGTTACAAAAGCACGAATGGATTAGTATCGGATACTTTGTTGTTCTGAATCTAATCGGGTATTTGGATATTTCTCGCCGGAATATGGGATAAATGCCAAATAAAATAGAAGATTAAACAGAAATTAAAAAAGTTTAGAGCATTGGATGTTTTGTGGGACTACTGTATTTTGGCCGGATTTTTAACGTACCCCATTGCAATCCATGTCAACTTCAGTACCCCTGTCTACGTCTTCTACACGTTCGGCCTATACGCTCATTCTGGTAGCGGCATTGGGCTATTTTGTGGATGTCTATGACCTGATCTTATTCGGCGTCATTCGTAATCCGAGCCTGCGGGAACTCGGCGTTCCTGAGGATCAGTTATTGGCTCAGGGCACTACGCTTTTTAACTGGCAAATGGCCGGGATGCTACTCGGGGGTATTTTCTGGGGCGTCATCGGTGATAAGAAAGGCCGCAAATCGGTACTGTTTGGTTCGATTGTGATGTATTCACTGGCCAACGCCATCAACGGCCTCATTAACGATTTGACGGTATATGCGATCCTGCGTTTCATTGCGGGCGTAGGGCTGGCCGGTGAACTGGGAGCCGGGATTACCCTCGTCAATGAAACCATGCCCAAAGAAAAACGCGGGTACGGAACGCTGATCGTAGCGGGCTTTGGAGCTTCGGGGGCCGTATTTGCGGCATTGCTGCCGGAATGGGTTCCGAATTGGCGGGTGCTGTACTTCATCGGTGGCGGACTGGGACTGG
This sequence comes from Siphonobacter curvatus, assembly GCF_002943425.1. Classification (NCBI taxonomy): domain Bacteria; kingdom Pseudomonadati; phylum Bacteroidota; class Cytophagia; order Cytophagales; family Cytophagaceae; genus Siphonobacter; species Siphonobacter curvatus. Next base: position 1,186,876 of record NZ_PTRA01000001.1, read on the forward strand.
CTTTGTTGACGCTGCGAATCGGTACCTATGAGTCGGATCTATTTGAGAAAACCGAACATTCCAACGTGACGAAAGGCGATTTCCTGAGTCTATTTACGAACGCTGCCCGATTCAAGAAATACCTGGCCTGTATCTTCATTGGCATTCCCATCTGGTACGTGATCTCGGTACTGGTTCTTTCCGCACCGGAGTTGGTCAAAGCCCTGGGGGTAAGTGGTATCCGGCCTAACCTCACCATCGCTTACCTGTACGCCGGACTTTCACTGGGAGATATAGGGGTTGGTTTGCTGAGTCAGCAGATTCGTAGCCGGAAAAAAGCGATCTATTTTTATCTCATTATTCTATCTTCACTAGTCATTTTTTACGTGAATTCCAGCGGATTATCGCCGCAGGGTTTTTACTGGCTGTGTTTTGCCCTTGGATTTTTTGCGGGCTACTGGGCCATGTTTGTGACGATGTCTTCCGAGCAATTTGGTACCAATCTGCGAGCTACGGTTACGACTACTATTCCTAATTTCGTTCGCGGAGCCGTGATTCCCATCAGTATTCTGTTTAAAGCCTTTATTCCTTCGCTGGGCCTAATTGGTTCGGCCCTTACGGTAGGAATAGCGTGTCTGCTCCTGGCCTTTATTTCCAACTGGAGCGTGGAAGAAACCTTTGCCAAAGAACTGGATTACGTGGAATAATAAACGGAGCGTCATGTCCCGGTTATATACTTCCGGAAGTTTCAATTTTCGGAAGCGTACCACTGGACGTGTTCAGTACGAACCTCCGGTACGATGAAATCAAGCTTTGGCGTACTAAAGCTTTGGTTCCTGTTGCACAAAATTCACGATACGGCGGTCCACCCAATACAGTCCATCTTTAGAGGCCTCATAAAAGCCGCAATGGCCGCCCAAACGGGGCGTTTCCAGCCAAAGGTAATCCGATTGCCGAGCCAGCGTTTCGGGGGAACAACTGGGCGAAAGAATGGGGTCATTTTGAGCATTAAGCAGCAGACTCCGTACCCGGATATTAGGAAGGTAGGGTAGAGCCGAGGTTGCTTCTGCGTAGTCCTTCCAGCCAAAAAAGGGTGAAATATATTCGTTGGAAAAATCGTCGAGGCTGCGATACCGATCAAACTGAGCGTATAGCTGCTGATCGATCAGATGCTTTCTTGTCGACAGAAACTTGCGTAATTTTCTCAGAAAGTACCATTCATAGAAGGTTCCCCGACAGGCGGCCATACTGCCCGGCATATCCGTAGGCGTAGAGACAGCCACCACCGACTGGATAGCGTTGGAAAGTTGCGACCCCTGCTCGCCCGCGTACTTCAAGGCTAAATTTCCACCTTTACTAAAGCCAACGAGCGAAATCGATGTATACCCTTTCGCAAGTGCGTATTGGACCACTTCCGCCAAATCGTCGGTACTGCCGTGGGTCGTCATTTTTTCTAGCCGGTTAGCCTCGCCACTCAAGCCGCGGTGATTCCAGGCCAGAGCGTCGAAGCCCGCTTCGTTAAAGGCCCGCACGGCTCCGAGCATGTACTGACGGGTCGAATTTCCTAGGTAGCCGTGCGTAAGCAAAGCCAGCGGAGGGTTGGAAGAATGAGGCTGATGGGCGAAACTCCAGTCCATATCCAGAAAATCACCGTCTGCTAATTCTAAACGTTCTCTGGTATACGTTATTCCGGCTACGCGGCGAAGCGTACTCGGATAAATCGTGGAAAAATGAGCATTCTGCATCCAAAATGGAGCATTATACGAGGAATCAGTAACTAAGGGCATATCCAGGAGCTACAAAATCAAAACTACGGGTTGGTAAAAGTTTTGTAAAAATATGGTATATTATTTTTCCATATTGTCGAAGAGCGATACGTTTAAGCACTGATTAGGCATGAGCCACTATGTAATTAATTGCTGGCACAGTCCTTTCGCCTTATACCTACCGCGAACTTTTTCGTAGTTTCGTTTTTCGATCGATTGTTTTTCCTGCCAACATGACAGGTACTTGCTATATGAATAATAAAAAGACGGATTCCCTTGCTAACCTGCGTCTGGTCGAAATGTCTGATTTTGACAGTATGGAAATGATTCCGCTGTCTGCCGGAGATTTCGATGATAATGATGACCCCGCTACCTATGCCGAACAATTGCCCATCTTACCCATCCGGAACATTGTGTTGTTTCCTGGAATGGTTATTCCGGTGACCGTAGGGCGTCAGAAGTCCATTCGTCTGGTTAAAAAGCAATACAAGTCCAAGAATAAAGTAGTAGGCGTGGTAGCCATGGCGAATCCTCAAAAAGAGGAGCCCACTGCGGATGATCTCTACCGGGTCGGTACGCTGGCTAACATTCTTAAAATGATTGTTTTGCCCGATGGTAATGTCACCATTATCGTACAGGGGAAAAAGCGTTTTCAGATTGAAGAATTTCTGAAAGAAGAGCCTCATTTTCTCGCCAAGGTTTCGTACGTGGATGATAATTTCCCCGCTAAACCTAACCGGGAAGCCAAAGCTTTGATTCAGTCTCTTCGGGACGCTGCTCATAAAAGTCTGAATCTGAATCCGGAAATTCCCCGTGAAGCTCAGATTGCTCTGGATAACATTGAATCCAATAATTTCCTGATTCATTTCCTGTCGGCGAATACCAACGCTGATCAGCCTGAGAAGCAGGCCCTGCTGGAAACGTTCGATTCACTACAACAGGCCACTAAGCTGCTGGAGGTGATGCTGAAAGACATTCAGTTGCTGGAAATGAAACGGGAAATCCAGTCGAAAGCCAGCAGTGAAATTGATCAGCAACAGCGGGATTACTACATCCGGCAGCAGATCAAAGTGCTTCAGGAAGAGCTGGGCATTGACTCGCCCGAACAGGAAATTGATGCCTTACAGGCTAAAGCCGCTCAGAAGAAATGGAGCAAGGAAGTTAGTGAACAGTTTCAAAAGGAAATCAGCAAACTGCGTCGGACCAACCCGATGTCGCCAGAGTATCCCATTGGGATGAACTACCTGGAGCTGATGGTTGACCTGCCCTGGAACGAGCATACTAAAGATTTCTTCGACCTTAAAAAAGCCCAGAAGATTCTGGATCAGGATCACTTCGGACTGGAAAAAGTTAAAGAACGCATCATCGAATACCTCGCTGTATTGAAAATGAAGGGCAACATGAAAGCCCCCATTTTGTGCTTGTATGGTCCTCCGGGCGTGGGTAAAACTTCGCTGGGAAAATCCGTAGCCAAAGCCCTCGGACGTAAATACGTGCGAATGGCTCTGGGTGGTGTACACGATGAGTCCGAAATCCGGGGCCACCGGAAAACGTACATCGGTGCTATGCCGGGTAAAATCATCCAGAACATTCGGAAGGCGAAATCTTCCAATCCAGTCTTCATTCTGGATGAGATCGATAAAGTGTCGAGTGACTTCCGAGGCGATCCATCCTCGGCTTTACTGGAAGTATTGGATCCCGAACAGAACAGCAGTTTCCAGGATAATTATCTGGAAGTAGAATACGACCTGTCGAAAGTACTATTCATTGCGACGGCCAACTCGCTCGAACCCATTCAGCCCGCTCTTCGCGACCGGATGGAAATCATCGACTTGACGGGTTATACGATGGAAGAAAAGGTACAAATTGGTAAGAAGTACCTGATTCCTAAACAAAAACACGAACACGGATTGGATGGTAAAATGCTGAATTTTACTGATGCGGCTGTTCAGAAAATCATCGAAGGCTACACCCGCGAATCGGGTGTACGAGCCCTGGAGCAGAAAATTGGTTCGCTGGTACGGAAAATCACCAAGGCTATCGCTCTGGAGGAAGAGTATCCCAAAACCGTTCGGCCCGAAGATGTAATCAAATTGCTGGGACCCGAAACGTTTGACAAGGACGAGTACGACAATAACGATACCGCTGGTGTCGTGACGGGTCTGGCCTGGACTAGCGTGGGTGGTGAAATCCTGTTCGTTGAATCAAGCTTGAACCGGGGACGTGGTACGCTTACCTTGTCGGGTCAGTTGGGCGATGTCATGAAAGAATCAGCCATTACGGCCCTGAGTTATCTGAAAGCTCACGCGGAGGAACTTAACATTGACGAGCGACTTTTCGAGTACTATAACCTGCACGTCCACGTACCAGCGGGTGCAGTACCGAAAGACGGACCGTCGGCGGGGGTTACAATGATTACCTCAATGGCTTCAGCCTTTACGCAACGGAAAGTGAAGTCAAACTTGGCCATGACGGGTGAGATTACCCTGCGTGGAAAAGTACTTCCCGTGGGTGGCATCAAGGAGAAAATTCTTGCTGCGAAACGAGCCGGTATTAAAGAAGTGATCCTGTGTACGAAGAACCGCAAGGACATTGAGGAAATCAATAAGTCGTACATTCAGGATCTAACGTTCCACTATGCTGACCGGGTGGAAGACGTGTTGAAAGTGGCTTTGCTGGAAGAAAAAGTGGATCGTCCGGTCAACTTCGTATTCCCCGAGGATAAAGGAAAACCAGTAGATACTACCACCACCGAAGTGGTTGTATTGAATTAATACCAAATTACTACAACAGAGAAAGGCTGCCTTATGGGGCAGCCTTTCTGACTTAAAAAGCATTAGATTAAAACCGATTTTTAAAAAAGGACTGAATACGCTGATCTTTGCTTCGAATCAGTAGTTTCCCAAACAGCGTTTTTTGAGTGAGCGAAGAAGCTACGGCATGGATGCCCGCCGCCTGCCGACCGGAAGTACTGCTTCCGTACAAAGCTGTTTGCAGTAAGGCCTCCTGCGTACTGCCCAGCGGATACAGGTTAAAAGGTTCCGACAATACGATAGCGGGCGTAAACCCTGCCGTGTAATCCGATTGCCCCAGACTATTGTAGACTTTAACAATGATGGGTTGCAGAGCGTATTTGATCTTACCCGAATCGTCGGTCAGGGTGGTCGAACCTACGTTTTTTCCGTACGTGGTTTCGCCAATCAGCTGCACGTTCATGTACGGCTTTAATCCATTGATCACCAGCTCACTTGCGGAGGCCGTCCATTCCGACGTCAGGATGGTTACCTTGCTGATCTGATTCCCCACATTATTAGCTTCATTGGTAAAATAGGCGTTGAACGAATCGCTACCGTACTGTTGCTGTAGGTATTTATTCAGCTCAGTATTGTATTCTTCGCGGTAGAAAACCTGATCGGCACCGCTGTATTTAACAATCATACTGGCCAGATTAATAGCCGTAGCACCCGATCCACCGGGATTGTAGCGTAAATCCAGAACCAACTCCTGAATGCCCGCCGCTTTAAAGTGGGCGAAAATCTGCCGCAGGTGATTGTCGTACGCATTGCTGGAAGAGCCATTCGGACTCGATACAAACTGGTTATACAAGAGATAACCTATGCTCTTTCCATTGACGGTATATACGGAATCCAAATAAACCGGATCTTCCTGAAAGGTTGTTGCTGTTACGGATCGGGTAGTACTGGTATCATCCAGAGTACCCGTGGTGGTATTGACTGTACCAAGGGTAAATGTGTATGTCGTTCCCGATCCGTACAGTAAGTCACTGTAATTCGTAACGGTCAAGGTCGTACCATTCACTTTCGTAAACACATCCCCCCGTTTGAAACCGGCCAGATCGGCGGGTGAATTTTTTAGTACGTACAGTACCTGACCCACCACATTTACATTTGCATTATCCCGGTAAAAGAGCCGGAATTGCATCCCGGTCGTCAAGCTTTGCCCGTTAAGGGCCGCTTCCAGCGATTCGGCATCCGAAGAAAGGTAAGAAAAACGGTCGCCCTGCGGATTCGACGTTGCATTATAGGCATAGAGCAGGGAATTAAAATAATCCTCCGGAGCGAGGGTCTGATCGGTCGTATTTTCCACCGGTAACTGATCCGTCCAGAGGTAGTAGGCCTGCATTTGTTCGTAAATCCACTGGTTAATCGGCGTATTTTCTTCCGAGTGGGTAGCGGGCGTAGTCGCATCCGTATCTTTTTTGCAGCCCGTCAGTAAGGCAAGGGCCAGTAGGGAATAAGTGATTGCGTATTTCACGGTGCTGGTTGCGATTGTTTACTGACCTATACGCAGGCTTGAAAACGGACGTTAGTCAAGGGAAAACACTAGCCGATACTCGCCGCATTTTTAGCGACGGGGCGTGCCGAAAAGGCTACGTTCGCAGGGATTGGTATACTTCTTTCGCCCCAGGCTGTCCGTACTGTCATACTCCTTTAACGCGTCCTTCTTTCATGAAACCGGAACGTTTGCATTTCAAAGACGATGGTGTAATACCTAACAACGCCTTACCCTTATTGATCTATTCCGCGGTTTTTGAAGCGGGAGAAAAGGACCTAGCCCGGCGATTCGAGACGCTCTTTTCCGAACATCGCTGGCGTAACTCCTGGCGAAATGGAGTGTATCCCTATCACCACTACCATAGTATTTCGCACGAAGTACTGGGCGTTTACGGCGGACAAGCCACTTTACAAATGGGTGGCGAAAAAGGGCAGGCGATCCGCGTGCAAGCGGGCGATGTGCTGGTGATTCCAGCGGGCGTTGGTCACAAGAAGCTCGAAGCCAGTAGTGATTTTGGCGTAGTAGGAGCGTACCCTGAAGGCAAAGACTGGGATTTACTGAAGGGTGAAAAGGGCGATCGGCCTCAGGCAGATAAAAATATTGCGGCGGTACCGCTTCCGTCCCAAGATCCGGTGACGGGCGAAAAGGAAATGCCGGAATGGCATACGTAGGAATTGAGCTTGCGTCGGAGAGGCTTAACCAGTACCACCCCAATCATTCCATAAGGGTTACAAATTAAGGCGAGCCGGAAAAAATAACCTCCGAAAGGTTGAGGCCTTCGGAGGTTAGTAAGGATCGAGGGTAATATACGTCAGAATAAACTATTTACTACCGCCCAGCGAAGCCCCCGCACTTTTGTTTACCGTTTGTACTAAGCTAGCCAGCTTGCCGCTCAGGGACTGAATTGCCGTTTTGTACCGATTCTCCAGGTCCGGCAGATTCGCGGTCGATTTTAAGGAAGCCTCGTACAACAAACCGGGTAACATCCAGGACGCATAGCCACTGTACGGATCCGAGGATGCGTACAGGGAACGGTACCAGGAGCCAAAAGCCATGCCTTTCTTATCAATAAACGACTGTTCGAGCTGAAGCATAATCTTGTTGAGTTCCTGAGCTTTATCCGTACGACCCGCCGCCAGATAGCTTTGGCGGGCTGCTTCCGCTGCTTCCGCATTCTTTTTCAGATCCGCTACTGTGGCTAGTAAGGGTTCGATGGAGTACGTAGGAGCGTAGGCCTTGATCGCTTTCTCGGCGGCTTTCAAATGCGTGGCCAGGTCACTGGCGTAGCGAACCAGATCATAGGGCAGGATGTCCGCGTTGGCGAGTCGCAGGGCCATCGTTCCGACCACCTGTTCCACCATTGGACCCATCTTGTAGGTAGAATCGACGAATTTGTTATAAAAGAACAGATCATCGTAGGAAGAGTGATATAACGTAGGACCACCCACGCCTGCACTCAGGGAAGGCACACCCACGTGCATGTACGGGCCGATGTGGTCGGAGCCACCACCGAGGTTACCGATGGTCGGCTCATTGGCCGCCAGTGCCGGAGCCGAGGACGCAATTCCAACCGTACTGCCACTGCGGGGCGAAGTTTGAGCCAGCCAATGCTGATAGACCGTTTTGTTGGAATCCGGATACGCTACGGCTTGGGTGGCTTCAATAAGTAGCTTTTTTAGTGAAGGCGAAGCACTGGCCCCGAATACCCGACCCGAGACGGCAGCATCGAAGTTCATATACGCCACGGCGTTTTTGGTCAGTTCATCCCGAAATTGTTCGGCCCATTCGGCCGAGCCGATTACGCCGAATTCTTCCGCATCCCAGTGGGCTACTTTAATAGTACGGCGGGGTTTCTGCCCGGCTTTCGCCAACTTACCCAATGATTCCGTCAGACCCAGCAGCATAGCCGTACCGCTATTGGGGTCCGTTGAACCGTAAGCCCAGGCGTCGTAATGGCATCCGGCGATGATCCATTCGTTCGGAAATTCAGTACCCGTCAGCGTGCCCACAACTTCGTACACGCGGGTAATGGCAATCTCCTGTTTCACTTTCAGGCGTACGGTCAGGCCCGGTCCGCCTTCGAGTCGGTAGGTGAAGGGCAAACCGCCCTGCCAGCCCGTGGGTACCGCCTTCGCTCCCTTCATTTGCTTCATAATTTCCAAAGCGGAGGCGTACGGAATGGGAGTTACTGGAATTTTGTGCAAATCCACATCTTTCGGATCGAGGCGTTTTACCTTCACTTTGCCATCGATGGGAAGAGCCGGTTCAAAAGGCGTGAGCGGGTCACCCGTATAATTTACGGTTAGCAAAGAACCCCGTTGAATAACGCTTTCACTGGGCTGAGGGCCTTCGGGAAACGTCAGGCCTTTGGCGTAGCCGTTATCCGCCGGATCGGTATAAATGATGAGGCCCGCCGCCCCCGCCGCCTGAGCAAACTGGGCCTTATAGCCCCGGAAATTACCGCCGTACCGGGCCAGTACGACTTTGCCCTGTACCGAAATGCCCAAAGCTTTGAGCTTCTCGAAATCTTCTTTTCGACCGTAATTGGCGTAGACCACTTCCGCCGTTACATCACCCGAGCCGGAGTAGGCGTTCCAGCCGGGCATCAGCCGGGGATCACTGGCGTATTTGTCTTCCGGAAAAAGATATTCGCGGATGTTGAGGGGCTGCCGAATGGGCTGTACGACTTCCACGGCCACTTCGCCCGGACCTTTGGGTAAGTAAATGTCATGCGGATAAATGTCCACCTGCCAGCCTGCTTTTCGCATGGTTTCGGCAATGTAATCGCGGACTTTCTCATTTTCGGGAGTACCGGCTACGTGTGGTACGCTCGTCAGACGGGTTAAGTGCTCTTTATAAGTCGCCGCGGACTGGTGTTTCTTGAATTCAGCTTCTAGGTTTAGCTCGGAAGTCTGACGGTTCGGCGTAAATCCGGTAAGCTGCTGGGCTTGTACTAGACTCGTCAGTCCAAAGGCGAATAGGGGTAGAAGTACGGTTTTCATCGGAAAGAACGTGTTGAAACGGGTGAAAGACGGGGTTCGAAAGACAGACAAAAGCGAGCCCTCGAAAACTGGTTGAAAAATACAGGAAAGGATACGGAAAATAAGGTCTAAGCAAGAAAATACCGTTGAAAATTACGCAAATCGTAGATTTGTTGAAATCAATTCCTGTCATTTCTAGCAGAATCCGTACGGCTTGCCCATTTTTGCGGGTTATTGATTCCGTATACTTCTTTCTATGAAAAACCGCTTACTTTCACTGGACGTGCTTCGGGGGCTTACCATTATGCTCATGACGGTCGTCAACAATCCCGGCGACTGGGGTCACGTCTATGCTCCATTGCTTCACGCCGAATGGCACGGTTATACCCCCACGGACTTGGTTTTTCCCACCTTTCTACTCATCGTAGGGGTGTCGGTCGTGCTGGCTATGCCGCATAAACGCTGGAATTCGGACACACTGCTAAAAATTGCGATTCGCACTTTACGCATTTTTTGTCTGGGCTGGTTTCTGTTCTTTTTCTCGAAAATTCAGTTGCCGGGTCTGGAAGGACCAACTTTGCTGCTGGGACGACTGGCGATCATGGCGATACTTGCCTGGGCTTTATTCAGCGAATACGAAAAGAAGTACCAATTTTATGTAGCCGTGGGCACCTTCCTGCTCATGATCCTTCTGGCCTTTGGCGGCTTTGATGCGTATGAGACAGTCCGCATTCCCGGTGTTTTGCAACGTATTGCGATGGTGTACGGACTGATTGCGGTGCTGTACTTGCGAACTTCCTGGCAAGTACAGGCCGTTGTAGGGGTGACCGTACTGCTGTTGTATTGGGGACTAATGACGCTGATTCCCGTACCCGGTGTGGGCCAAGCCAATCTGGAAAAAGGAACCAATCTGGCCGCCTGGTTGGATTATACGTTGTTGCCGGGCCATTTATGGGCGAGTGCCAAAACCTGGGACCCGGAAGGAATTTTAAGTACCTTACCCGCTCTCGGTACGGGCATTGCGGGGCTTTTGACCGGTACGCTACTGCGTACACCAAGCCTGACGGGTCCGCAGAAAGCCCGGTATTTGTTACTGGCAGGTCTGGGTGGTATCGTACTTGGAAGTGTATGGCATATTGTATTTCCCATCAATAAAGCCTTGTGGACGAGTTCGTACGTATTAGTAGCCGCGGGTTGGGCTTTGGTGGTATTGAGTGGACTATACTATTGGATTGATGTCAAAGGTAGTAAAGGGTGGACGCTGCCGTTTGTCGTGTTCGGGGTTAATCCCATGCTTGTTTTCTTTTTCTCGGGAATCATTCCCCGTATTCTTTCCGCGATTCCGGTTCACACGAATGGAAAGTCCGTAAGTCTGCAGCATTATCTGTATAGCGATCTACTGGCTCCGCAATTTTCCAATCCAATGAATGCTTCTTTGGCTTGGGCATTGTTGTACTTGGCTTTCTGGGGATTGATTGTCTGGGTTTTATACCGAAAAGGAGTCGTGGTCAAAGTCTAGCTAAGACTAATTGGATAAAGACTTCTAAAAGAAAGGCGTTCCGAACTTCGGAACGCCTTTCTTTTAGAAATAGAACAGCGACAAGCTTACGGAATAGCCACTTTCACTGTTGAGTTTTGAGACGCATTTTCCAGACGAATCAGGTACAGACCTGCCCCGAGGGAAGCAGCGGAAAATTCAACCGGGTTCGTACCTTTCTGTAGCGATACCGCTTTTGAACTAAGCTTACGACCAGACAGATCGACGAGTGATAGGGTAGCCTGGTCGGAGAGTTGATCATCGCCGTATTTTACAAAAGCTTTTACCGTACGGCCGGGTTCTACTGTTGCGTACAGCTCAATGCCCAGGTAACCCTCCAGTTTCACCGAACGAACGGGGCTATAAGTAAAGCTTCCATCCAAATCGACCTGCTTGAGGCGGTAGTAATGGATAGTAGCCGGACTCAAACCTTCGTGGCTAAACTTATAATTCGTACGGGCGTAGGTTGTTCCCTGGCCCTCTACTTTGCCAAGCGTTTCGTATTGCTGAGCGTTGACGGAGTGTTGTACTTCAAAAAAGGCGTTATTTTTTTCGCCCGCAGTTACCCAATCAAGTACTACTTTTTGAGCATCTACTGCTTTGGCGGTGAAGCCTGCCAGCGATACGGGCAGTGCTCCGGAGCTACTGCCAATGGCCAAGGCCGTGATGGTTGAACTGTTGGCTGGAATAGTACCTTGCAAAGTACTGTTTTCCGTGTTGCCACTCGCGGAAGGACCGCCGCTTAAGGCAACCCATTGAGAACCGTTCCAACCTACCAATCGCAGGTTTTCAGCAACGGCGAACGTACTCAGATCCGGAATGGAAACCGTAATGGTCAGGGGATTCGAGCTAGGAGTGACCGTAATCCAATCCCAGAAACCAGCTGCGGCAATGGCCTGCACATTACTTTCTTTCGTAGACGTGTTGGCAGGTTGGCTGGCATTCCAGGCCGTGCTGAAGTGCGAATTAGCACTCGGAGCCGACATCCTCAGTGTCCGAAGGTCGCTGCCTGAACCTACGGGAAACGTAAATTCGTTGTTGCCCACTTTACTTACATAACCATTCACGTGCCGAGTGTCGGTATTACCGTTCTGGTACGTAGCTCCGTTTTGAAACCGGAGGGCTCCGGTTTGTCGCAGAGATCGGTTGGTGGTAGTGATGCCGTTATTGAGCTGAGCGGAGCCGTATACATTTGCTCCATTACTGTTCGTAATTTGGAAAGTGGCTCCGTTATTCAAAATCAGCGTATGAAAGTTGGGAGCTACCGAACCACTTACACCCTGTACGCCGGGCGAGCCGTTAGGACCTTTGAATTCATCAATACCACCATCGGCTAGATTGGCCTCGTAAGCATTGTCGATGCGAAGAGCCTGCGGTGACGTTTCAAAGTGTTCGAATACCGCACGGTTACTAGCTGAATAAGTTGAGTTAGAGGAGGACTTAACTTCGGTATAAGAAGAGTAGTTACTGACGTATCCCGAATTAGAGAATTTAGTACCATTAATTACTAGCTGGGCTTTGGCGGTACCCGCAACTAATAAACTCCCCAGTAGGAAAGCAGATAGGTAATTTTTTTTCATATAGGGCAAATTGATGGTTCGAATAGCCTGTATCGATCGTCATTAATGGGGGGCTAAGCAAAAATCGCGAGCAATATACGGAGCAATAGCTGGCTAACAAGCATTCGGATGGATAAAATTTGTGTATACGTCCTAGGTGAAATGCTTCAATTATTACCTAATTATCAGCGGGTTATTTCTGATTTTTGTGAATGTTTTAAAGTTAAATCTCCCGCAAAGACAGCAACACTAGATTCGCCAATGAAAGTAGTAAAAGAACAGTAGCGATGGTTTAGGTCAATGTGCTCAATCGTGCGGGGCCAGCCAGGAAAAGGGTTCTACCGGAATATTTCGGAAAATCCAGAATAGACAAATGACGATCAGGATCCCAATAATGATTCGAGGGTTACTGTAGGCTTGCGGCATCGTCTCGTAACCCGTTCCACGAAAATGCGTGCGAACGCTGAGTACAAAGCCCAGACTCACGTACGGAATCATCAACAATAGCAAGGCATTGTAGCGGAAGGCTTCCCGAATGTTGCCGTGCAGAAGTTGGTGTAACGCCCGCTGAGCCCCACAGCCCGGGCAGTGTAATCCCGTATACTGTCGGAATAAACAGGGCGGGAAAAAAGCGTGTTCAACGGGGTTGAATTCATAATACAGAAAGGCGACGGCTATTGCTATAGCCGCCACCATCCAGTATAAAAATAGGCGTAAGGCAGGAGCCATTCGTTAATAGGTATTGGGTACGCCTCCGCTTCGCATCGTACTGGTGATCAGGGCTCCGTAGAATACCATAAGGATAATCCAGGCGATAACCCCCACAGCCAGCGGAACCAGCGTCCAGAGTTTGGCCTGACGGGCGTCGTTGTCAGCACCGGCATAATCACCTAAATTATACTTGGTTTCCACCCGGGCGGCGTAAACAACTCCCACAACACCCAGATAGTTACAACAGAAAAGCGTGACCAGGATAGCGGGTACCAGCCAGTTGTAAGGTTTGGGAGGAGCCATGTAGGATGGGGTATTTTCCATAAAAAGTACAGAGAAAAAGGAAGGTGTAGAGTATTGAATGAGAGGAGAAAACGGATGAAAAGCCCGCAAGTTTCTTGCTCTGGCTTACATGTTGTAATTATAATTATCCTGCATTTGTTTGAACATCAGTCCTCCGTACAAGAAGAAAGAGATAATATTCAAAATAACACCCAGAGCTACCAGACCGGCCGTTACGTAAAACATAATTTTGGCCGTATTGGCAGAACTTTCCGCTCCGGCGTAGTCGCCCGCGTTGTATTTCGTGTCGACTTGCGTCGAGAACACGATGCCAATGACGCCGGTAATCGCATTAACCCCGCAGCAGCAAAAGAGGCCCACAACCGTCGCAACGATATTTTCAGTAAGCCAGTTTTTGGGTTTTAGAGGCGTAGCTGGATTGAACCCTGGATTGGGAGGATAAGGAGGTGTAATACTCATGTATAGATAGGTTTAACGGTTCGTATAATTAGGGGCAATAATAAGGAAATTCTGAAAAAAACAGCGGTACCTAAAACAAAGAAACCGCCCCAGTAAACCAGAGCGGTAACAGATAGAAGAAGAGGTTGATCAGGCTAATGTACCGAAGGCTTCGCCAAAGGTTTTCATTTCGTCCAGGGTACCCATCGAAACGCGGCACCAGTGTTGTCCGGCGAACTCCCAGCTTTTGATAGCTACGCCTTTCTGGGCCATTTTCTCCACGAAGCCTTTACCCTCCGTTTTGATGGGAAAGAGTACGAAGTTCGCCGACGAAGGCAGGTAATCGTACCCTTTGTCCTTGAGTGTTTTGTACAAATATTCTTTCGACTCCAGGCATTTGGCCTTCGAGTAGGTCAGAAAATCCGTATCCATGTAACTGGCAATGGCTCCCTTCACGGAGGTGGCCGACATACTGCCGCCGCCGGTACAGAATTTATTGATTTCCCGAAGCGTATCGGGTTGACCAATCAGATAGCCAATGCGTAAACCGGCAAAACCGTGAATTTTTGAAAAGGTGCGGGCAATGAGTACGTTATGTCCTTTCTTGACCAGTTCGGTCATGCTGCTGGCTTTGGGGTCAGCCGCGTAATCCATGTACGCCTCGTCGATAAACAGCGGTTTCTTCTTGGACAGGTCTTCGCAAAAAGCCGTCATTTTTGAAGCATCTTCCAGAATACCCGTCGGATTATTCGGATTGCAGAGGTAAACGAGTGACGTTTTATCGTTGACTGCTGCGGCCATGCCGTTGAAATCGTAGGTGAAATCTTTCGTCAGGGTCGTTTTTTTGAATTCGGCTCCCAGGGCTAGGGCCGTCCGCAACAGCTGCATGTAAGTCGGGTCACCGCCTACGATATTGGTAGCGGCTCCGCCTTTCATGGTGTAATGAATGCCGGAAGCCATCAGTAACTCGCCCGAACCGGCCCCGAGCAGGACGTGGGCTTCGCTGACGCCGTTTTCCCGGGCAATCATTTTTTTAAAGGTCATGATCGACTCACGAGGGTACATCCAGCCACTCGAAATCGCTTCGGCAATTGCTTTCTGAGCCTTTGCTGAAGGTCCGTACGGATTTTCATTCGACATCAAACGGGCTTTGATGGGTAGGCCCGCCAGCTTGGGCAGTCCAACGGCTGCGGCTTCGGCGGGTCGCCAGAAATCAGGTACGCTTGCTCCGGCGACGGCCAAGGCCCCGGATTTAAGCCAGTTACGACGGTTCATGGATGCTGCGTTTAGTGGTTATGAATCGATTCAAAAAGGTATTAACGAACAGATACAGAAGAAAATCGGGTAAAGGCCACGCCATCTATCGCACCCGTCCAGGACAATCGTATGATCTGTCCTTTATAGTACTTGAGGGGCGGGTTGGCGTAGTTCGGCACTAGACCCAGTTCAGCCCAGGTTTTAGTAAGGGTAAGCGTACCCGAAGCATCCGTAGTACCCTCACCTAGGGCAGTGCCGTCGCGTTTCAACAGCTTGACATTCAGATTCGGTACGGGAATGGAGTCAATGCCCTTGGTATGATCCAGAATATTGGTTTTATCGAGCTTCAGTACCCGGATTTTCAAAGCCAGCGGAGCCGTACTGTCGGAAGGGACGTTCGGTTCCGTAGCAAAATCAGTTTGATAGGTCGCATTGATGATTTGAACCAGAGCGGGGGCAACTTCCCGGGGAACAAAAGGATCTTCGGCCTTTTCGCAGGCGGTAATGAAACCTAAACAGGCAAGCAAGGCCAGGGGCGTAAGTATGTTCTTCATGGAATCCTTAGGTGCTTAGATGGACAATAGGAAAACGGGGTAGGTCCCGCTATTTCTCGGCCCACCAGAGTTTGGTCTTGAAATCGTCTGTACCACCGTTGAGGCTGATGCCTTCTTTCATATTCGTTGCGTTGAGCGAAGCTTCCGAGCCGGGATAGGGGAGTCGCGTGGGGAGTACGCCGTCGTTGGCAAAAACCGAACGTGGGTCTTTGGCCGGGAATACGGGCAGCCCCGTCCGACGCCATTCCGCCCAGGCTTCGACGCCGTTCGCAAAGAGACAAATCCATTTCTGATCCAGAATTTTTTCCCGGGTTACCGTACCCACCGTCGTAAAATAGGAAGCCGGGGCCGTTACGCCGTACTGCGTCATGGAGGCGTTAACTCCTTTTTCGAAGTACTCTTTCGCTACGGCAGCACCCCCTTCAATGTCCCCGTCAATGGCGGCTTCGGCCAGAATGAAATTCAGTTCGGACAGCGTCATGATGACTTCCGGGGCATCGGCTTTGGTGAACGCGGTACCAATTTTGGCGGCTCGGGCCAGATACGTCGTTGCAATGGCGTCGGGTAGTCCGTTGGGTACGCCCAGCCAAACGCCACCCTGCTGGCTACCATATACCTCCAGACGCGGATCGTTCAGGGCCACCAGCTTATCAACCAGGGTTTGGGAAAGATTCCAGTCGGTCCGACTACCCCAGATCATCGTTTCGTTCCACTCATTGTTGGAAGGACGAGAAGTGGTAGTTTTCAGACTGGCATTGTCATCATTACTGGTAAAAATGGGATACGTCGTCGGATCGCTCAGGATTTCCTTCATAATGACCCGCGATTCGGCGGGTTTCTTGGCGGCTTGCCGGTTGGCCAGTCGTAAGCGAAGGGAATTCGCAAACTTTTTCCATTTCAGAATACTGCCGTTGTAAACGATATCACCCGCAATGGTTGGGCCGGTTACCGATAGTTTTTCATTGGCCGTTTTCAGGTCCGCCAGCATTTGGGTATAGACCTGCTCCTGAGCGTCGTACTTGGGTGTTAGGACGGGGGCATCCGTACCTCCCTGCAAGGCCTGCGAGTACGGAATGGCTCCGAACGTATCCGTGAGCACCGAAAATACCCAGGTACGCATCACCAGAGCTACACCGTAATAGTTAGCATGGGGGTTGCTGCCTTTTTCATCCGTAATGGTCAGAATGCGTTGGAGGTTGAGCTGTGAATCGTTGAAGAACGACTGCCAGTTGTTAAGCATCAAGGCCTGCGAAGCCTCGTAATTATCGCCTTCGTTGGAATAAATGTTGCGGCCCAGATGCTGAATCCAGAGTTCGGCGGCGTCGAGGTTTAGTCGCTCGAAACGCGTATTACTACCCCAGTACCGGTCGATGGATTTTTCCAGAGCGTAGGTCAGCAAATACTGCGGGGATACGCTGGTCGGACTGTTGGGATTGTCGTTTACCGAATCGAAACTACCCGTGCAGCCCGAGGTCATCAGGGCCATTCCGGTGGCGAGGGCAAGCGTTTTTATCGTCAATGTTTTCATTCGTCAGGGAGTAATGTTGATCAGAATAAAAGCTCTTTTCCGGCGTTAGAAACCCAGACTCAGGTTGAAGCCCATACTGCGGGAAGAGGGAAGTTCGCCGTAGCCAAAGCCTTGAGCATTACCGCCATTGGCGTCAATTTCGGGGTCGGCGTGGGGATGGTTTTTGAACAACATGGCCACGTTCCGTCCCACCACTGAAATCTTGGCCGATTGCAGTCGCAGTCGTTTAATGAAAGCCGAGGGAATCTGGTAGCCCAGCGACACTTCCCGTAACTTCACGTAGGAAGCATCGAAAATGGCCGCTTCGTGATAGTTACGCGGGTTGTTGTAACCGTAATACTGATTGGCCGAAACGATGGTTGAGTTCGGCGTGAAAGTGTACGCACCTTCGGCACTACGGACGGCGGTTACGCCTTTTCCAATGACGCCTTCTTCCCGTCCAAGGGCCGTTTCGGCGTACTGGCCCGTCCAGCGGGCATTAGCCGTTCCTTCGTCGTACATATCGCCGCCAATTTTCGCGTCGATGAGAGCCGATAGGATGAGGCCTTTGTAGGAAAAGGTATTCGAGAAACCACCCATCCAGTCGGGTTGTACGTTCCCCAGAATTTTCTGCGTAGTCGATTTGACGGGTAATCCGTTCGTGAGTACCAACTGACCCGCGTATTGACCCGTTGGATCATAGTACGCGGCGGAGGGATCGCTGCTTTGTACCCGCTCGAATCCGTAGCCGTACAGCGTTCCGTAGGGTTGGCCCGCCCGGGCTTCGAGGGTCAGTCCCCGCCGTTCGTTGATAACCAGGTTGTTAAGTACACCCGGTAGGAGTTCTAGTACGGTATTGCGGTTGCGGGCAAAGTTTAGAGCCACGTCCCAGGTAAACCCATTGTCAAGCTTGACAGGCGTACCCGTCAGGCTGATTTCCAGGCCCCGGTTCCGCATTTTTCCGATGTTCTGAATGGCACTGTTATAGCCCGTTGCCTTCGAGAGCTGAACGGGAATGATCTGATCTTTCGTCGTCTGACTGTAATAAGTAACGTCCAGACCGAGTTTGCCCCGGAAGAAGCGAGCCTCCAGACCTACTTCCTGCCCCGTCGTGATTTCGGGCTTCAGGGTGGGGTTAGGTTTACGCGTCGGTACGTAAAATTCGGGTAGGGAGCCGTTCCAGGAAGTTCCGGCAGTATACACTTCGGCCAGTCCGTAGGGATCCGTATCGTTACCTACCTGAGCCAGACTGCCGCGTACTTTTAAAAACGAAAGGACGTTGTTTTTTAAACTGGGTACCAGATCCGAAACCACCGCACTCAGAGCCGCCGAGGGGTAGAAATAACTGCGGTTGTTTGAGGGCAGGGTAGATGACCAATCGTTTCGGGCGGTTACATCCAGAAAGAGCATATTCTGCCAGCCAAAGTTCACAGCTCCGAATACCGATTGACTTTCCTTGCGTTCGATGGCACTGGCTACGGTGTTCTGCGTAGCAATGGAGTTCGATAGGTTATATACGCCATCAATTACCAGCTGACCCACATTGGTATAATTGCGTTTGTAGTAGTTAGTACGCAACAGAGCACCCGCCGTAGCATTGATCGAGAACGCTTCCGTGATGTCTTTTTTGTAAGTCAACAGAACGTCGGTATTGGTTTCCTGCCGCCGCAGTACTTCTTCGTTGTAGGCACCGTACGAGCGGGAACCGTTCCGGACGCGTTCGAAATTGCTGACGGCAATGACGGTCTGCGTCCAGAGATCCGTACCCGAACGTAGGGTTAGCGTTAGATCATCAAGAATTTTGTAATTCAGAGCAATGTTTCCGACGAGGCGATCTCGCGTATCCGATGTGGGCAGCATTTCCTGACTGTAGTAGGGGTTCGTAAAGAAGGTATGCTGCCAGTTCGGTGGATCCGTATCGCCGGGAGGCTGGATGTGAACACTGGTATAGCTTCGCCAATCACGTAATTTATTCCAGTCGGTTTGTCGGTGCGACCAGATAAACTCCTGACCACCCGTATAGCCCCGGTTACCCGAGCCGCTTTTGATGTACTCGGCGGAGACGTTTACGCTTAGTTTAGGGGTGAAATTGTAATGGCTATTCAGTTTATAGTTATTGCGGTGGAAATCATTGAAATACATAATGCCTTTCTGATCCAGTCGACCTAAACCGAGGCGGAAACTTCCTTTTTCATTACCACCGGAGATAGCCACGTTGTTGGACCAGGTACTGCCCGTCTGCCAGAAATCCCGGTAGTTGCTGGGCATGGGCGTGAGCGGAGCCACGTCCGTACCCGTCCACCACTGGCGAACCAGCCGGCCATCCATCGGGGCACCCCAGCTTTCATCGGTTCCCTCTGTACCCGTCAGTGGAGCATTCGGACCGTAGACAGCCCGGTACTGAGCAATTTCTGCCGGATCGGTAATCGAGCCACTCCAGCCGTTGCGGTACCAGGTGCGATACCCGTTTCCACCGCCGTAAGTGTTCTGAAAATTGGGTGAAATCCAGGGCCGTTCGACGGTATAGTTGGTATTCACTTCCACGCCGATTCCCTGCTGACCGGAGCCGTCTTTCGTCGTAATCAAAATCACGCCGTTAGCCGCCCGCGAACCGTAGAGGGCCGAAGCCGAGGGGCCTTTCAGTACCGAAACATCCTTGATGTTTTCGGGGTTGATGTCGGCAATACCACCGCCCAGTCGCTTGCTGAAACTCTGCTCGATGGGTACGCCATCGATGACAATGAGGGGCTGGTTGTTGTTAGTAATGGAAGAGGCACCCCGAATTTGAATCGTTGAACCCGAACCCGGACCGGTACCCGCCTGAATGCGTAGCCCTGCTACTTTACCCGACAGGGCATTGGCCACGTTGGCAGGCCGAACTTCCGAAACGGCCTTTCCACCAATGCTTTGCTGAGCGTAGCCCAGGGCCTTTTTCTCCCGCTGAATACCCAGAGCGGTTACCACCACTTCCGTGAGCTGACCCGCTTCCGGTTTCAAATACACGTCAAGCGAAGTCTGGGTCGTTACGGTTACTTCCTGCTTGATATAGCCAATGAAGGAAATGACCAGCGTAGCTCCGCCCGAGGGAAGGGTAAGTTTGAATTTGCCTTCGGTGTCGGTAGTAGTACCGATGGTGGTTCCTTTGATGGATACCGAAGTGCCGGGTAGACCGAGTTTATCGTCGTCGGAGAAGACCTTTCCGATCAAAACCTGATCCTGAGCGGAAACAGCCATCGACCAACCCATTAATATGGCAAACAGCCAGAGTAATTTTCTCTTCATGATAAGGGTCAAGTGTGTGAACAAGCGGGAAGTAGCTTCGGCAAGCCCATTCTGCGGCCCTCTGCGGGTTTGCCTTCGCCTGGGGTAAGCGAAATGCATTCAATCAGGTTTTACTGCATAGAAAGGAACAGATTCAAAATGACTGGTAATGGGTAGTTTAAGCAGTAATTTGGGAATCAGGGGCTACTGGAATGATAAGGTTACGAACGGCCGCAGGTCAGGGAAAGGGCCGCAATCTTTCCCGGTGACCTGCGGAACCGTAACGTAAACTGAATGAATCTACTTCCGGAAAGTAGCTCATGCAGTGGCTGAAGTGCTACGGGAACGGACGGCCCGTGAGTCACTGGAACTGTTATGTCAGAAATCGAGAAAGAGTAGTTTCAGTACGGAGAATCGGAATTGACGTTAAGTATATACGTCAATTCATTGCGTAAACTTTACGGGTATAAAGTCTACTTCTCTACTGAAGCAAATCCTCCAAGTGCGGCCAGGAATATTTGCGATAAGAAGACTTACTGAACTTGAATTTTTTATAGGTACAACATTATAGGCAAAAATTCAAAAAACCAAATTATGAACTTTATTTTTTGCTTCATTCGAGATAATATTTTGATAAAATCAAATTAATCAAAATTAAATTAATGATATAAATAAAGTTTTTATTAAAAAAATGCAATGAAACTTAACAAGTAGGTTTTCGAGTAAGCTTTCAATGGAAGCGATCTAAATTGAATAATTCTAATACACATATACTAAATCCCTGCTGAGGTAGTTTTTATAGAAGACTGATACAAAGGTTTTTAGCGTTGTTAATGCGTAGACCTACGATTTAATTTGGCAGTTTGGACGATTGCGTTCATTTTTGTGCTGCTTACCGAATCCATATACCCCATGAATGTACCCGTATTGAAGATTTCGGCTCTTTTGAGTTGTTTGACTTTCTGCAAAGCAAAAGCACAGAGTATCAAAGAATTAACGGGTTTGGCCTCTATTTATCATTCCAAATTTGAGGGAAAAAAGACGGCAGCTGGCGAATTATTCAACCAGACGTTCCTCACAGCGGCCCACCGTAGTTTACCGTTTAATTCACTCGTTGAAGTAATTAATCCGCTCACTCAGAAGTCCATCATCGTTCGAATTAATGATCGGGGCCCTTATGGACATCATCGCCTGATTGATATTTCGGAAACTGGAGCCCGCCTGCTGGGTTTTTTAGGCAAGGGGGTAGGTGAAGTAAAGCTGCGAATTTTACGTTGGGGCGGGGCCACGTCTCCCAAACCACTGGCTGACCTTGATCCACAAGTGACGTACTTTGCCGCGGATTCCTTACTGCGGCGTAAAACGGATCTTCGGATTCATCACTAGATTAAATCTCTCCAATCTCGGCACTATTTTTTCCAAAGCCGTTTCGGGTTTTGTACCTTCGCACAGACTAATCACAACGAGTATGGATGAGACGCTTCACCCGCTTTCCTGGCTATCCGGCCTGGTTTGGGGTAAATCCGAGGAAGAGTCCTCCGTCGAGGACGCGGTAGTATATCTGTATCGAGTGGGGGAGAAAAAAGCTTTTTTCCGCCGCTTTAAAGTATGGATCAACGGCAAATACATTGGTAAACTCGATAGCTGGGGTAGCATGGCTCTTAAACTGGAGCCGGGTACCGTCCGTATCGAAACGGCTTTGAGTGGACTAACGCTAGTACCCCGGCTGCGGCAGGAGGTCACGCTGGATGTACTGCCCGGTTGTGAGTATTACATTGAAGGCAATCACCGGTCCGGTATCCTCCGGGGTTCGCTTAGTTTGAGTGAAGTGACCGAACCAACGTTCCGTAAATACGCCGACCAGCTCAAAAACATTGGCTGGCGGAAACTGAAGAATTAATACAGGCCCTGTCCATGAGACAGGGCTTTTTTCTTGCCCTTCGAGTATGTACGCCGGCATCTGTTCTTATTTTGGCGTATGAAATCAAATTCCTTTTGGCTCGGGCTGGCCTTTTTTCAGGTACTCAATGGCTACGCCCAGACGGGTAGTCCGCAGGAACCCGTCCGGTATATCGGTGGCGAAACCATCGATCCTACGCTTCACGAAGGTCGTCTACGGTACGCCATTGGTACCGAAAACCGACAAACCCTGCGGGCCAACCGTACCCACCCCGAAACCGCCGACGACCACGGCTGGACGTACAACCACGCCTCGAATCTCTGTTACTGGAACGGCACGTTCTACCAGCAATACCTGAGCAATCCCGTGGATGAACACGTGGCTCCGGGCCAAACGCTGGTCATGACTTCCAAAGACGGTCGGCACTGGAATAAACCTCAGGTGGTGTTTCCGCCGTATCAGGCTCCGGCGGGCGTCAAAATTCCGGAAGAGTACAAGGGCTACATGATGCACCAGCGAATGGGTTTCTACGTAGCTCCGAATGGTCGGTTGCTGGTGCTGGCTTTCTACGGTCATACCGAAGATCCCTTCGGAAAAGGAGGAATCGGACGGGTGGTACGCGAAGCCTACAAAGACGGAACCTACGGACCCATTTATTTCATTCGCTACACCAGTCACGCTAATTGGAATGAATCCAATACGAGTTATCCGTTCTATAAAAAAGCAACGGATGCGGCTTTTGTAAAAGCCTGCGACGATCTGCTGAAGAATCCGCTCATGACCTTTCAGTGGTACGACGAAGACAATGGTCTCGACGGCTTTTATAACCACAAAAAGGCTGGACAAGCCCTGTCGTATTACCACCGCAAAGACGGAAAAGTGGTCGCTCTCTGGAAGAAGTCACTCACGGCTCTTTCCTCGGATGAAGGCAAGACGTTCTCCCAACCCGTGAAAGTCCCCACGCTGGTTATGTCCGGCGGGAAGCAATGGGGGCAGCGGACGGATGATGGCCGCTACGCCCTGAGTTACAATCCCATCGAACAAACGCAGTACCGCTTTCCATTAGTCGTGGTGACAGGCGACGACGGGATTCTGTTTGATCACATGCTACTGATTCAGGGAGAATTACCGCCCCGACGGTATACCGGTCGCTGGAAGGATTTCGGTCCCTGTTACATGCGGGGCATCGAAGAAGGGAATGGAAACCCGCCGGGGAATGACCTGTGGATGAGTTACAGCATGAACAAGGAAGATATCTGGGTTAGTCGGACGCCCGTACCCGTCACGTACCGCGTAAAAGGTACGGTAAAAGACAATTTTGATGCGTTAGAAACCGAAGGGGCCATTCCTGATTGGAACATTTACGCTCCGAAATGGGCTCCGGTATCAGTAGTCGAAACGCCCGGGAAATCGGGCAAAAGTCTCTTGCTGGCAGACCAGGATTTGTACGATTACGCCCGGGCCATCCGGGTATTTGAAGAAGGAACCCAGGTAACGACAAAACTGAAGGTATACGCCGATCCAGCCAATACGGGTATGCTGGACATCGACCTGACCGATCAATATGGGAACCGACCCGTACGGATTCGCTTTAATGAAAAAAATCAGCTTATGGCTACGGATGGCAGTACGGAGAAAGTACTACAATCCTACGAAAAAGGTCGCTGGTATGAGCTGGAAGTCCAGACGAAAGCAATGCCGGATGGACACTATTCGGTGAAAGTCAACGGCAAAACCGTACTGGAAAAAGCTCAGCTGGCCGAAGCGGTTAAATCCATTGAACGTTTATCGCTTCGGACCGGACCCTACCGAAATCTACCCAACCGACAAACGCCCAACGAAACCAATGACCCGCCTTTACCAAATGCGGATATTCCTACGTCACCCACGCGGTTCTATCTTGATGAGGTGGTGATTGGAAAGTAGTTAGGCAGTTAGGAACGCGTAGGTACTGACTACTTATGGGTGCAGGATTCCAAGCCTACACCCATAAGTAGTCAGTACCTTTCAGCATAAGTCGTATTTAAAGATTACAATTTTCTTCATAAAGTCTACTAAAACTATATACTATATCTTTTATTTCATTAGTTTTGCCACCGCAACTTTCAAAAGCCATCTATGATTCCAAGAGTCGTCCCTTATTGTTGAAACCTTCCTGACTTTCAATAGCGGATTTCTTCTAGAAGTTACCGTGATTTTAACCCATTTGTAGTATAAACCATACATCTGTCCCAAGACGTTTCTTTCGCTTGTACATGAGAACCACTACCATAATGCTTATGGTCAGCTTGTTGCTGACTGCTTTTTCAGGAAAAGCTCAGGATCAACCCATTATTAATGCTACCGTTTCCGGAATTGTACTGGATGCGTCTTCCGGCGACCCGCTGGTGGGGGCCACCGTCGTTATCAAGGGAACGACCAACGGAGCCAGTACGGACGCCAATGGTCAGTTCAACCTCCGGACCGGACAAAAGCTGCCCTTCACGCTCATCGTATCCTTTGTGGGGTATGCCAAAAAAGAAGTAGTCGTTAATGACAAACAGGTGACGATCAACCTGGATCCCACTTCTAACAAACTCGACGACGTGATTATTTCCTCCCGTCGCCGTCAGGAGTCGGCTCAGGAAGTACCCATCCCCATTTCCGTCATTCAGGGTTCCCGGGCTGAAGACGCGGGAGCTTTCAATGTCAACCGACTGAAAGAACTGGTACCTACTGTGCAATTGTACGTATCCAATGCCCGGAATACCACGCTGAACATTCGAGGATTGGGCTCCACCTTTGGACTCACCAACGACGGTATTGACCCCGGCGTAGGGTTCTACGTCGATGGTGTATACTATGCCCGTCCGGCGGCTACGGCTCTGGATTTTATTGACATTGATCGGATTGAAGTATTACGTGGTCCCCAGGGAACGCTCTTTGGAAAAAACACCACGGCGGGAGCGTTTAACATTTCGACCCGGGCCGCCAGCTTCACGCCCGGAGCTAACTTCGAATTAAGCTACGGTAACTACGGGTTTATCCAAGCGAAAGGATCACTGACGGGACCATTGGGTAAAAAACTGGCCGCTCGTCTTTCGTTTACGGGTACGCAACGGGATGGATTATTTTACAACGTGCATACGCAATTGCCCATCAACGACATCAATAACATTGGCGTTCGCGGACAGTTTTTGTACACACCGAGCGACAACGTAAAAATCACCCTGATTGGCGACGTGTCCAATCAAAAACCGAACGGCTACGGTTGGCCCGTGGCAGGTGTCGTCCCTACGCAGCGGGCTGCATACCGGCAGTTCAACGCGATTATTGCTGATTTAGGCTATAAGCTACCTTACCAGAGTGCCTTTGAACGAAAACTGGATCTGGATACGCCTTCCAAAGCCGACAACCAACTGGGCGGCGTATCAGTGAATGCGGATATCAAGATTGGGAACGGAACGCTGACGGCTACTTCCGCGTGGCGGTACTGGAAATGGACGCCGCTGAACGACCGGGATTACATTGGTTTGCCCGTATTCACGATTTCTTCCGGTAACTCGGTCCACGATCAGTGGTCGCAGGAGGTTCGGTATTCGGGTAAAATTTCTTCTAAAATCAGTGGCGTCGTTGGAGTATTCGGACTCTGGCAGGATTTGAAATCCGATCCGGTACAAACGGAAGAGGCGGGTTCAGCCCAGTGGCGTTTCGCTCAGAGTACCACCAGTGCTTTATGGAAAACGCCGGGCTTGTTCGATAACTTCGGTATTCGCACCAATAACCGCATCCGTAGTACCAGTTTGGCCGTATTTGCTCAGGCAGATTGGGCCATTACCGAAAAACTACACTTCTTACCCGGTGTACGTTATAACTACGACAAGAAAGTGGTGGACTACGACCGCAAGACCTACGGTGGCCTGCAAACGACCGATGCGGCTCTGTTAGCTCTGAAGCGACTGGTATATACCGATCAATCTTTCCACACGGATTATGATCAGGGTAATTTCTCCGGACAACTCTCGCTTCAGTACAAAGCGACCAATAAGATCAACGCTTATGCTACGTACTCCATCGGTTACAAGCCCATCGGTGTGAACGTGGGTGGATTACCCACGGCCAATGGCGTAACCCTGATTGACCTGGCGAATGTAAAACCCGAATACGTGGCTCATAAGGAACTGGGCATTAAAACCCGACCTTCGGCTAATTCCATTCTAAACCTGACCGTATACCGCTCGGACATCGACGATTTCCAGACGCAGGTACAAACGCCGGAACCGGGTGTAAACCGGGGGTATCTGGCCAATGCCGAAAAAGTGCGGGTACAGGGTGTGGAGCTGGACGGAAGCCTGCGTTTTACGAACCTGAATTTTAACGCGGCAGTAGCCTATACCGATGGCAAGTACGTACGGTTTACAAACGCTCCCGTACCCTTGGAGGAAGTCGGAGGAGCCCAGGCCTTTAAGGATATTTCAGGCGGTGAATTACCGGGTATTTCCAAGTGGTCGGGGTCGGTTGGGGGAGAAGCCCATACCAATGGCAACCTACTGGGACTGAAAGGCAATTACTTCCTGGGCCTGGATGTGTTCTATCGCTCGAAATTTTCATCCAGTCCGTCGCCCTCGCAGTACCTGAACATAGAAGGCTACTCACTGACGAACGGCCGGGCCGGTTTCCGGGCCTCCAATGGCTTGAGCTTCTTCGCTTGGGCACGCAACATCTTCAATAAGAACTACTACGAAATGTTACTGGCAGCTCCGGGTAGCTACGGCCAATACGCCGGAATCGTGGGCGATCAGCGGATGTATGGGGTAACGATTCGGTATACGTATTAATCGACTTAGTTATTTGAATAGCAAAAAGGTAATCGTAGCGAACTGCGATTACCTTTTTGCGTTGTTAGAGTGGATGATAAAACTTAAAATAGTATCAGGGAAGATGATACAGAAACAAATTATAAATTGACTCAATTAAAAATTTTAGTCACGATTGGCTTCTGAACCTTGAAAAATTTAATCACAATAAAATCTGACTCCTTTAAAAATGGTAAATCAAAATTTGGGCCGCGATAAAAACATTGTTAGAATTTCAAACCTATCTGAATTTATAGATCAGTTTGAAGGAGGTAAAGAGTACTATTATCCGCCTTTTCATATTCTATCTGTTTTAGAAAAGGAAGTACTCTTCAGTCAAAATCCTTCTGGTACAATTACAATAAACTATAGTCCTGAAGGATTCGTGATGTTTGACTTAAGGGAAAAAGAAGAGAGAGATAACGTATGGATATTTACTTTCGAATTTACAGGGACAGCATCTTAAAGGGTCATTGGTAATATTTTCTAGTTATTGTCATTGTTGGTCGAAGCATTATCAAAAATGAAAGAAACTTTTCAATACTTCCTGATCATGACATATTGATCATGGCCAGGAAGTATTAGGAAATAAAGAATAATAATCAGTCAGTTTCAACCCTTACTTACGTTCGCGATGCCCTTTT
Source organism: Siphonobacter curvatus (assembly GCF_002943425.1). NCBI lineage: Bacteria > Pseudomonadati > Bacteroidota > Cytophagia > Cytophagales > Cytophagaceae > Siphonobacter > Siphonobacter curvatus. The sequence continues at coordinate 1,214,404 of NZ_PTRA01000001.1, forward strand.
CCTTTCGGTGGCGTCTGTTCTTCCTTGAAACTACCCGAAGCGTCAAAGACCAGAACCTTCACGGTATCACTGGTGCTGATCGCAACGAAATACGTTCCATCCGCGTTTTTACCCGCTTTTTTGATGGTCGCTGCCGCGTAATTTGTGGAGATGTACGTCGTGATCGTTGCAGGCAGGTCAGCCGTGGTTACGGGTGTTAGCTGGGCCCGTTTGCCATAGTGTTCCAGCAGTTTCGTGAAGGTGCCACTGGGGTCAAAAAGCAGGCCTTTCGGCTGACCGTCCAACACAATACCCACGACGTATGTCCCGCTCGCGTCCGTTCCGGCAAAGGCGATGGCGGCTTTCGGATAGTTAGTCGAAAGGTAGGTCAGAATAGCGGCGGGCAATGCCGTCGAATCGATGGCTGTTAATTTGCCTTTACAGTGCTTCGACGTTACTGAATCGATTTGGGCAGCGTAGCGGGCTGCAGTTGCGGTGACGGCATCGGTAGCCGTTTCCTCCGCTGTGGAAGAAACGTCCTCCCGCTGACAACTCAACAGGAGATTGCGAATAAGATGTAAACCAATTGAACCATACTACGGCTTATCCTAGCGGCCAGTTAGGATCGTTTATGAACGCGTTCAAGAAATAGTACGCAGAACCCCGTAGCCGTGTGGCAACTAGTAGTATTTTATTTCAAACCCGCCGATTGAGTAATAGAAAATACCGGGATAGGAAGAAAAAAAGTGCGTAGAAAATGGGAAAGCCTTTGAGTCAATAGGGTATTAAATTCGATTTACGAACGAGTACTTGCAGCAATTTGCAGGAGAAAAAAGCTGGATGATGCAATGAATCACTGACCGCCATTGAAAGTATCAACCGTCATCATTGGTGCATAGCGAAGCGTCACTAACAACTCACCGTACTGCTAATATTACCCGCTACTTCATCACGCCCAATTCCGTCAGTTGCTCACTTACATACCGTTTATAAACCTTCCCGATCTTCAGGCTTTTTCCGCCGATAGTCAGGCTGTCGGATTCGAGCGTTTCGAGGTGGGCGGTATTGATTAAGTGCGATCGACTGATGCGTATAAAGGTCGGTTTGGGTAACCGCTCTTCGGCTTCTTTCATCGTCAGGCGGGTCACGTGCGTTTTTCGGACGGTGATGATCTTTACGTAGTTTTCCAGACTTTCCAGATACTTGATTTCACCGTAGGGAATGACTACTCTCTCCCCATTGACCAGGCAACTCAATTCCCCTGTATTTCCTAAAGAGAGTGGTTCAGACAGCACAGGTTGGGTTACGGCTGGGGTTGGTAACGTACTTCGGTAAAACGCGTAAATCCCGAAGCCCGCCAGCGTATGTACCCAGAAGCTAAGGATGAGCGGCAGTGCGTAATCTACCCGAAACTGTAGTTTCAGAATCGTGTACATACTCACCGTATTGAGGCCCATGATCAGTAACGTCCACAACAGGTATTCGCGTTTGCGTTGCTGCAAATACAGTCGTTCGTAGAGGATTCGATTATGAAAAACCAGCCAGGCGTATAGACCAAGTAGAAAGAGATAGGGCAGATATTGATTCGTACCGCTTCGCTCCTGGATGTAATACCGATCCGACACGTAATGCACGCCCAGCAAGGCCAGCAGTCCCAACAGGTTACGAACCAGAACCGAACGTAAAACTTTCTTCATAGGGGCAATTTACGAGCAGAACGGGTGCCTGCGAAAGGAAACAGTGACGAAAGAACTTGGTCACTAGCGAAATCATCTGGTCACCAAGGACGGGGAAGGAACCGAAAAGTACGACAGATTTGAGCTTCACCATTCAAAACGGACGTTTTATGCCCATCCTCCATCTCATTAATCTCATCATTCACGTTTGCTTCGGCCTGATTGCCCTGGGCCTCGGATTGCTGGCTCTAGTGGTTCCAAAAGAGCGGGGGGCTCATACGCGGTTGGGTCGCTGGTTTCTGTACACCATCAGCGTGGTGGTAGGTACGGGCCTGCTCGGTGCGGTGTTTTTTCGGGCCAGTCCATTTCTGGTCATGTTGACCTTGCTGGCGGGCTACGTCAGCTATGCGGGTTGGCGGGCGGTCAAACTCCGCGAAAACCGCAGTTCCCGGCAGGACGTAGTCTGGGCCCTGATCGCTCTTACTTCGGGTATCTGTTTCCTGTGGATTGCCAAGTCCTCCGATGCTAGCTGGAATCCGGCCGTAACGTATTCGACCTTCGGGGCCTTGTCGCTGGTGACTACGTACGATGTCGTCAAACATTACTGGCTGCACGAACGACTCAAAGGCGGTTGGCTGTACGAGCACATCTATAAAATGTTTTCGGCATTCAGTGCGTTGCTGTCCGCTTTTTCGGGAAATGCGTTACCGCAATTCAAGCCCTATAGCCAGCTCGGACCGTCGGTGTTGGGTCTGATCCTCATGGTCTGGTTCATGAGTCGGCAGTCGAAGCGTAAGATGGTTTGAGGTGCGGATTGAAGAGGCGTCATTCGTTAGGAGTACGCCTTTTGTCATTGCACTCGTGGGGCGAGTACGCAACCTGCGAACGGAACGTTTGTTGCACTGGGCCTTCGAAAGCGTGCGGCTTTCAATCATTCCAAGTATAATTAGTAGTCACGTCCCCCCATAGATTTAGGACCGATACACCACTTCACCTTTTTCCTTCAAAATGAAATTTCCCCAGGCCGTAACCGCATCCAGTACCGGAATGAAGGTTTTCCCAAAATCCGTGAGCTGATAGATGACTTTGATGGGCGGTTTCTCGCCGTAGACAGCTCGGGATACCAGCCCGTCTTTTTCCAGTTGCTTGAGTTGCAGACTCAGCGTCATCTCCGTGATGTCGGGCATTTCCCGGCGTAGTTCGCTGTACCGTTTACTCGTCTCTTTGAGGTGATACAGAATCACCGTCTTCCACTTGCCGCCGACCAGATCCATCGCTAGGCTGACTGTACAGGGGTATTCTCTTCCGTTAAGTTTCACCGCATCACCGGCACATTCTGCTTGCATCTTGGGTCTCCGATTTTGATCTATCCATCTGGATAGTTATTGCAAAGCTAGGTTACTCAAAATAGTTTTGCAACTATCATTTTTAGAGTACTAAACGCAAAATGTATGGCCTTAGTGATTTTGGGACACCCGAACTTTTCTTCGTCCCTTGCCAACAAAACGATCATCGAAGAACTGCTGAAGAGTAGTCTGGAGCTGGAAGTAAGAAACCTGCAGGATTTGTACCCGGACTACCAAATCGACGTAAAAGCGGAACAGGCGGCTTTACTTCGCCATCAGGCCGTCGTTTTTCAGTATCCAGTCTATTGGTACAACATGCCCGCTATTCTCAAGCACTGGTTCGATACCGTTTTTGAGTATCAGTTTGCCTACGGCTCCAAGGGCGATAAACTCCAAGGGAAAAACTTTCTCCCAAGCTTCACCGTCGGCGGTCCCGAGGAGGAGTATCATACCAAAGGAGAGCACCATTTTCGCGTCTATGAATTCTGGAAAAACCTGGAACAAACGGCCTATTACGCGGGAATGAATTATCTGGAGCCGATTTACTTTCATGGAACGTCATTGAATGCGGGATTTACGGAGGAGGAGGTTAAGGAAAAGGCGAGAGGGCATGCGAGGCGGTTGATGGGGCGGTTGAGGGAATTGGAGAGTCAAGTAAAACAACATAGTTAGGTGTCAGACTGCTAGCATTGCTGTAGGGAGGGTAATGTACGCTTGACCTTGCCAAGTTTAACTCCTACCTTGGCAAGGCCATAAAAAACCACCCATGCCAATCGAACCCCTCTCTTCCCAAACCCTCCCCGCATTAGTAACCCTCGTCCTGGCCTTGTGGCCGGAATGCTCGTTTGAGGAAGAGTGGGAGAGTTACCAGCGGTTGCTTACGGCCAGGGACGAAGTTTGTTATCTGGCGAAAGAAGGACCGGACTACATTGGTTTCATACATCTGACCCTGCGGACGGATTACGTCGAGGGAGCTTCGCACTCGCCGGTGGCTTACGTGGAAGGCCTGTATGTGAAGCCGGAATTTCAGCACCAGGGCATCGGGCGGTTGCTGATGCGGGCGGGAGAGGACTGGGCTCGGGAAAACAAATGCCTGGAAGTGGCTTCGGATACGGAGCTGGATAATACGGAAAGTCTGGCCTTTCACCAGAAGCTGGGGTTTGAAGAAGCAAACCGAATCGTCTGTCTAATCAAACGGTTATAAAGTGGTTTGCAGCCTTTCCTGCGTATAGGTGTTAGCGTAGATATTTATGGGTCAATCTGACTCCTTTGCCTTACTTGGGTTCGTTCGCTGATTCAGTGAATAGCTTGTATCTATTTATGGATTTTTCGAGCCTATTTCCACGGGGAGATGACGCCGCGTAGTACCTGAATTCGTACCCTGAATTTAGGCGAATGATATACGTTGATTAAGCCTCACCTAAGTATGGGTTTATGCTTGGCAACGTAGAATAGATATTCTGAAATTTATATAACTTGTTTACGCACAGCAACGAATCCCCTCTATCCACTAAAAACTATCAGTTAAAGACAAAACCTCTACAACTATGAAAAACGCATCCAATCGCCGGGACTGGCTCCGGAAAACGGCCCTGTTTGGCTCGGCCGTGCTAGTCGGGCAAAATCGGGAATCGCTTCCGGTTACTGCGACCGCTCCAGCCGTGGTTCGTCGCATTCCGATTAGCGTTTCGACGTACTCGTATTGGCATTTTCAGGAGCAGAAGTATCCCATTGAGAAAGTCATTGAGGATGCTTCCCGAATCGGGTTTGACGGCGTCGAGATTCTGCATCGTCAGATGACTGATGAAACGATTGCCTATCAGAATAAACTCAAGCGAATGGCCTTTGACAATGGCTTATCGCTGCCGCTCCTGTCCATCCACCAGAGTTTCGTCGATCCCGATCCGGCCAAACGCAAAAAAGACATCGAGCATACCGAGCGGTGCATCAACCTGGCCGTGCAGATGGGCATTCCCTGCGTACGTATGAACACGGGGAGCTGGCGGACCGTCAAACGCGATGCGGCTTATTATAGAGATGGGGTAGAGCCGCCCATCAAAGGTTATACCGACGATGACGCGATCAAATGGTGTATCGAAGGCATGCAGGAATGTCTGAAAATAGCCGAAAAAGCGGGCGTGGTACTTGCTATCGAAAATCACTGGGGCCTTTCCTCTAACATCGATTACCTGTTACGAATATACGAACCCCTGAAAGCTTCGCCCGCCATGGGCATGAACGTGGATACGGGTAACTTCGTGGGTGAACCGTACGCTCAGTTAGAACGCATCGCTCCGTACGCGACCATCGTGCAGGCCAAAACTTACTACGGCGGCGGCCATTACTATGATAAGGAGCTGGATTACACCCGCATCGGAAAGATCCTGCAAAAAGCTAATTTCAACGGATTCGTATCACTGGAAATGGAAGGGAAGGAAGACCCCCGAACGGCGGTACCTAAAAGTCTGGAATTACTGCGGAAAGCTTTTACGTTTACGACTTAGGGAAGACTTCATATAAAAAGAGGTGAATAATACAGTACCCCATAAAGTGTTTGGCCTTATGGGGTACTTTTATATTAAAAAATATGCAGCCAGCATAGTTAGTTTTATATCTGAGCTAAGATTCGTTGGACAGATGTTGAAAGAACGGATCCGATAAATAGAGCAGTTTACAGCCAAGGCATAAACACTAATTTAGAGAGGCAATGGTTTTACCTTCACAAGTAGCATGGTTAGGAAGGGCTATGAGTTAAAACAGACAAGCGGATTTGGTCACTAAGCTCTATGTGTCTGATATATCAAGAGAACAGCTACTATTTTTATCGGGAGCCTGTTTACGTTTGTAACTTGAGTAAAGATTTATTCATTAACCGTAAGCTACTGTTTGATCTATCATCAAAGCTATCGCTTGTAGTGCAACCGTTGAATCTTTTATTTTAAACTTGATTAGACGCCTATAGAAAGCTACTAAAACAGTCATGAAGAACTCTCAATCTATTTTGAATCCGCCGCAACTTAAAAAGAGAACCGTTAGTTACTATCATTCAAGATTGCCTCAAAGAGCTTATGCAGATTCTTCTGTAACAGTGTCTTGTCAGGCAACTGGGTTCTGTACTCTGAGACTAAGGCGGGGGAAAGGTTTCGGCTAAGAGCGTACTCAACTACCTCCACATCTTTGTCCTTGCAGAGTAGGATACCGATACTGGGGTTTTCGTTCGCCTTTCTTACGTCTCTGTCCAAGGCTTCCAAGTAAAAGTTCAACTGGCCCAAGTGCTCCGGCCGAAATTTGTCCGCCTTCAGCTCGATAGCCACCAAGCACTGGAGTCCCCGGTGATAGAACAATAGGTCCACGAAGAAGTCGCTGTTGCCGACCTGGAGCTTATACTCTTCGCCCATAAAGAGAAAGTCCCCGCCTAGCTCCAGAATAAAGCTTTTCATCTGGTTAATAAGCGCCTTTTGTAGGACTCCCTCACTGTGAGGCTCCGGCAGGTTGAGAAACTCAAATACATAGCTGTCTTTGAAAACATCCGTTACATCCTGCTGCAAAACCTTCAGCGACTGGTGTTGACTTTCCCTTGCTAGCATTACACGTTCATAAACGCTGCTATTAATCTGTCGTTCAAGCTGCTTGACGCTATATTTTTCTTTGATACACAGACGAAGGTAGAACACACGCTCCTCTTCACTTTTCGCCCTAGATAGAAGCACCAAATGGTGTGTCCAACTTACCTTGGCTAGTATACTGTCCCGAATATCCTTCCGATCTAATTGTGTCATTGCCGATGACACAATTTCTGTTGTTTTTTCTTCAGACTTTTTAGCTGGTTGAATCTGCGCTGGTAATAGGTTGCTGGCGGCATAAGTATTATAGAACTGCTTCATGCGGTAGAGTCCCCTACGGTTGAAGCCCTTGAGCTCAGGGTGGTTCCTAGTGATGTATCGGGCTAGCTCGTCTACCATCTTCTCTCCCCATTTGGCACTAGCAATCCTCCTGCTGATATATTCCCCTACCTGCCAATAAAGATTGATCAGCTCAGTGTTAACTGCTTGCAGCGCTGTCTGTCTTGCCTGTTGTATGAGGGCGATTATTTCGGAAAACTCATCCTGTAACATGAAATGGTATATGGTGAGCAGTTAGGGGATTAGAGCTTCTTGCCTTAAACGGCTGAAGTAATACAAGAGGAGGTAGCCCCGTAAGTAGAGCGCTTGTTTTGTATTGAACAGCTTTTAACACTAGAGGTTAATGTAAGTCTACAGAGCTTAGTATCGGCATAATCTTGTAAAGAATCTGCCATAATCAAAGCGTTAATTTCTAACATCCTCATGTTAAAGCGAAGTCACCAGCATTTTACAAATACAGTTAGTCTCTCCTTTGCTTAAGCAGGATCTGTATCTTCTCCCGCTCACTTTCTAACAGGCGCTCAAGCAGGGCCACTTTCTCATCGTAGAGCTCGACGATTTTCTCTATTGGATTGAAGGAAGGATTATAGTTAATGTAATGTCCCTGCAGGGTTGCCGAGTTATCGTTATTGTTAAAAGTGTTAGAGATGATGTTGATAGCAAAGTCCTCGTCAAAGTTCTTGATCGCCTCCTCGGATACGTTAAGCGCCTTGGCCACCTGGCTAAGAACTTCCGGTTCAATGGCTTCCTTGTTTTCCAGCAGCGACACGCGTTTCTGACTCCAGTTGTCGCCTAGCTCGTGAGCCAATGCCTCCTGCTTGATACCCAGCATTTCGCGGAAGCGCTTGACGTTACGTCCCTGATGTACTCTTCTCGGTTTCTCGTTGGCTATTTCCATGGCTCGTTGGTTTTGCAGAGTAAATATAGCCACTTCCTATTTAACTCACATCTCTCTAGCGTAAGGTCAGCCTTTTAAGCCGGAATAAATTATACCGTACAGCTTCTAAAATAGAAGTCTTGCGAAAGAAGGAGATGAAAAGTTCTTAAAGCTTGCCATCGCTAATTTAAAATGCAAATGCTCGGAAGCTATAAAAACAGAAAACCCGAAGCTAGTGGCTTCGGGCTGGTCAATATTCTGTTATCTGTAGTCCGTACGGGAATCGAACCCGTGTTTTATCCGTGAAAGGGATACGTCCTAACCCCTAGACGAACGGACCATTTTGCATCGTTATTCGGTTCATTTTAGCTATTTTGCTATCCTCTTCCGTTTAACGAGGTGCAAAGATAAGTAAATAAATGAGGCGAACGCAAGTCTTTTTGCCCCTTTACTGCTAATTTTTTTACAGAATAAGTCTTGTCTCAACTGGGCTATAACCTATTGATTTGATAACCAGTTACTTCATCGGTATCATCGCCATACGTACCCTTCGAAAAAAAGCAAGGGGCGTTCGATTTGAAAGCGAGAAGCCGTCGTTAGCGATTAGAAATTACGTTCGTCCCGATTACGTAAGCATTTAATGACCGTGAGCGGCAATACTTACCTCTTTCCAGGCTTCAATGTCTTTGAGACGTTGAGTATACACCTGATGCATGCCATAGTAGGCCATTTTACCCAGCAACAGTCGTTGCGGTGGATTCGGATTGTCGACGATACTTAGAATCGGTTGTACCGTCGCTTCGGGTTTACCCCAGGTATCCGCACTTTCACTGGAATTACTAAAGGCTTCCCGTACCGGAGCGTAGTCGGCAATGTCGCTGGAGGTTTGGATAGCTGAGGCACCCGCCCAGTCAGTAGCGTAGCCGTTGGGTTCGATCAGTGTAGTCTTAATACCCAGATGAGCTACTTCCGAGCCAATGGTTTCGATTAATCCTTCTACCGCAAATTTGGAGGCATTGTACAGGCCCAGCATCGGCAAGGTTGTCAGACCCAGAAAGCTGGAAACCTGAATCAGGTGGCCGCTTTTCTGCTTCCGGAACACGGGCAATACGGCTTGAGCAACCCACAGTGAGCCAAAGAAGTTGGTTTCCATTTGCAATCTGGCCTGGGCTTCAGTAGTTTCTTCCGTTGTTCCGAAAAGCCCGTAGCCCGCGTTGTTGATCAGTACATCGATCCGGCCAAAGTGCTGCTCGATTTTCTGCACGATAGTATGGACTTCTTCCCGGTTATTGACATCGAGGGTGAGGGGTAAAATATTCTCGCCGTAGGTGCTCACCAAATCGTTGAGGGCTTCGGTATTGCGGGCCGTAGCGGCTACTTTATCGCCGCGTTTGAGGAAGGCTTCTGCCCATAATTTGCCAAATCCTTTAGATGCTCCGGTAATAAAAATGACTTTCGACATGATCGTGCGTTGTTTTGTAAAATCTGATTAGGCTTGAGTGCCTTTTGACGTTACAAAGGTAGGGGGACGCATACGGGCCGGAATAGCTCATTTCAGCGGAAGAATAGCACAGAAATACGGGAAAGGTTCAAGGCGGGAATTTTCTGTTAGTCTGGTAAAAAAGGAAGGCTGAATCAGGAATAACCCAATCCTTACCAGGATTCAGTGGTAGAAGCAAGGCTGATTCAGTAATGACGAGACCTATCACCAAAAGTACGCGAGTTTACCAAGAAGCAAGATATTTTGAAGCTAGGGCAGGGATACGGTTTTAAAGGACCGTTCCAATCGAAATCTTACTGAAAAGAAAGCAAAAAAAAAGCCCTGATTGCTCAGAGCTCTTTGCCAATATTGGTAGTCCGTACGGGAATCGAACCCGTGTTTTATCCGTGAAAGGGATACGTCCTAACCCCTAGACGAACGGACCATTTAAGGTATTAATCGATACGTTTTTTGCGATTTGCTAAGCCGTTTCGTTTAACGTGGTGCAAAGATAAGGGATTGTCAGACGCGAACGCAAGCCATCGCCTGAAAAAAATTTTCTTTCTTTTAAAGTTTATGCGTTTTATGGCTTTTGTTCAAGAGAAATGACCAGGAAGCGTTTATCCGCCTGAAAAAAGAATCTACAAGACATTTGCGACAACCTTTTCATGGATACAGTTTAAAAATGAGCACATCGACCCGGGTCTTTTTGGTAAACTTAGTCCAACCCGGGTCGAAGGTCATCTAGGGAATCTGGTAAGCAGCTACCGTATTCCCATTGAACGTAGGTACGTACAGCACTTTCTTGCCTTGATCGATGCCAATGTCGGCACAGTTTTTCTTTTGAGCTCGCGTATCCAGCACCTGAACGAGTTTGCCATCGGCAGCGTACCAGTAGTGCAGAACCCCTTCCCAACGCGAGAGGAAAAAGTTAGTACCGTCGGGTTCGATACCATCGCCGGAGGGCAACCCTTCAGCGAGTTTCTTCAAGCTTTTATCCGAATTTACTTCGTAGAAAACGCCACTGCCGGAAGTCAGTACAAACATCCGGTCACCCACGAATTTAATGCCATTGGGCCGCTGTAACTCGGGGCTTTCCAGGTATACCGATACGTTTTTACCTTTTACGTGATAAATCCGGCTATTGCCCGAATCCGTCACGTACACATCGCCGTTAGGGCCAACGGTTACATCATTGAGGTTTACGGCTCCTTCGGGTTTTAGTTTTCGTTCGATATGGCCGCTGCGGACGTTAATAACCGCAATTTCAGTAATATCCGCTACGTACATTTTGCCCTTCGAAATTCCCATGCCTTTGGGAGCGTTGAGACCCTCGGCCCATTTCAGTGTTTGTACCTGACCATTGGCGGCCAGCGTCGAAATGAAGCCTTTGCCATCGGCCTCCCAGGGTTTGCCGTCGATGTTACTGACGTAAATAGAACTGCTGGCTGGATCTACCAGTACGGACTCGGGTGTACGAAGTTGGGTCGAATCGGTTTCCCAGAGTTTTTGTAGCTGAACCTGAGCCGAAGCCGTAAGGCTCGTGAGGAGGCTGGTTATTAGAACGAAGTATTTCATAAAGGAGTGAAAAGAGGGATTGGAATAGTAAAAAAGGCTGGAAAAACGTCCGTCTTTCCAGCCTTCATCTGCCTAAACTTTATACAAATGTAGACAAAAATTATAACTGAGGCTGTTGAGCGGCCAGCGTTTCATCGTGGTGATGACCGGGTTTTTTGTTACGCATCACAAACCACAGTACACCGAAGGCGATAATCAGAATGGCCGGGAAAATGGCCATGTTATCGAGGGTTTCCTGTCCGGCAGCCAGTTGAGCGGCATCGCCCGTCAGTCCGCGTGCGGTAGCATTTTTCATTTCATCGTCAATCCAGCCACCAATGATTGGTTGGAAAATGGACGTAGAGAACATCCCCATGCCACCAATAATGGACATCCCGAAGGCTCCGGATTTAGGAATGTATTCGGCCACAAAACCGATCATCGTAGGCCAGAAGTAGCATACACCGATGGCGAAGATGACCGCCGAAACATAAACCATAGCACCCGTAGCCTGACTCATCAGTACAATACCGATCGTAGCAATAACCGAGGAAGCCCAGAGTACGCCCGTGGGATTAAGGCTGTGTACCAGAGGTCCGGCAAAGTAACGACCAACGGCCATCAAGCCCGTCACCAGTGCCAAAATCAGCATGGGGCTGGCTCCGGCTTTTTCCAGGATAGGACCTACCCATTGCTCCGGACCGAATTCTGAAATAGCCGTCAGGGCCATACAGATCAGCATGAAAATGTACAGCGGTGAAAGCATAGCCTTGATGTTGGTCGTGTTGGAGTGACCTTCTTCGGCCGTACTCTCCGGGAATAACTGACCAAAAAACAGAACGCCGTACAACACCAAGGGAATCAGAATAACCCCCATCTGTAACTGCCAACCCAGTCCGGCGTCGGTCATGAATTTAGAGACCAGACTTCCGATGACGATACCGCCGGGAAACCACATGTGAAAGCGGCTCAGCATCTTAGTCGTTTGATTACCTTCGTACATATCGGCTACCATGGGGTTACAGGCGGCTTCGATGGTACCGTTACCAAAACCAACAAAGAAGGTAGAAAGCAGTAAAGTCCAGAAACCGTCGGCGAAAATGGTACTGACAATCCCGATCAGGTGCGTTACGAAAGCCACCCATACAATTCGTTTGGGACCGATGATGTTGTACAGCGGGCCGCCTACGATCATGGCAATAGGGAAGCCTAGAAAAGCCATTTGGTTTACGTAGCCAAGTTCTTTGGAGGTAAGCCCAAATTCTGCACCCAGTTGGGGAAGAATTCCGGCCCGAATTCCAAAAATCATGGCAGTGGTAATAAGACCGAAGCAGCTTGCCAGAAACAAACGATCCCGGTTAACGGACTGTATCATAGCCATTGAGGTTTAGATAAAGGGTTTAGTATGAATTAGTTGACGTTTAGCACAGGAAATGTGCGTATGAATAGTTCGGCTAAAAAACGAAAAGATGGGCATTTTTGCTAGAAAGAATAGGGTTTATTCTTGAAACGCAAGCGTGAAAAATTCGGTATGCCAAACCGGTACTTTCTCCGGCTTATGTCGATTCTTCATTTGAAATATGCATTTTCTTGTCAAACTTTGGCAGCTTGTATCGAAGGAAGAAGAAGGATTACCGCCTGCCGAAAACATTTTGCCTGACCGTTTAGTACTAAAATCAGGGTACATCGCAGAGATGCGGCAGCGTATTTTCTTCCGTCCATACCTTTCCATTAAACATTCACACGTAGTCAAAAACCTCTATCCATGGCCAGAAAACTCAGAATGGGAATGATTGGAGGCAGTCTCGATGCTTTCATTGGTTCTGTACACCGTCGGGGAGCCGCTTTAGATGGCGAAATTGAGCTCGTTTGCGGAGCCTTTAGTTCTAATCCTGAAAAGTCAAAAGAAACGGGTAAAGCCCTGTATTTGCCGGAGGATCGGGTATACGGCAGCTTTGAAGAAATGATTCGGCGGGAAAAAGAACTTCCGGAGGGTGAACGTATGGATTTTGTATCCATCGTAACTCCCAACCACATGCACTTTCCGCCCGCGAAAATGGCTTTGGAAAACGGCTTTCACGTCGTACTGGACAAGCCCATTACGTTAAACCGGGCCGAAGCCGAAGAATTAAAAGCGATTTGGGAAAGGACGAATCTGGTGTTTTGTCTGACGCACAATTACACGGCTTATCCCATGGTGAAGGAAGCCCGTCACCTGATCAAATCCGGAGCCATCGGCAAGGTACGCAAAGTGATTGTCGAGTATCCGCAGGGCTGGTTGTCTCAACTGGTGGAATCGAGCGGTACAAATAAGCAGGCCGCATGGCGTACGGACCCTTCCAAGAGTGGGGCCGCTGGTGGCGTGGGCGACATTGGTACGCACGCCGAAAACCTGGCGGAATACATCACTGGTCTGAAGATTACGGAATTGCTCGCTGACCTGACGATTTTTGTGGAAGGTCGCCAGCTCGATGACGATGCCAACATGCTGCTTCATTTTGAAAACGGAGCTAAGGGTATTCTGCACAACAGTCAAATTTGCAACGGCGAGGAGAATGACCTGAACATCCGCGTATACGGCGAACTGGGCGGTCTGAAATGGCGACAAATGGAACCCAATACGCTGGTTTGGACCAATCAGGAAAAAGGGTCCCGCATTATTCGTACGGGAGTGAATGCCGAGTCCCGGGCGGCTCAGGTACACACACGTCAGCCCGCCGGTCACCCGGAGGGATACGTGGAAACCTTTGCCAATCTGTACCGTAACTTCGCTTTTGCCGTGCGGGCGAAGGAAGCCGGTCAGGAGCCTGATCCCGATTTCGATTTCCCTGGCGTGGAAGCAGGGGTACGCGGAATGGCGTTCATTGATACGGTGCTGAAGTCGAACAGCAATGGAGCCGTTTGGACGAAGTTTGAGTAAGAAATAAGTTTGATAAAGTGTAAGAACGTTGGATTGTTTGAATGAATGCTTAGGGTCGTTACTGAATCTGAGTACGGTTTAATTTCTTTACATGGCTACTGTTCAACGTTTTGAAGATTTGGTTATCTGGAAACTTGCCCGTGAGCTTAGTAGGGAAGTCTACGGATTTACGACGCAACAGCCTTTTGTTCAGGATCATCCTTTAAAGAATCAAATTCGGGCTTCTTCCGGATCCGTTATGGATAATATTGCGGAAGGTTTCGAGAGAGGGAGTAGGAAAGAGTTTATTCAATTTCTTACCATAGCCAAAGGTCCAGCGGGCGAAACGCGTTCGCAACTTTATCGATCTTGTGACTTACAGTATTTAACCCAAGAAGAGTTTGAGGCCACTAAGAACAAATGCCTGACGCTTTCAAAAATGCTTTATTCGTTTATTGAACAGTTGAAGAAATCAGAAATTTCAGGCATTCGCTATAAAGTGAAGAAATCGGAATTGCCTTACGGAAGTAGCGAATAAATACTTCCAGAGCTTAGTTTTCAGGGCGAAGAAGATACGTTAAGTGACAGAAACCTCATGTAATTTTCATACCTCAAACATTTCAAACCTTCTCAAATAAAATTCAAAAAATGACCAAAATTAAAGTAGGCGTAGTTGGTACGGGCTTCATTGGACCCGCTCACATTGAGGCGTTGCGGCGTTTGCCGAATGTAGAAGTAGCCGCCCTCTGCGAAGTAACCGCTGAACTCGCCGCTACGAAAGCTGCTCAGTTGGGCATCGAGCGTTCATATACTTTCGATGAATTGCTGAAGCAGGATGACATTCAGGTCGTGCATATCTGTACGCCTAACTTCCTTCACTATTCGCAGTCAAAAGCGGCTCTGTTGGCGGGTAAACACGTGGTTTGCGAAAAACCGCTGGCTAAAGACCTCCACGAAGCCGAAGAACTGGTAGAACTGGCCGCTCAGACGGGTCTGGTGAATGCCGTTCACTTCAACCTGCGATATTATCCGCTGGCTCGTCAGATGAAAGCCATGCACGAAAGTGGCGAACTGGGCGACGTGTACTCTGTAATGGGCTCGTACCTCCAGGACTGGCTGTTCTACGAAACCGATTACAGCTGGCGTCTGGAACCCGATAAGTCGGGCAACAGCCGGGCGATTGCCGACATCGGCTCGCACCTGATGGACATCATCGAGTACATCACCGGCCTGAAAACCGTAGCCGTACTTGCGGATTTCAACATCATTCATAAAACGCGTAAGAAGCCATTGAAGCCCGTAGAAACCTACTCGGGCAAAATGTTGCAACCCGAAGATTACGCCGACGTACCCATCACGACGGAAGACCACGCCAACGTACTACTCCGTTTCAACAATGGAAACCGCGGCGTGATTACGGTATCACAAGTGGCAGCAGGCCGGAAGAACCAGCTAAAACTCGAAATCGCCGGATCGAAAAAATCCTTTGCTTGGAATTCCGAAGCTCCCAACGAGTTGTGGATCGGTAAACGCGATGGAGCGAATGAAGTACTGTTGCGGGATCCGTCGCTGGTGCACCCCGACGTTCGCTCGATTATCACCTTCCCCGGTGGACACAACGAAGGTTTCGCTGATACGTCCAAGCAAATGTTCAAGGAAGTTTACGCCGCCATCGAAGCGGGTAAAATGCCGGAAAAACCAACCTTCCCGACGTTTGCCGACGGATACCGCGAGTTACTGATTTGCGAAAAGATTCTCGAATCCAACACCAAGCAAGCCTGGGTGGAGGTGTAAAATATGGTGCAATGATCGAATGAGTGCGTAACTCATGTCCTCATTCGATCATGCACTCACTCAAAACTAATTTACTATGAAAACACTAAAAGGACCGGGTATCTTCCTGGCTCAGTTTTTAGGAGATACGGAGCCATTTAATTCACTCGATAGTATCGCCCGTTACATGGCGAATCTGGGTTACAAGGGACTTCAGCTGCCCAGTGGTGATCCCCGAATGATCGACCTGAAAACAGCGGCCGAATCCAAGACCTACTGCGATGAGCTGAAGGGCAAACTTGCCGACATCGGTGTCGAGATTACCGAATTGTCCACGCACTTGCAGGGACAGCTCGTAGCCGTACATCCTTCATATGCCACGATGTTTTCGGGCTTTGGTCCGGCTGAACTGGCAAATGATCCTGCAGGACAGCAGGCCTGGGCTACCGAACAAATGATTCTGGCGGCGAAAGCCAGTCAGAATCTGGGTTTAACCTCGCACGTAACGTTCTCCGGAGCTTTACTCTGGCCATTTGTCTATCCCTGGCCCCAACGTCCGGCTGGACTCGTGGACATGGCCTTTACGGAACTGGCTAAACGCTGGACGCCCATTCTGAATGCTTTCGACGAAGCGGGCGTAAACGTAGGTTTTGAGTTACACCCCGGAGAAGACCTCCACGATGGTATCTCCTTCGAGATGTTCCTCGAAAAAGTGAATAACCACCCACGGGCGGGGATCAACTACGATCCGAGTCACTTCCTGCTGCAGCAGCTGGATTACCTGCAGTTCATCGATTTCTACCACGACCGGATTTACGCCTTCCACGTGAAAGACGCCGAGTTCAACCCTACGGGTAAGCAGGGCGTGTACGGTGGCTACCAGGGTTGGGTAGATCGGGCCGGACGCTTCCGTTCACTCGGTGATGGACAGGTGGATTTCAGTGGCATCTTCAGTAAAATGGCTCAATACGATTACGATGGCTGGGCCGTACTGGAGTGGGAGTGTGCCATCAAGCATCCCGAGCAGGGAGCCGCTGAAGGAGCCCCCTTCATTGAAAGCCATATCATTCGCGTAACCGAGCGGGCTTTTGACGATTTCGCTGGTACGGGTTCGGATGATGCGTTTAATAAAAAAGTACTGGGTTTGTCGTAAACCAAACGGCAGATAAAGGGTATAAAAAGAGAGTCCGGATTCAGTATCCGGACTCTTTTTTTATGGAACGCCTAGGGCTTCTGCCAGGCGTTTATTTTGTTTAGAATATCGTCTACCGTAATCGTTTCCATGTCGGCATTAACGGCCGTCAACGATTCGGCTTTCTTTCCGACCGGTCCCCAGCGACCCGCATCCTTGGTTTTAATATCCGTGTACAGACCTAGGGTAAAGATACCCGCTGCTGCCGCAATGTGTACGGGACCCGTACTACAGGCAATCAGGCCGTCAGCTTTGCTGATGAAGGTAATGAATTGATTCAAGGGAAGTTGCCCACTAATGTCGGTAATCAGGCCTTCGTGCTGCTGTACCCAGGGCAGGAGTTCTTCATGCTCTTTTTGTGAACCACTGATGAAGACTTTAAAGCGATTCTGGTCAATCCGGTGAACGAGTTTCGAGTAATTGTCCAGACTCCATTCCTTACTGTTTTTGTGCGATTTGGGATGAATAATCAGATTAAATTTATCGGGCGATAGCAGGGCTTCAAACGTTGGATTGAGTGGTTGAAAGCGACTGAGGCCATAATAATCCGAAACTTCATTCCAAGAAAGGTCCCGTTTAATATTGAGGCCCTGGAGCAATTTTACGTTTAACTGAGCCTCGTGTAAACCGGAGTTTTTCCGGCTGAGTGGTACGAGCGTATTACAGGTAAACCAGTGATACACCCGGTTGGTGGTACCGATTCGTTTCTTGATCCCGGCTCGTTTCAGTTGCCAGGCCACCGTACTTAAATCTTTCAGGTGAATGGCTACATCAATCTTTTCGGCGGCCAGCATCGTATTAATTTCTTCCACACTTTTCCCCTGCCAGTCATCAAAATTGACAAAACCATCAATGTGCTGACTAGCCTGAGCGATATCTCGGGTATACGTACGTCCTAAAACGGAAATTTTACAGGTTGGGAAGTATTCCTTGATTAAACCACAAACCGGCATCGCCAAAACCATATCTCCCACGGCATCGGTACGACAAATTAAAACATGCTTGTTATGAAGATTATTTTTAGACGATGGCATACGGTAATCAAAGAGTTAATACATCACGCATCGGAGGATCAGAACCACGAAATTACTGCCCGCTAGGGATAGTACGGGACTTGGATGCGTTGATTGCGGAATACAAACGTAAACATTCCCCCCTCCATCTGGTTCCAATTAAAGAATTTTAATAGAAATAGAGAGGTCATTAAATCGCTTGTAAAGATAGCCCTTGAAGAGGATTAGTCGTACGTTTCTACTTTAGGAAGTAGGGATTCTTTGGATAAGAAGACCATTTTCGAAAATACTGAGACGAAAAAAACGTACGTCGAATAAAATGGCCTTATGGTCGGAAGGCAGAGTAATCGCAAGTACGCATGCGTGTGTAGAGTAAACGACTGGATTTCAAGGCGTAAAGGGTTTTTGGGATAAAAAATAAACCCTGTTCGTACCGAAGAAAATGTCGCTTTCCCGGCAGGCAATCGCGTTTTTGCCACTAGCTTTGTCCGGCATCGACGCGGGCGGAGAGGCGTATACGCATCTTTCTTTCAGTGGTCGATAAGCAAACCATTGCATTTCAACTAGTTAACCTCAGATTCATGAAGAAGACATTAATTGGCATTCTGTCGCTGATGACCGTTGCTTGTCTTGCCCAATCTCCCAACAAGCTTTCCAAAGCAGAAAAAAAAACAGGGTTTAAATTACTTTTTGACGGAAAAACAACCAACGGCTGGCATACGTATAACAGTCAGGGTGTGGGTACTGCCTGGAAAGTGGAAGATGGAGCCCTGAAGCTGGATGCCGAGGCTCGCAAATCCGGAGCAACTGCCGGAGATATTGTAACGGACGCTGAATTCACCGATTTTGAATTAAAGTATGATTCCAAGATTGCTGAAAATGGCAACAGCGGGGTAATGTTTCACGTCGTGGAAAGCAAGAAGTACCGCTACCCCTGGTTGACGGGTCCCGAAATTCAGGTAATCGACAACGAGCGGCACTCCGATAGCAAACTCGAAAGCCATCGGGCGGGTAGTTTGTACGATCTGATTCCGGCTCAACCCCAGAATGCGAATCCCGCCGGACAGTGGAATTCCATGCGGGTAGTACTGGATCAGGGCAAATTCACGATCTATCAAAATGACGTGAAAGTGGTGGAAACGGACATGAGTACGCCTCAGTTTGCGGAAATGGTCGCTAAGTCGAAATTCAAGTCTATGCCCGATTTTGCCAAAGCTGCTACGGGCCGTTTTAGTTTGCAGGATCACGGCGATACCGTGTGGTTCCGTAACATTAAGATTCGCGAAATCAAACATTAGAAAGAGAATGCTTACCGAACCCAATCGTTGGTCCGATTGGATTATTCGAAACCACGGAGAATGCTTCCGGATAACGGTCTAAGCTTACGTATAGGAAACACGCTCGCACAACGGGCGTGTTTTTTTTATGGAAACTGATTTCTGTATACTCGCCAACTCACAAAAGTCAGTGCAATTGGAGCATACGTACGCTTGTTTTGTTAATGATTTAGTACATCCAGAGAATACCCTGAATGTGCTCAAAAAACCATTCAAGAATTATGTATCAGGACCGAATCTTACGCCGGGAACTCATCGATAAAATAGTAACAGCCGATCAGGCAGCCGCTCTCATCAAAGACCAGATGGTCGTAGGGTCGAGCGGTTTTACCAAAGCTGGCGATAGCAAGGCCGTATTGCCCGCCCTAGCCAGTCGGGCTCAGGCTAAACCCCTGCATATTACCTTACTCACGGGAGCTTCGTTGGGACATAATACGGATGCAGCTCTAACAACCAGTCACGTACTCAGCCGACGCATGCCGTTTCAGGTGGATCCGGTATTGCGGAAGAGTATTAATGCGGGGGAAGTGATGTTCATCGACCATCACCTCTACGAAACCGTTGAGCAACTCCAGAACAAACACCTGCCACCGGTGGACATTGCCGTTATTGAAGTAACCAAGATTGAGGAAGATGGAAGTTTGGTACCTACCACGTCCGTGGGGAACTCGGCTCACTTTGCGGCTCTGGCCCAGCAGGTGATCGTGGAGGTGAATCTTTCGATGCCGTTGGGTTTGTCGGGGCTTCACGACATATTTCTAACGGGAGGCTATCCTGAACGTTCCATTATTCCGATTACCTCGCCTTCTTCCCGAATTGGCCGTACCTCCATCCCCGTTGATCCCGAGAAAATCGTAGCGATTGTCATCACCAACATTCCGGATAGTCCGGCAACGGTAGTGCCGCCGGATGTGAAGACGACGGCCATTGCCGAGTACTTGCTGGATTTCTTTAAAAACGAAGTGAAGCAGGGACGGCTCAAGAAATCGCTTTTACCCTTGCAGGCGGGTATTGGTAAAGTGGCCAATGCCGTAATGTCTGGATTTTTGAAGAGCGATTACGAAAATCTGACCATGTATTCGGAGGTGTTGCAGGATAGTACCTTCGAATTGATTGATGCCGGAAAAATGACCTACGCTTCTGCGTCGTCCATTACGGTTTCGGAAGAATGGTATCACCGGATTATGGATAACCTGAACCTGTATCGCGATAAAGTCGTCCTCCGGCCGCAAAACATCAGTAACGCCCCGGAAGTCATCCGCCGCATGGGCGTGATTGGCATCAATACGGCCATTGAGTTTGACATCTACGGAAACGTCAACTCTACGCACTTAAGCGGTACGCACATGATGAATGGGATTGGTGGTTCCGGCGATTTCGCCCGCAATGCCTTCCTGAGCATTTTCGTAACACAGGCTGCCTCGAAGGAAAATGCTATTTCACACGTGGTACCGATGGCTTCGCACGTGGATCATACCGAGCATGACGTTGATATTCTGGTAACGGATCAGGGGCTCGCCGATTTACGCGGACTGGCCCCCCGGGAGCGGGCGAAAGTGATTATTGCCAATTGCGTACATCCGGACTACCGGGACGAATTGAAATCGTACTACGAGCGGGCGTGTCAGCGGGGCGGCCACACGCCGCACGTGCTGGAAGAAGCCTTCAGCTGGCATTCGAGACTGGCGACTACCGGTAGCATGAAGAAATCCTTAACGGAATTAAGTTACTAAGGAAAAGGGTAGCTGATAAGCTCCCCTTTTCCTTTCAATTAGGAACGCTTTTGCGAAAAGCTCATTCCTAAAAAAAGCAAGTAAGCCACGGCTACAATTCCCAATCCGCAAGCTTCGCGGGCTAATTCTTGATTGGGAGTTTTCATGGTCAGACCTTCTCCTTCGGAAAAGAAACCCTCCCAGGCTGTCATCTGCGACCAGGAGCTAATGGCCCAGGCCGCCGACCAAATTAATAAAACCAGAAGCATCTCGCGGTTAAACTTTCCCTGAAAAGCCCGAAAAGCGGCATACGCCGCAAGGAGATAAATCGTACCCCAGAGCAGTGGATCGGGGTCGTTGTATTGCCAGCTGGCAAACAGTACGAAAACGGGAACCAGTAGTAAAGCCAGGTATTTCATCGGAAATCAAGAAAAGAACTATTTACAGAACGTTGCAACGGCATCGGCCGCTTCGGCATACCCTAGTTTTTTAGCTTGCTGGAAGCTCAAGCAGGCCGCTTCCCGATTTCCCACCAGATTCTGGGCCAGTCCCATGTTGTAAAAGGCTTTCGGAAAATCGGAACGTAACCCAACCGCCTGCTCGTAATCACGAATAGCCGAGGGATAGTTTTTCTGTTCCAGGTATAGATTCCCCCGAACGAAATAAGTTTCCGCGTTCTTGGGAGCTAGCTGTACTGCTTTGTCGAAGTCGGGCGTGGCTTTCTGGGGAAGCTTTAGCTCGGCGTATACAAAACCACGATTGAGGTAAATTTCGGCGGAATCAGGAGCCAGCGTTGCCGCTTTACTAAAATCCTTGATCGCCGACTCGAAATCATTCTGGGCAATCCGGAGTTTAGCCCGATTGAAATAGGGCAGATACAGCGATGAATCGGCCTTCATGGCCTGTTCGTAATCGAGCAGTGCGTTGGAGTAATCTTTGAGCTGATAGTAAGCCACGCCCCGGGCATTTAGAGCCTGTGCGTTGCCTGCATCGGCCGATACGGCTTCATTTAGGGCAGTAATGGCCTCGTTTATTTTATTTTCACCCAATAATTTTCGGCCTTCTTCTAAATGTTTATTCGAAGAATTACAGCTTGACAGCCAGAGAGATAGGCCTAGTAATAGAGTGTATACCGGAAGCGTACGAAACTTTTTCATCCTGCAAAGTTACGCTGAGACTTGACTTCGGCACAAAATAAAACCATCTTTGCAGCGGCAAATCAGGCCAGCTCCTGCTGAATCCCCCAGGTCTTGACCGAAGCAAGGGTAGGCGGTTGTAGCGGTTCGTGGTTTGCCATTTTTTTTTGCCCTTACTAGCCTTTACACAGATATACGCTAAAGGTCGATCCTTTTCCGGGCACGCTTTTCACTTCAATGGTGCCCCCATGTAATTCCGCTACTTTTTTGCAGATGGTCAATCCAATGCCCGTACCGACGTATTCACTGCGAGTATGGAGACGTTGGAAAAGCTGGAAAATCCGGTCTTTGTATTGCTCATCGAAACCAATGCCGTTGTCTTCTACGGTGATGCACACGCAGCGATTGTCGTAAAGTACCTTTGACGGTAAATGCTCGGACGTATGGGCGTAGATACGAATCTGTGGCGTACGGTCCTCCGGGACGAATTTCAAGGCATTGGAAACGAGATTCTGAAACAGCTGATGCAGTTGCTGACTGTTACCCGCCACCGCGGGTAAAGGACCCAGGTCGATTTGGGCATTGCTGGACTGGATCACTGAATCCAAGTCTTCCAATACATCAGTAAAAACTTCCGTCAGCGATACTACTTGAAAAGGCTGCGGTTGGGTATTGAGTCGCGAGTAGGTAAGCAGGTCTTTGATGAGGCCGTGCATGCGTTCAGCGGAGCTGTGCATCCGTTCGAGCAGACTGGTCACTTCGGGCTTCAAATCTGCCACGTAATGAACCCGAAGCATGGTACTGAACGACTGAATTTTGCGTAAGGGCTCCTGCAAATCGTGCGAGGCTACGTACGCAAACTGAGCCAATTCTTCGTTACTGCGGTTCAGCTCAATTACTTTCGATTCCAGTTCCTGCTGATATTCTTCGAGTTTCTGTTGCGTATGCTTCAGGGCTTCGTTAGCTTGTAGCGTCTTTTCAATAGTTTTCTGAGCGTGTATGTCTACGAAAAAACCTGACCAGTGCGTCAGCGTTTTCTTCTCATCAAACATCGGGGCAAAAGAAGCCATGTGCCAGCGATACTGTTGTGTTTGGGCTTCGGGAATACGCACTTCAAATTGAAAAGGCTGAAGTTTTTTCAAAACATCCATCCAAAAAGCAGATTGAGCGGCAGGGTCTTCTGCGTGAAAAAGCCCCTGCCAGTGCCGGTCATTGATCGTCTGGATGGTCATGCCCGTATAGGTGACCAGCCATTCATTCGCGTATAGTAACTTACCTTGAGGGTTAACCGTACAGATAATCAGCGGGAGCGAATCCGTCAGGGTACGGTAGCGGGTTTCGCTTTCCTTGAGTCGATCCGCCAGGGCGTGTAGCTGTCGATTTTTACGCTTGATTTCTTCGTACGGCGACAGGGCCAGTTCATTCTGGAAGAGGGACTTCCATTGATTGATTTTTACCTCCGTAATCCGGTTAGACGGAAAAATGCGGAAGTACAGGGAAATCTGGGTATTCTCACTCGTGGTATTTACCTGAAACGAATCCACCAATTTTTGGGCATAGTGTAAGCCGAATTGATGTTCGTCCAGGCCGTGCTCGGGCCGATCATTCAGTAAGGCTACCAAGTTCCATTCCTGAGCTTTTGGGTTGTCTAGACCCAGAATCAGCGAAGCACCCATGCCCCGATCAATGGCCGTTCTAGATACTTCTGAGACGGCTGTAGCAAATGTCGTTTGAGAGGCCAGGGACATACCCGTCAGCTCCGCCAGTTTCATGGTATGCTTGTGGGCCAGGATGAGATCCATTTCGGTGTCCAGCGTGACTTTGGCTATCTCGTGCATAATCATTAATTGAAACGGCAGACTACTATCGACATATCGTCCGTCTTACGGGCGTAATCTTTGTACAAGGCAGCGGCCAGAATAGATAAATCGTACTTGGTAATGTTAGGATATTTATAGGTTTCCCAGCGGGAACGAATGCCGTCCGAACATAAAATCAGGTATTGTCCGGCTTCCATTACCAGGGTCTGTTCGTTCAGGGACGTTGGGATATTCATCCCAATGATGCCATTATACGAAAAATGTCTTTTGGAGAAATTAGCTCCTTTCAGCGTAGTCGCAATATTACCAACGCCGCACAACTGCCAGGTACGAGTCTTGGCATCAAAGAAGGCCAGCGTACCTACCAGGCCGCGGGTTTTCTTCACCGCTCGGTGTAAGAGTCGGATCAGTTCCGAAGGGCG